>DAIRDK010000378.1:0-1505 GCA_036796175.1 Bacteroidales bacterium | reverse complement strand
CATTGTATTCTGAAGGAGTGAAACGATGGTCATCAGCCCCACACCGCCCGGAACCGGGGTGATGTAGCTGCATTTTTTCGACACTTCGGCAAAGCGCACATCCCCTTTGAGCCGGAATCCCGATTTGGTGTCGTCGGCGGGAACGCGGTGAATTCCCACATCCACCACCACCGCATCCTGTTTCACCATATCGGCGGTCACGAACCCGAGTTTGCCCATGGCAACGATGAGGATGTCGGCCTGGCGGGTGATCTCAGCCATATCCCGGGTGTAGCTGTGGCACAGCGTAACGGTGCAGTTGCCGGGCTGGTTTTTGCGTGACAGCAGGATGCTGATGGGCGTTCCGACGATATGGCTCCGTCCGAGCACCACACAATGTTTTCCTTCGGTTTCGACGTTATAGCGTTCCAGCAGGGTCATGATGCCGAATGGGGTGGCAGGCAGGTACGCAGGCAGGTTCAGCACCATCCGGCCGATGTTCACCGGGTGGAATCCGTCGACATCCTTGGAAGGCCGGATCCGCTCGATGATCCGTTGTTCATTGATGTGTTTCGGCAGGGGAAGCTGAACGATGAAACCGTCCACTTCCGGATCGTTATTCAGGAAATCCACGGTTTCCAGGATCTGTTTCTCGGTGACATTCTCCGGGTAACGGTATACCGACGAGGTAAAACCCACCTCACGGCAGGCTTTTTCTTTGCCGGCGACATAAGTCTGGCTCGCGGGGTCCTCCCCTACCAGCACAGCGGCCAGGTGTGGCGCAGGATTTCCCTTGTCGAGCAGGTTCCCTGCAACCTCCCTGGCGATCTCCCGTTTGATCTGCTCGGCGATCAGTTTTCCATCCAGTAAAATCATACTTCAATTTTGACGCATGTTTCGCATGAGATTGGCCATGTTCCTGCCTTTGTTGGCGGTTACCATTTTCATCATCCGGCGGGTCTCATCGAACTGCTTCAGCAGCCGGTTCACTTCCTGGATGCTGGTGCCGGATCCTTCGGCGATCCGTTTTCTGCGGCTGCCGTTGATGAGAGCAGGATTTTCCCGTTCTGCCGGGGTCATCGAATAGATGATCGCTTCGATCCCCTTGAACGCATTGTCGTCGATATCCAGGTTCCTGATGGCTTTCCCCATGCCCGGCAGCATGCCCATCAGGTCCTTGACATTCCCCATTTTCTTGATCTGCCTGATCTGAGAGAGAAAATCGTTAAAATCAAACTGGTTCTTCGCGATCTTCTTCTGGAGCTTCTTGGCTTCTTCCTCATCGTACTGTTCCTGGGCCTTTTCGACCAGGGATACGATATCGCCCATGCCCAGGATCCGGTCGGCCATACGCTGGGGATAAAAGATATCGATGGCGTCCAGTTTCTCCCCGATCCCCACGAATTTGATCGGCTTATCCACCACTGATTTGATGCTCAGGGCTGCACCGCCGCGGGTATCCCCGTCCAACTTGGTCAGGACAACCCCGTCGAAATTCAGGCGGTCGTTAAAGGCCTTAGCCGTAT
>DAIRDK010000377.1:0-1532 GCA_036796175.1 Bacteroidales bacterium | reverse complement strand
CCAACCCCTTCTCCATCCGGGAGGATATCGATTACCAGGGCAAAGCCATGAACCTTTGCGTGAACTGGACCAAGAAGGACACCGACAAGCCGGCCATGAAAGGGCGGTATACGGTTTCGGTATTCACGGATGATTCAGAGATCGGCACAAGTACGTTCGAACTGAAATAACGCGGCAACGAATCCATGTTACGCCGCACTCCATGACCTCAACCGGCTCCATCCGGATCACCGGTGCTTCCGAGCACAATCTTCGGTCCGTCTCCCTGGAGATCCCGAAGAACCAGCTCATCATTGTGACCGGTGTATCGGGTTCGGGAAAATCGTCTCTCGTTTTTGATGTCCTGTACCGGGAAGCCGAAACGCGTTACCTCGGATCGTTCTCCTCTCATGCGCGGCAGTTCCTCGGCAAGATCCGCAAACCCGATGTGGAAAAGATCGGGGGGATTCCACCGGCGATCGCCGTGCAGCAGGAAACCGGAACAGGAAGCATACGCTCGACGGTCGGAACCATCACGGGCATCTACGACCACCTGCGGCTGCTCTTTGCCAGAACAGGAAAGGCATCATCCGACCACGAACCGGTACCTATCAACCGCAGTCTCTTTTCCTTCAACACACCTTCCGGAGCCTGCCCGGAGTGCCACGGACTAGGCGTGAGCGACCGGCTGGATGTGGACCTCCTCATCGCCGATCCGGACAAGACCTTGCGCGAAGGAGCATTGTCCATCACGACCCCGAGCGGTTATATCATCTACTCGCAGGTCACCATGGATGTCCTGAACCAGGTATGCAACGCAGAAGGATTCAGCGTCGACATCCCCTGGAAAGACCTGACGCCGGAACAGAAACACATTGTCCTGTACGGCACCGACAAGATAGAGATCCCATACGGCAAGCATCCGCTCGAATCGAGGATGCGCTGGAGCGGGATCACGGCAAAGCCCCGCGAAATGGGGACATACAAAGGGATCCTTCCGGTGATGGAGGCGATCCTGAAGCGCGACCGCAACAAGAATATCCTCCGTTTCGTCCGCACCGGGACTTGCCCGGCATGTCACGGAACCCGGCTGAATCCGTCGGCCCTGTCGGTCACGGTCAGCGGCCGGAATATCGCCCATTTCTCCTCCATGCAGCTCGATGAACTGGGGGAATGGGCAAAAACGGTGTCATTCGACGGGAAGGACCTGTCTGTCGCCCGGCCCATCCTGGCCTCAGTGGTCAGGCAGACCGACGTGCTGAAGCGGCTCGGGCTCGGGTATCTTACCTGCAACCGGGACTCCCTTTCCCTCTCGGGCGGAGAATCGCGCCGGCTGAAGCTGGCCGCCCAGGCATTTACCGGACTTAGCGGGATCCTGTATGTGTTCGATGAGCCCTCGGTGGGACTGCATCCCCGGGACACAGACGCCCTGATCGGGATCCTGAAGGAACTGCGTGACCAGGGAAATACGGTCATCGTAGTGGAACATGACGATGCGTTCATCCGCCATGCAGACCGGTTGATCGACATCGGACCGGGGCCGGGCATCCACG
>DAIRDK010000376.1:0-1578 GCA_036796175.1 Bacteroidales bacterium | reverse complement strand
AATTCGCCGCTAGGCGTGACCCCTGCCGACCTCACCCGCCTTCGCCTTTGACGCGACCGCTCCCTCCTCAGCCGCGCCGTGATCCTCGCGCCGGTTACTGTGGACCATGATGCGGACTATGAACTTCACCGGAACCTCCGCGCCATCGACCACAACGTGCTGCTCACCCGCCTGGAGCCTCACCAGGTGTGCCGGCCCGATGAACGCTTCATCCCGCGCGACGACCTGCTGAAGCTGTACGCCGACTTCCCTGAGATCATCCGGAACACCGAACGGCTGGCTGACGAATGCACGATCGATTTTGACCTGAAGAGCTGCAAGAACCGGAAAACGTTCACCGGCACCGCTTACGACGATCGGGTACTGCTGGAGAAACTGGCACTGGACGGCCTTGAATATCGCTATGGCGTAACCCATGCCGAAGCCGCCCGCCGGATCCGGCACGAGCTGGATGTGATCGACCGCATGGGCTTTGCCGCTTATTTCCTGATCGCCTGGGATATCATCCGCTATTCCATGAACAGAGGGTTTTACCATGTCGGCAGGGGCAGCGGGGCCAACAGCATCGTCGCCTATTGCCTCAAGATCACCGACGTGGATCCCATCGACCTCGACCTCTACTTCGAACGGTTCATCAACCCGAAACGGACTTCGCCACCCGACTTCGATATCGATTATTCCTGGAAGGAACGAGACCAGGTGCTCGATTATATCTTCAAGCGATACGGGCATCAGCATACGGCCCTGCTGGGGGCGATGTCCACGTTCAAGGGGAACTCCATCTACAGGGAACTGGGGAAGGTTCACGGACTGCCGAAGAACGAACTGGATGCTTTCCTGAAAAACCCCGGGGATGCGGGCAACAGCAACAGTATCATCAGGAACATACAGCGGATCGGGGAGATGATGACCGATTTCCCGAACATCCGTTCCATCCATGCCGGAGGGGTCCTGATCTCCGATGCCCCAATCACTGCCTATACCGCGCTGGACCTGCCCCCGAAGGGTTTCCCCACCACCCAGTGGGACATGTACGTGGCCGAGGACATTGGGTTCGAAAAGCTGGATATCCTCAGTCAGCGGGGGATCGGTCACATCTATGAAGCCGCGTCCATCGTGAGAAAGAACCGGGGGATCAGCGTCGACGTACACGATATTGCAAGGTTCAAGAAGGACGAAAAAGTCAAAGAGTTGCTTCGCTCGGCCCGCACCATTGGCTGCTTTTACGTAGAAAGTCCGGCCATGCGCGGACTGCTGAAGAAACTGCGGTGCGACAACTACCGCACGCTGGTGGCTGCCAGCTCGATCATACGTCCCGGCGTGGCGCGGTCGGGGATGATGAAGGAATATATCTACCGGTTTCACCATCCCGGAAAATTCAAGTACCTGCACCCGGTGATGGAGGAACAGCTGAAGGAAACCTTCGGGGTGATGGTTTACCAGGAGGATGTGCTGAAGATCTGCCACCACTTTGCGGGGCTTGATCTGGCTGATGCCGATGTGATCCGGCGGGCCATGAGCGGGAAGTACCGGTCGAAGAAAGAACTGCAGCGGATCATCGACAAGTTTTTCGAAAAT
>DAIRDK010000375.1:0-1578 GCA_036796175.1 Bacteroidales bacterium | reverse complement strand
CCAGCGCGATCTCAAACATGGCAAAGATGCCGTTGAGCAGGATCAGCAGTAAAATGATGATAAATTCCATATCTGCAGAATGGTCCAAAGGTAATAAAAAAATCAGGAGAGCAGTTGTTCAATTCGTTCAGCCGCAGTGTTTATGCTTTCGACATTGCGGACCGACAGGGTGAGTTTGTCCCGGTCTTCCCTCAACCGGCCGAACGTCGGATTTTCCTGGAGGAACTTAAGGATCCGGCTGAACTCTTCCGACTGGAAATACCCTGATTCCGGGTTGCTGATGAAATAGGCCGACAAACGCTGGTTTCTCAGCACCAGCCGCTCGAATCCTGTTCTGCGGGCCAGCCAGCGCAGACGGATGGTGTTGAACAGCGCGTCGGTCTCGGGCGGAACCGGCCCAAACCGGTCGATCAGCCGCATCCGGAACCGGTCCAGCTCCGCTTCTGTTTCGATCCCGTCCAGTTCCTTGTACAGGCTCAGCCGCTCGGTGATATTGCTGATGTAATGGTCGGGGATCAGGATGCCAAGGTCCGTCTCGATCACGCAGTCGCGGCTGAACTCTTTGGGTTTCTCTTCAGCATACAGCTCCTTGAACTCCTGTTCCTTGAGCTCCTGGATGGCTTCGTCGAGGATCTTTTGGTACATCTCGAAGCCGATCTCCGAAATGAACCCGCTCTGCTCGCTGCCGAGGATATTTCCCGCCCCCCGGATATCGAGATCCCGCATGGAGATGTTGAAGCCGCTTCCCAGTTCGGCGAACTCCTCGATCGCCTGGAGCCGTTTCCTGGCTTCGGCCGTCAGCGTTGTGACCGGCGGCGCCAGGAGGTAGCAGAAGGCCTTTTTATTGCTTCGGCCCACCCGCCCCCTCAACTGGTGCAGATCACTGAGCCCGTAATGGTGGGCGTCATTGATAATGATGGTATTGACATTGGGAATATCCAGTCCCGATTCAATGATGGTGGTGGAAACCAGGACGTCATAATCCCCTTCGATGAAATCCACCATGATCCGTTCCAGTTTCGCCCCTTCCATCTGTCCGTGCGCCACGGCGATCCTGACCTTCGGGACCAGCCGCTGGACCATTCCGGCCACATCCAGGATATTCTGAACGCGGGTATTGACGAAAAACACCTGCCCGCCCCTGGAAACTTCGTACAATATCGCCTCCCGGATGATGGTCTCGTTGAACGGGTGAACTTCGGTCTGAACCGGGTACCGGTTGGGCGGCGGGGTGTTGATGATGGAGAGGTCCCGCGCGCCCATCATCGAGAATTGCAGGGTTCTCGGGATCGGCGTGGCCGTAAGGGTCAGGGTATCGACGTTCACCCGCATCTGCCGGATCTTCTCTTTGGCCGCCACACCGAATTTTTGTTCCTCATCGATGATCAGCAGCCCGAGGTTCTTGAATCTAATGTCTTTGCCGAGGAGCCGGTGAGTGCCGATCAGGATATCCAGTGTGCCGGCTTCGAGTTCGGCGAGAATCTTTTTCTGGGCTTTGGCCGATTTACACCGGCTGATGTAATTCACCTTGCAAGGGAATTCGTTCAGCCGTTCGGAGAAGGTCTTGCAATGCTGAAG
>DAIRDK010000374.1:0-1623 GCA_036796175.1 Bacteroidales bacterium | reverse complement strand
GAAGCTTCGAGGAGCCGGTGGCCGGGCTTCCGCTGGCAGGACGGGCCGTGTGCATCAGCTTCTTCACTTTGAAGTTCTGGGCGATGTACTGCCAGGCCCCCATGTTCACCGGTTCTTCCTGGATCCATTCGAATGTTTTGGCCGATGCATACCGGGCAATGACCTCATTCAGCTGGTTGAGGGGTAAGGGATAGAGCTGTTCCAGCCGGACCAGCGCCACTTCCTGCTTGTTCTGTTTCTGCTTTTCTTCGGCAATGTCGTAATAGATCTTCCCGGAACAGAATACGACTTTCTTCACTTTGGCCGGATCGGACAAATCGTCGATGACCTCGCGGAATCCTCCGTTGGTGAGATCATTCAGCGATGAGACACACGCCGGGTGACGAAGCAGACTTTTCGGCGTGAAGATGACCAGTGGCTTTCGGAAAGGCCGGTACAGCTGCCTTCTCAGGACGTGGAACAGGTTGGCCGGTGTCGTGCAGTTCACGATCTGCATGTTGAGGTGCCCGCAGAGGTTCAGGAACCGCTCCAGGCGGGCGCTTGAATGCTCGGGCCCTTGTCCTTCGTACCCGTGCGGCAGCATCAGCACCAGTCCGTTCATCAGCTTCCACTTGTCCTCGGCGCTGCTGAGGTATTGGTCGATGATCACCTGGGCTCCGTTGCTGAAATCCCCGAACTGAGCCTCCCAGATCACCAGCGCTTCGGGATCCCCGAAAGCATATCCATATTCAAAGCCCAGTACGCCGTATTCCGACAGGAGGGAATTGTAGATCCGGAACTTCGCCTGGGCGGGCGACAAATGCTCCAGCGGAGTGTACTTTTCTTCTGAATCCTCCACGGTGAGCACGGCATGACGGTGGGAGAAGGTCCCCCGCTGGGAGTCCTGGCCGCTGATGCGCACCGGATGTCCTTCCAGCAGCAGGGAACCGTAGGCAAGGAGTTCGCCCATGGCCCAGTCGAGCCTGTCGTTCGCAACCATCTCGCGGCGGTCCGACTGCAGTTTATGGATCTTTTTGAAGAAGGATTTTCCTTCGGGAAGCAAAGTGAGCTTTTCTGAAATGAGCAGAAGTTGCTCCCTGGATACCCCCGTTTCAGGCGACTTGCATAGCTCTTCGGGCAGGGCCCGGCGATACGGCCTCCAGAGATCGGACAGGAACGGGGTGATATCCCCCTTTTCAATGGTTTTGGATCGCTCCAGGGCTTGTTCGAGACCGGCAGTGATCCGGGAACGGATGCCTGCAAGGTCAATGGAGGACAGGGTGTTTTCAGCATCCAGCCTGCCGACATAGATCTCCAGCGGATCGGGATGCTGCTCGATGATCTTGTAGAGGACCGGCTGGGTGAATCGGGGCTCATCGCTCTCGTTGTGGCCGTATTTGCGGTAGCCCAGCAGATCGATAAAAACGTCCTTGTGAAACCTGGCACGGAACTCCATCGCCATCTGAATCGTGAAAACCACCGCTTCCACATCGTCGGCGTTCACATGGAATACCGGGCATAGCAATGTTTTTGCCACATCGGTGCAATAGGTGCTGGAGCGACCGTCGAGGTAATTCGTGGTAAACCCGAGCTGGTTGTTCACCACCAGGTGAATGGTGCCTCCCGTCTGGTACCCGCCGAGCC
>DAIRDK010000373.1:0-1631 GCA_036796175.1 Bacteroidales bacterium | reverse complement strand
CCTTGATCCGGTTGTACACGGGAGGGAACTCCTTCTGCAGGATGCGGTAGGCGTCACGCATCCCCTGGGTGGGTTCGGAAGTGCTCGACCAGGAGACCCAGGTGAGTTTGGACAACCTGGCATTCAGTGTTACCGGGGCCGGGGGATTCTCTTCGTCGCTGGGTTTCCCGGTATCCCGGTTAAATTTCACGTTCAGGATGGTATCCAGCTCCGACACCAGGTCGCGGGCCTGTTTGGCCAGGTCGGCCGGAGCACCGGGCGTGCTGTTCAGGGCCTGCAGGATATCCCGGCTGCGAGCCAGCAGGTCTTCTGCATAGTTCTCGGTGCCCTGCATGACATGGGTGAGTTCCGCAACTTGTTTATGGAAACCGGTCAGTCCGCTCCGGTCGGCAGCAGCCAGCGTGGCATTGTTCAGCAGTACGGCGTTGAATCCGACCGGTCCGGCCAGCACGTTCGTCTCGCCACCTGCCGTGAGCGACATCGTGACCGTGTATTTGCCGGGCATGGCCAGAACGCCGCTGCCGTTGGTCGAGAGGGGATCGAACTGTTTCGTTGCGTCCACGGCCCGGGTGGACTGGTACCGCAGGTCCCAGCTGATCCGGTTGATCCCCTTGGATGCGCTTTTCGTCAGCACCCGTACCGGGGTTCCTGACGCATCATATATGGTGAAGGTCAGGTAAGGGGCGATCTCAGCCTGTTCAGCCCTAAGTTCAGATTCACCGGGCTGGGGGATCGGTTCCCCCTTCTTGAACAATTCCGCTTCCTTCTCCTTGCGGATCTCGCGTTTGGTCTTGGGGACATCCTTTACATAGTAGGTGAAGATGGCTCCGAAATCCGGGTTTTTAGCTACATATACCGTAGATCCCTGGCCATACTTGTTGTCGGTCTGGATGTACATCAGCGCATCCTTCACGGGGAACAGGTAACCCGCCTGGCCGAGGTTCTCCTTCGTCAGGTAACGCAGGGGAGAGTAATCGTCAAGGATATAGAATCCCCGTCCGAAGGTCGCCAGCACCAGGTCGTTTTCCCGCTTCTGGATGGCCATGTCCTTCACGGAGATCGTCGGCAGGCCCGCCTTGAGCTGGATCCAGTTCGTCCCCCCGTCGAGGGTGAAAAAGATCCCGAATTCAGTCCCGGCGAAGAGGAGGTCGGGATTGATCTGGTCCTGCTGGAATGAATGGACGGCGCCGTTGGCCGGCAGGTTTCCCGAGATGTTTTCCCACGTATTCCCCTTGTCCGTGCTCTTCAGCAAGTAGGGTTTGAAGTCGTCGCGCAGGGTGTTGTCGAAGCTAGCGAAAACGATATTTTCGTCGAACCGCGAAGCATAAACATCACTTACATATGTATGTTCCGGGATGCCCGGAAACCGGTCTTTCTTTTTCCAGTTCTTCCCGGCATCTTCGGTGACCTGGATCACTCCGTCATCCGTGCCGACATACAGGAGATCTTCTTTCACCGGGGATTCGTCGAGGGAAACGATCGTACCGTACAGGGAGGTCGAAACATCTTTCTGCACCGCATCGGTGCTCCAGTATTTCCCCATGACCGGCCAGGTATTGCGGTCGATCATGGCCGTGAGGTCATCGCTGATCACCTGCCAGGTATTCCCGCGGTCGTCGCTGCGGAATACC
>DAIRDK010000372.1:0-1646 GCA_036796175.1 Bacteroidales bacterium | reverse complement strand
CGGAATGGAAAATGACACTGCGCAGGATATTCGCGACCGGCTCCGGTTTATGCAGCGCAGCCCGTTCGATATCACCCAGCCGAATGTCATGACCCCGTTCCCGGGAACCCCGCTGTACGACCGCATTCATGGTGCCGGCAAGATCTTCCGTGCCGATTATCCTTCCGACTGGAAGTACTATCACGGACTTGATGTGGTGTACCGTCCCGATGCCATCTCCCCGGAAGACCTGAAAGCTGAACTGCGGCGGGTTTACCGGCTGACGTTTAGCAGGCGCAAGATCGCCCGGCGGTTCATCCGGTCGTGGTGGAATACACGAAGCTTCAGGTCCTCGATCTGGGCCCTGAACACGAATGTGAGCTACAGGAACCTGTTCCACATCATCGGGGATACTGGCGGTCGTCCACGCCGAAACAGGTGAGCGCACAGGCGCTTGCCACGGACGAAAGTCCATCGCATGGCGGTTCATGAAAACGCTGGTCCGTACACGGAAATTCGGATCTGCGTTCTGGGCTTATATGAGCAATATTCACTACAGGAACATCATGTTCGAAAAACCGGTTTCGGTTTTTTAGAAACGAGTCCATTAAATTCTATCTTTGCGCTTCCTTTAACGAACGGATCGTATGAGCGGCTTTTTCGGAACCATCTCCAGGACCGATTGCGTCCCCGATGTCTATTACGGGACCGATTACCATTCCCACCTCGGCACCAAGCGCGCCGGGATGGCCATCTATGATGAACACACCGGGTTCCAGCGGGCCATTCACAGCATCGAGGACGGTTATTTCAGGAACAAATTCGACAGCAGCCTTAAGGAGTTCAGGGGTCGTGCGGGGATCGGCGTGATCAGCGACACGGAGGCCCAGCAGATGCTGGTAGATTCTCACCTGGGAACCTTTGCGGTCAGCACGGTCAGCAAGATCGCCAATCTGGACGAGCTGGAGAACAAGTTCCTGAAGAAGCGGCAGCACTTTACCGAAACCAGCCAGGGAGGAGTGAATGCGACCGAACTGGTGGCCATGCTCATCAGCGAAGGGGAGGATTTTACCAGCGGGATCGTCAATGTATACGACCAGGTGAAAGGATCCTGCACGATGTTGATCCTGACCCCCGGCGCGATTATTGCGGCGCGCGACAAACTGGGACGCCATCCCATCGTGATCGGCAAGCGCGAAGGTGCCTATGCGGCGGCATCTGAAAGCAGTTCGTTTGCCAATCTCGGGTTCACGACCGACTATTTCCTGGGGCCTGGCGAGATCGTCAGGATCACAGCCGACGGCTTCGAGCAGCTTCGCAAGCCCGGCGACAAGATGCAGATCTGCGCCTTCCTCTGGGTGTATTATGGCTATCCTCCAGCCTATTACGAAGGCATTAATGTGGAAGCCTGCCGGTACCGCTGCGGCGCCTGCCTGGCCAAGAACGATGATTTGGCGGTCGACCTGGTCAGCGGCATTCCCGATTCCGGCGTGGGACACGGGCTTGGTTACGCCAACGAACGCAAGCTGCCTTACATGAGACCTTATATCAAGTACACTCCGACCTGGCCACGCAGCTTCATGCCCCAGCACCAGGAGCTCCGCGACCTGGTCGCCAAAATGAAACTGATCCCAAACCCGGCCCTGATCAAAGGGAAGCGGGCGGTA
>DAIRDK010000371.1:0-1658 GCA_036796175.1 Bacteroidales bacterium | reverse complement strand
AATACCCCGGCATTGTGCTGGTTATTCTGGTCAATGACCTGGCCTTTGTTCTCAACGAAGGCGTGCCGGGAAGTATAATTTTCACTTCCAGGTTGTTGTGCAGCAGATAAGCCTGAAACAAATAAAACAATCAAGCCGATAAACAGTATGTTCCTCAAGGAGTTGGTTTTACATCCTAAAGATAGTGAAAATAATGAAAGGTTGATTTGTGGTGTTCATATGATTTGCAATGATCAGAACCACAGAGAACTCAAAGTATGAAGAAAAGTTCTCTGAGAAACTCATTTTAAACTCAGTGATCTTCGTGTTTTTGAAAAAAAGCCAATCCCTCAAACCCTGCCTTGAATGCAGATGGGTCCAACAAAATTTCACCTTATCTTTGCCTCCATGAGGAAATCGCTTATTACTTGTGTACTTGTCGCCTATGCCGCGGTTACGCTGGCTCAGACGTTTAACGGCACCGGCGGTCTGATCCCCAACAACGGGACACCGGGATACTATTCCGTCACTGTAACCGGTGTTCCGCAATGCATCGACACAACCTACGGACTGGAAAGCGTCGGGATCGACATCATGCACTCCTATGTCGGCGACCTGAAGATCGGTCTTATTTCCCCCGACGGCCAGTCGGTTATCCTGACCGAATACCTTGGCGGCGACGGGGATAATTTCACCGGGACCTATTTTCGCGATGACGTGGATATGTCGATCTATAACGGAATTCCTCCCTATACCGGCGATTACAGACCTCTGGAAAATGTCGGGTATCTCAATAACGGACAGAATGGCAATGGGACATGGCAACTGGTCATCTACGACGTACCCGGCGGTAGTCCAGGCACGCTGCTCGGCTGGAGGATCAAGTTCAGCTCAAACCCCGGCTTTCCGTTCCCGTTCGATTCCACCAACCTGCCCATCGTCATGATCAACACCAACGGCCAAATCATCCCCGACGACCCGAAGATCAAGGTCGGCATGAAGATCATTGACAATGGCGAAGGGCAATACAACCATACCACCGACACACCCCAGTACGACTCCTGGGCCGGGATCGAGGTCCGCGGGTCAAGCTCCCAGATGTTCCTCAAAAAGAGCTACGGGTTTGAAACCTGGGACTCACTGGAAAATCCCGTCGATACCAGCCTGCTGGGCATGCCAGCCGAATCGGACTGGATCCTGAACGCCAACTTCAGCGACAAGACCCTGTTGCGGAATACAATGGCGTATCAATACTGGATGGACCTGGGACATTACGCCACCCGGTACCGCCATGTGGAATTGTTCCTGAACGAACGTTACAAGGGCGTTATGTCTTTTCCGAAAAGATCAAGCGCGACAAGGACCGCGTGGATATCGCGAAACTGACCCCGACCATGAATTCCGGGGATTCCCTGACGGGAGGCTATATCGTAAAAATCGACAAATCCACCGGAAGCGGGGGCGACGGATGGTCATCCAGGTTTCAGCCACCCGTACATCCTTCCGGACAGTATATCTGGTTCCAGTATGAATACCCGAAGTATAACGAGATCACCCCGCAGCAGAAGGATTATATCCAGGACTATATCGATCAGTTCGAGATAGCCCTGCACGGCCCTCAGTTTGCCGACACCGCCCTGGGATTCAGGAAATATGCCGTTGAAGAGACATTTTACGAC
>DAIRDK010000370.1:0-1669 GCA_036796175.1 Bacteroidales bacterium | reverse complement strand
ATCTTCCCCGCTTTTCGCATTTCCCGTAAACCCGTTATGTTCATTGATCCGGGTATCTGCCTCGGCACACTCCTCCATTCATACGGCTCAGGAGAATCCCATGGCTGGTCCATTGCCGGCGGTGAAGTTTCCAATCCGATCGACGGACCCGTCAGGGATGATTTCAGCCAGTTTAATTTCAGGCTGGCCTTTCGTTACGAAATCGAGATACCCCTTTCCGGCAAATCGTACCTTTTTGTGCTGAACAGGTATGAATACACGGTTTCCCACCCACATTTCTTCACCATCTCCCTTGGACTTGGAATGGGGAGGATTTTCCGGGTAAATGGACATGAATAAATATGAATAAGTAAGAATAAGTAAGAATGAACATGAATTCCTGGAAGTATCATTATGTTAATTTTTGTTATTTTTAATTAATCTGATTAATTATTTATATTTTTGTTGCACAGAACAGTAAGATGGAATCGAACGAGGTATTGGACCGGTTGCCGCGGCACCTGATGGACCTGGTGATTGAACAGCCGTATAACGGGTATACGGCTCAGGACCACGCGGTGTGGCGCTACATCATGCGGCAGAATGTTCGCTACCTGCCGCAGGTGGCGCATCATTCCTACCTCGAAGGCTTGCGGAAGACGGGCATCAGCATCGACACCATCCCCCACATGTACGGCATGAACCGGATCCTGAAGGAGATCGGCTGGGCGGCCGTAGCCGTCGACGGCTTCATCCCCCCGGCGGCCTTCATGGAGTTCCAGGCATACAACGTGCTGGTCATCGCGGCCGACATCCGGCCCATCGACCAGATCGGCTACACCCCGGCCCCCGACATCGTCCACGAAGCGGCCGGCCATGCACCCATCATCGCCGATCCGGAGTATGCAAAATACCTTGTTGAATTCGGGAAGATCGGCTCCAGGGCATTTTCATCCAAAAAAGACATCGATCTCTATGAGACCATCCGCCTCCTCTCCATCCTGAAGGCAGATCCCTATTCCCCTCCCGCCGTGATCCGCGAAGCCGAAAAGCAGCTTGCCGCCGTCGAACAGAGCATTGCCGAACCCTCCGAACTCGCACAGATCCGCAACCTCCACTGGTGGACCGTGGAATACGGCCTCATCGGCAACCTGTCCCGTCCCAAAATATACGGTGCCGGGCTCCTCTCCTCGATCAGCGAAAGCTACAACTGCCTGAAGGATTCGGTGAAGAAGATCCCTTACACCATTGAGGCATCTCAGACTGCCTTCGACATCACGACCCAGCAGCCGCAGCTCTTTGTCACCCCGGATTTTAAGACGCTGTCAAAGGTGCTGGAAGAATTCGCCTCGGGGATGGCCCTCCGGAAAGGGGGCATCGACGGACTGGTCAAAGCCAGGGAAACGGGAGAAGCGGCCACCGCGGTATGGTCGTCGGGGTTGCAGGCCAGCGGGGTGATCGGCGATTTCCGGGACCACCTCTGTGAACCGGCTTACATCCGGTTTACCTCACCGACAGCCCTTGCGTTCAATGACCGGCAGCTCGAAGGTCATGGCAAGGAGGTTCACGCGCATGGTTTCGGATCACCGGCGGGAAAGCTCGGGGGAGAATCAGAAGCCCTGGAACGGATGACGGATGGACAGATAGACAGATATACAGATATAAATAAAATCACGACCCTGAAGTTTGA
>DAIRDK010000369.1:0-1695 GCA_036796175.1 Bacteroidales bacterium | reverse complement strand
TGAGCTACCGGACCTGAAATGCGCGGCAAAAGTACCATAAATTTAAGTTTTTAACAAACCTTCCGCTATTCCCGCGGAAATCCTAATTTTGTTGTCGGTTGTCGGTTCAACGAACAGCGAACATCGAACAACGAACAACGAAAATCGAAATAATGAGAATCCCCAAAGATAAATCCGCCCTCCTGGTCATCGATATCCAGGAACGGCTGTTCCCGTTCATCAGCGAGAACGAAAAACTGGTAAAATACCTCCCCATCCTGATCGAAGGGATGAAAGTACTTGAGGTTCCGATATTTGTCACCGAGCAGTATGTCAAAGGCCTCGGAGAGACCATCGCTACTGTTGCCCGCTTGACCGAGGGCATTCCCCGTACCGAAAAAATGGCCTTCAGCTGTTGCGACGAGCCTACTTTCATGGAAAAACTGGCTCTTTCGGGCAAAGACCACATCATCATCGCCGGGATCGAAAGCCATGTTTGTGTATTGCAAACTACCCTGGACCTGCTCAAGAACGGGTTCCATCCCATTGTCGTCGAAGACTGCGTATCTTCGCGCCGGCTGAATGATAAAGCCATCGCGATCGAACGGATGAGACGGGAGGGAGCCATCATCACAACTTACGAATCACTCCTGTTCGAACTGCTCAGGTACTCGGGTACGGAGCAGTTCAAAGCGATATCGAAACTCGTCAAATGACACAGATCAACGGCAACGGCGACCTCCCCGAACTGCAGTCGGGAGCCTTGCAGCAGTCGGTTCACCTCTCGGACATGTACCAGGACTGGTTCCTGGATTACGCTTCCTACGTGATCCTGGAACGGGCCGTGCCCGAAATGACCGATGGGCTGAAGCCCGTGCAGCGGCGTATACTGCACGCCATGAAGGAACTCGAGGACGGCCGCTACAACAAAGTTGCCAACATCATCGGCCACACGATGAAATACCATCCCCACGGGGATGCGTCCATCGGGGATGCGCTGGTCCAGCTCGGACAGAAGGACCTGCTCATCGATACCCAGGGCAACTGGGGCAACACGCTCACCGGCGACAGCGCCGCCGCACCGCGGTACATCGAGGCCCGGCTGTCGAAGTTTGCCCTAGAAGTGGCGTTCAACCCCAAGACAACCACCTGGAAAGCCTCGTATGACGGCCGCAACAAGGAACCGGTGACCCTCCCGGTCAAATTTCCGCTCCTGCTGGCCCAGGGAGTCGAAGGCATCGCCGTCGGCCTCGCCTCCAAGATCCTGCCGCACAATTTCCTGGAACTGATCGATGCCTGCATCAAAGTGCTCCAGGAACGGGAATTCGAGATCAATCCCGACTTCCCGACCGGCGGAATGGCCGATGTGTCGAAATACAACGACGGACTCCGCGGAGGCCGTGTGCGCCTGAGGGCCCGGATCCAGCAGGCAGACAAAAAAACGCTGGTCATCAATGAAATTCCTTACGGCACCACCACCGGTTCCATTATCGATTCGATCCTGGCCGCCAACGACAAGGGAAAGATCAAGATCCGCAAGATCGATGATAACACCGCCGGCAACGTGGAGATCATGATCCACCTCGCCCCGGGGGTGTCGCCGGATACGACCATCGACGCCCTCTACGCCTTTACCGAATGCGAGGTGTCGATCTCGCCCAACGCCTGTGTCATCCAGGATGGGAAACCGGCATTCACCGGCGTGTCCGAGATGCT
>DAIRDK010000368.1:0-1701 GCA_036796175.1 Bacteroidales bacterium | reverse complement strand
TCCGCTCCCTGCAGATCCTGGCCCGGGGTCATGTCGTGGAAGTCTCCCGTGCCGACCTGGTAGGAGAATATATCGGTCATACCGCTCCCAAGACACATCGTGCCATTGACAACGCGATGCACGGCATCCTGTTCATCGATGAAGCATACACACTCAAGCCCGAAGGAGCCGGAGGGAACGACTTCGGCCAGGAAGCCATCGACACCCTGCTGAAACGGATGGAAGACGACCGGGACCGGTTGGTGGTGATCATGGCCGGCTATCCCTCTGAAATGGAACATCTGATCGTGTCCAACCCGGGGCTCAAATCCAGGTTCAGCCGGTATTTCTATTTCAATGACTATCGTCCTGAAGAGCTGCTGCAGATATTCACCCGCCTGATCACCGCCAAAGGGTACCGGCTTGCTCCTGAAACGGAATCCCTGGTATCGGATCTTCTGGAAAGTGCCTATGAGAATCGCGACAGGACCTTTGGGAATGGCCGCTATGTCAGAAATCTGTTCGAAAAACTGGTGCAGGTGCAGGCTAACCGGATTTCGCAGTTGGAAACGATCTCTGAAGAAGAGTTGCTGACGATCCGCAGGGAGGATGTGGAAACATGCACCCGCGGTCAGGGCGAACCGCCCAGGTCAGGGAGCCGCCCGATCGGCTTTAAGAAGTGAACCGGGTTTGCCGCCTCCGTAACCGGTTCCCTGAGTCCCTGTGACCGGTGTACTGTCTGACAGCTTTCCCTGCTGCATCTGCCGGGCTGAGACCTGGTAAATCGACGGAGTGACCCCGGTGATCTTTTTAAACGCAGCATTGAACGCCGATTTCGAATTGAATCCCGTGCTTCTGGCAATCCCCTCGATCGTCAGGTTCCGGTATTTGCTGTCGATGAGCATCTTCCTGGCTTCCAGAACCCGGTACTCGTTCACGAACTGGCTGAAGTTCGAGCTGAACCGGCTGTTAATGACCCTTGACAGGTAGGATGTATTGGTATTGAGTTCCCTGGCAATATCCGCAAGGGTGAGTTCCGGATCCAGGAAACGTTTTCCATTCATCATCAGATCGGCCAGCCCGGCAGCAATCCGGTCGTGGAGTTTCCCCGGAATGTCGGGCTGCATGATAACCGACCGGGCCTGTTCAGTTTCCGCTTCAAGCGAATCCATGTCCTTTTTCACGAGCTTTCTATAGGCCTGGAGCCGCTGACGATAGAAATAAATAGTGAGTACGGAAGCGACCACAATGACTAACAGCAAGGTCGTGAGTGATCCGATCAGTGCACGGTTCCTTGTTAAGAGCGCCCCCTTCACATGGTTCTGGGCTTCCAGCGACAGGATCTTTCGTTCTTTCACTGATGCACTGTACTTCGCATTCATTTCCGCCACGGCTTTCTGCCGTTGCTCCTCAAAGAGCGTGTCGCGGAGAGCGGAATATTTCTGGAAATAAAACAGCGCTTCCGGGTAATTCATCAGGTCTTCATAAGTTTCCGCCACATTTTTCAGGTTGTTCATCTCTTCTGATTTCAACCGGACGGTTTTTGATAAGGCAAGGCTCTTTTGGAAGTATTCCAGCGCTCGGCGTGGATTCCCAGTGGTTCGGTAATACATGGCCAGAGTACTGTAGGCAATGCCGCGGCTGAGGGGATCGCTAATGGAATCGGCCAATACCACGCTGCGTATTAAGTAAGGCAGGGCATATGCAGGTTGTCTGCTCTTC
>DAIRDK010000367.1:0-1712 GCA_036796175.1 Bacteroidales bacterium | reverse complement strand
GACAACAGATGAGGTAATAGAGATTTTATTCAGGCCGGGAAAGGCCGCTTTCGCTTCTTCATAAACGGATTGGGGCTCCAAAATCGGCAAGGGCTGGGAAACACGCTCCTCCAGTTTTTCCAGCCGGCCTGACTGGGCATTAAGCAGCCCGAGCAACTGCCGTCTTCCCGACAAGTCGCTGATGCTGTCGCTGAGTTCCTGGTCGACGGTTATATGGGCCTCATCCAGGCGGTAAGCAGGCAACTTCCTTTTAATTTTCACCAGCTCTTCATCATTTATTTTTCGCCCGAACAGGGATACCAGGATGGTCCGGGTCGGGTAATCGATCGTTTTATTGATAACGACAATCCCCGGGAAAACCATCTCTTTTTCAACGAACCGGTCTGCGTTGCGCTCGAAGATATCCTTGCTGATCATCCGGTATGCGATCAGGACACTGGGTATAATGGTAAGGATGGCGATGACCGTGATCAGGTTCCGGATCCGTACCTGTTGTCCGGAATTAGGATAAAAATGGTACGGGAATTTCAGGAGACGCACGATGAGATAAGTGGCCAGGCAGATGAAGACGGTATTGATGAACAGCAGGTAGAAAGCCCCCAGGAAGAACATGATGTTTCCCTGCGACAACCCAAAACCGGCAGTGCACAAGGGCGGCATCAGGGCGGTGGCGATGGCGACGCCCGGAATGACATTGCCCCGGTTATCCTTGCTGTTTGTGGCCACGATCCCGGCCAGTCCGCCGAAGAACGCGATCATGACGTCATAGACGGTGGGCGTAGTGCGGGCAAGCAGTTCGGAGGGGTTTCCGGTCACGGGTGAGATGGAGAAATAGACCGTTGAAGTAAGCAGTCCCATGAACACGGCCACCAGGTAGTTTCGTGCCGCATCTTTCAGAAGTTGAAGGTCGTTGATCCCCAGGCCCAATCCTATCCCCATAATGGGACCCATGAGGGGAGAGATGAGCATGGCCCCGATGATGACGGCCGTGGAATTGACATTCAGCCCGAGTGAGGCGATGAAGATGGCGAAGATCAGGATCCAGAGCGTTTTCCCGCGGAACCTGACGCCGGCGGTGATCTCCTGAATAACCTGTTGCGGTTCAATGGAATCCGGCCCGATATTGAACAGGGAACGGATGTATCTCCAGAGTTTTTCCATAGATGGACCTTCCTGTTGGTTCGGAAGGTAAATATAGGAAAAACCTCCTTTACAAAACGCTTTCGATCATGGTTTCCATGTCCCGGAATGCCCCTGTCATGACCTCTTCAACGACACCACCCATCATTTTGGCGAACGCTTCGGCGTTCATCCTTGAAACGTAGGTCATCCCGTCCGATTTTTCATAAACGGCCACCCGGCACGGCATCATGGTCGCCACCAGGCGCTCGGCATCGGTCATCAGCAGGCGTGATGAATAAGCCGGGTTGCACAATTCGATCACCGTGACCGGAAGAACGCTGTAACCTTTTTTATCGAGGATCTCTTTCAGATCATGACTGACCAGCACTTTCCAACCCTTGCCGGCAATCGTTTGCGAAAGGGTATCGATGGTCTTTGTATAGCCGTATTTGCTTGGGTTCTCGATGAACATGGTTACCTCGTCACTACCAGTTTCCTGACCAGTTTGCCGGCGTTGTCGCTGATCTCAACCAGGTAGGTGCCACGGGTCAACCCGGACAGGTCCACCTGTTGTTTGAGCGTGCCTTTTA
>DAIRDK010000366.1:0-1764 GCA_036796175.1 Bacteroidales bacterium | reverse complement strand
GCGTCAACCATGAAGAACGGGATCCGGAGATTCGAACTCTATGTGGATGACGAGCAGCGGTTCGGCATGACCATCGACCGGTTTGCCTTTGCCGATACCCGCTATGTCAACAGCATCCTGGACTATCCGCTTTACATCGAAACGAAACACCGGGTGGTCCGTTTTTATATCGCCCCGAACGATAAGCTGAAGATCTTCGATGATCCGTCGTCCAGCGGCGAGATCAGTTTCACCGACAACCTCCCGCACAAGATCAGGTATGTGGTCTCCGACGTACATGGGAATAAATCATCCCTGGTCTACTGGGTTCGCAGCCATCCGCCGGCCCCGGTCCGCCAGCCCCGCGATCCGTCCGTGCTGGCCAAAGGCACCTGGATGCCCTGTTCCGGGCCCAATACGTTCAGCGCCGACGGGATCACCCTCAGCCTTCCTGCGAATGCCCTCTATGAGGACCTCGACTTCATTTATGACAGGTCGGACCGGTTACCGGGCAGCTATTCCGCAATCAACGTCCTGCATGACAAGGAAACTCCCGTTCACGCCTTTTGCGACCTGGCCATCCAGGTCACCGGATTGCCGGTGCAGCTGCAGAGCAAGGCACTGGTGGTCCGGATCGACGGACCTGGGAAGTATACCAGCGCCGGGGGGGCGTTTGAAAACGGCTGGATGAAGTGCAGGATCCGTGATTTCGGTTCCTATACCGTGCTGGCAGATACAACTGCGCCGGTCGTCAGGGCCGTGAACATCGTGCCCGGGAAGAATATCTCCAAACAGGGTACGATCACCATGAAGATCTCCGACGATCTCTCGGGCATCAAAAGTTACCGCGGAACCCTTAACGGCCGTTGGATCCTGATGGATTACGACGCGAAACGGGATTTGCTTACATATACATTCGACGATCGTCTTCAGCCTGGGAAAAATGCCTTCCGGCTGGTGGTGACCGATAATACAGGCAACCGGACCGAGTACAATGCGAACCTGACGAGGTAGTTTTTTTCTACCTTTGTAAAATGCAAGAAACCATCCTCATCCTTGATTTTGGTTCCCAGTACACCCAGCTTATCGCCCGGAGGGTCAGGGAGCTGAATGTGTATTGCGATATTTTCCCATATAACAAGATCCCGACCATTGACGACCAGGTCAAAGGGGTCATCCTGTCCGGAAGCCCTTATTCCATCCGGGATCCCCATCCGCTGATTCCCGACCTCTCGGCGATCCGGGGCAGGATCCCTGTACTGGCCGTATGTTACGGGGCTCAGTACCTGGCCCAGCACAACGGGGGCGAGGTGATGCCCTCGAAGATCAGGGAATACGGCCGTGCCAACCTGACGTACCTGGATCCTGCCTGCGACCTGCTGAAGGGGATGACCAACGGCAGCCAGGTATGGATGTCGCACGGCGATACGGTCCTTCGTCCCCCGACGGGAGCCGCCATTGTGGCCAGCACGCCCACAGTGGAAGTGGCCGGGTTCAGCATGGCAGGAGAGAAGACCTTCGGTATCCAGTTTCACCCGGAAGTTTACCACTCCCTTGAAGGGAAGACCCTACTGAAGAATTTCGTCGTGGAAATTTGCGGGTGCAGCCAGAACTGGACAGCGAAATCGTTTGTTGAATCGACGGTGAAGGAACTGCACGAAAAGCTGGGGAACGACCAGGTCGTCCTCGGGCTATCCGGCGGAGTCGATTCGTCGGTGGCCGGGGTCCTGCTCCACAAGGCGATCGGGAACAATCTCCACTGCATTTTTGTGGACAATGGCCTGC
>DAIRDK010000365.1:0-1782 GCA_036796175.1 Bacteroidales bacterium | reverse complement strand
CTGAGATGATTGATGACCTGCCGGATATTGACGAGTTTGTAATTATCGGGCTGAACAAACGGGTGCCGCAGGTTTTTGATCCGTACCGCCTTAACGTCAATACGGGTGAACTGACAATGCTTGCGGAGAATCCGGGGAACATTGTCGGATGGATGACGGACCATAACGGGGAACTTCGTGTCGCATTTGCAGTGGTTGAAGGAGTGAACACATCGCTCCTCTACCGTGACACTGAAAAAGATCCGTTCAGGGAGATCCTTCAGACAACATTTAAGGAAACCATGTCGCCTCAGTTCTTCACCTTCGACAATAAGAAACTTTATGCAGTCTCAGACCTTGGCCGCGACAAGCTCGCAGCGGTTGTCTTTGATCCAATGCTGGCAAAGGAAGAAAAGGTTCTTTACGAAAATACTGATTATGATGTGGATCAGCTTGTGTATTCAAGGGCAAGAAAAGTTCTGACTGCTGCGAGGTATACATCGTGGAAGAGAGAGCGATTTTTCTTCGACAGTGAATTTGAGACAATGATGAATGATCTGAAGTCCAAACTGGGAGATTTGGAGTTTGACCTTGTCTCGAACAATAAGGCGGAGGATAAATTCCTTGTACTGGCACACAGTGACAAATCGCTCGGCACCTATTACCTGTATGATAAAAGATCAGGGATATTGGAAAAGATTTCGGATATCACACCATGGCTCGATCCAGAGGAGATGGCAACGATGAACCCGGTTGAATATGCCAGTCGTGACGGGCTTACTATTCACGGTTATCTAACTCTGCCTAAGGGTTATACGATGGAAAATGCAAAGAATCTGCCAGTGGTCGTTAATCCCCATGGAGGTCCCTGGTATCGCAATCAATGGGGTTTTAATCCCGAAGTGCAATTCCTTGCGAACAGAGGATATGCTGTCTTTCAGATGAATTTCCGGGGCTCTACAGGGTATGGAAGAAAGTTCTGGGAGGCATCATTCAAGGAATGGGGCAGGTCCATGCAGGATGATATCACTGACGGAGTGAACTGGCTTATTGACAAGGGTATAGCCGATAAGGAGAGGATAGCGATTTATGGAGCCAGCTATGGTGGTTATGCTACCCTGGCAGGAATAACAAAAACTCCCGACCTGTATGCTGCAGCGGTAGATTATGTGGGTGTTGCCAACATGTTCACATTCATGAAGACCATCCCGCCGTATTGGGAGCCTCAGTTGCAGATGTTCTATGAGATGGTCGGCGATCCGGTCAGGGACAGCCTGTTGCTGAGTGAGGTTTCTCCGGTTCTCCATTCTGACAAGATAACAACCCCGCTTTTTGTTGCCCAGGGTGCAAATGACCCAAGGGTGAACATTAACGAAAGCAACCAGATGGTTGAGGCGTTGCGTAACCGAGGCATTACTGTCGAATATATGGTAAAGGAGGATGAAGGACATGGCTTTTACAATGAAAAGAACCAGTTCGACTTTTATAATGCGATGGATAAATTCCTGGCAGAGCATCTGAAAAAATAGAATCCGCGATCAATGCCTGATCAGCGATGCACACCTGATATTTGCTGATCTCGATTTAACTGAAATATCGAATGTCCCGATGTGCCTTCCGGCTATCGGGGCATTTCTTTTGGCATGAGAGAAACATGCAGTGTTTTATATAACAGACAATCAATCAGTTAAGTCCCTCACGAAGGATAAGGAAATATCATTCCATCTGACACAATAAATCGCGTCAAAACAAAGTTTTCAACAAAAGTGAAGAAAAATGGAGTAAAGTGGAGCAAAGTGGGAA
>DAIRDK010000364.1:0-1859 GCA_036796175.1 Bacteroidales bacterium | reverse complement strand
GGACAAAGAGTACATCTCTTATAATCCAGACGGAAAAGAATACACGAGCGATCTACTGACGCTTTATATAGTTTGGTGCGAGCAGAACGGCGAAATCTCGGTATCGGATATGGTGTTCCTGGATTATTTGAAGCAGAATCAGAATGCTTTTGGCCTTAGGCAGAACGAAAAACTGAAAAAGACCCAATATGACAAACAACGAAGAGGATATCTTGGAATCGCCATCACCGCTGAAGGACAGGCAGCCCTCGCAACCAGGAAAAGATAGTTACGCAATAGACTGAAAATGCGGCCTTCTTTCTGAGGGCCGTTTTTAAATAGAAATAAACCGGTTCTTGATAGACCGGGAATAAATATGAGCTGGAGTTACGGCATAAGCCGAACAAAACCGAATCCAAGAAGCGGATTCGGATAAGATAAAATATTAAAATGAACCGTGACTTCCTGACAAACAGGAGGTTTAAATGAATATCGAGCAATTCGAAAAAAAACTAATCAACGTAAAAATTCGCGGTCGTGAACATACGGCCGCCTGCCCAGTGTGCGAGAAGGGGGATCCGAAAGGAAACCATCTATATTATAGAATGGAGGGCGAGAAACCGCTGATTCACTGCAAACACGGATGTTCTTACGAGGAGATTATGGCGGCTCTCAATGTAGACTGTAATAAGCCAGAAGAACCGAAATGGCAGCTGATTAGAAACCACTACTACCATGACGAAAGAGGACTCGTCATTGCCAGAAAAGATATCTTTATAGTGGACGCACACAAGAAAGTTGTCTGGCTCCGAAAAGAGGGAAACACGTTTTTGAACGGGCTAAAAGGCGTAAAGATGCCGTTATACAACCTGCCTACCGTCCTGAGCGCACCGCCAGAGGAGACGATATTTGTCGTTGAGGGAGAAAAGGATGTGGATACGCTGACATCAATCGGATATGCAGTCACAGCAAGTCCGAATGGTGCAAATTGGAACCGTGACCATTGCGAATATCTCAGGGGTAGGCGTGTGGTCGTTATTCCGGACCATGATGAAGCAGGTAAGAAATATGGGGAAGAAGTTATCCGCTCCCTTCGGGGCGTCGCGGATAGGATCAGCGTACTGGAACTCGGGAAACATATACCTGACCTTCCCGTTAAGGCGGATATCACGGATGTGTATAAGATGGTTGGGGAGGATGAGGTAAGGGATCTTTTGGCTAGAGCAGAAACGGAAATGTTTGTTGAAGCCGTAGTTGATCGACCCGTGTGGCTGACAACAGAGATTGGAAAGGACGGGACACAGAAGCACGGAATTGATGAAGCCTCCTTCGTAAAGGACTTCAAGGAGCGCCACTCACTGGTCTCTGTGAACGGTGCTTTCTATGACTACCAAGGGCCTGTACACGATCTCAAAATCGGGAGCATGATCCATAGTGAAATCGCCGAATATTTTACCAAGGGGTTGTCCACAAAAGAGAAAGCGCTTCTGGCAGCACTAAGAAGCGCATGCTACATCGAGATCGGAGAACCGGATCCGAACGTGATCCAGTGCGCCAACGCTACGCTTCGTTTGGAAAAGGGTAGCGAAATTCAGGTTAGCGAACCAAGATTCTCCATGAACCGGTTGGCAGTGAACTATGAGGAGCAGACGCAGGAACCTCTTTCATGGAAGCTGTTTCTGTCCGAACTCCTTTATGAGGAAGACATCCCTTGTCTGCAGGAGTTCCTGGGTTACTGCCTGATCCCGACAACGATCGCACAAAAGTGTCTTAATATTGTTGGAAACGGAGGCGAGGGTAAGTCGCGGATCGGAGTCGTCTGCAACGCAATTTTTGCCGGGATGATGATCAATGAGAAGATTGGGAAGATTGCGGAGGAT
>DAIRDK010000363.1:0-1944 GCA_036796175.1 Bacteroidales bacterium | reverse complement strand
AGCCTTTTGCATAGCTGCATCTACCACTGGAATGATGTTTTGCTGGTGCGCGCGGGAGGCCAGTTCGGGCACGACCCCTCCGAACATGCGGTGCACCTCCTGTCCGGCGATGATGTTCGAAAGGAGGGTGTCCTCCCGGAGAACAGCAGCGGAAGTGTCATCACACGAGGACTCGATCCCGAGGATATGGATAGCCATTGTTATTCTAGGAAATAAAGTGCAAAGGTACGATTAAAAGGGTTGTCAAAATAGCGGCCTGCCTCCTGGTGGCTATTGCCTCGCTGGTGATCACCATCTACTCGGTTCTCCGGGATCCGCGCATCCAGACATTCGGCGTACGGCTGACAGCCGCTTATTTTTCGAGGGAATGGAAGACCGAAGTGAAGGTCGGTGAGTTTTCCTTCTCCCTGTCCCAGGGAGTCCTGCTGAAAGATATCCTGGTCAAGGACCGGCGGGATACGGTGCTGTTTGCCACGCACCAGCTTGGGCTGCAACCCGACATCAAACAACTCTGGAATGGATCACTTCATGTCCGCAAGGTGCTTGTGGACGGGGGAGAATTCCAGCTGATCACCCACAAAGGGGATTCGGCGCTGAACCTGCAGTTCATCATTGATTATTTCACCCCTGCCGATACCACTCCGAAACCACCCGATACCACACCGGGGAAGCCGTTCCATATTTCAGGAGCCATGGTCGTGATCCGTGATTTCAGGTTCCATTTCCAGGATTGTAATGCCGAACCGGTTCCAGAAGGCATGGATTACGCCAACATCGACGTCAGTCATATTGACCTGAACATCTCCAACTTCTCAATCTCGGGCGATACGATCAACGCCAATATTACCAGCCTAATGGCCAGGGAGCGCTCCGGGTTCGATCTGCTCTCATTCAGCGGCGAGGCATCGGTCTGTTCGCATTACGTCAAAGTCAGGAACCTGAAAATCCTCACCCCGAGGTCCGACCTGGACCTTGACTTTGCCATGCTCTACGACGGGTACCCCGCCTTTCTCGATTTCCTGAACCAGGTGACCATCACCGGGGATATCCGTCCGTCCGTGTTTAACCTGGCCGACATTGGCTATTTCGCCCCCGAAGTGAAAGTCATGGATAATCCCCTCCGGCTGGAAGGGGAACTTGAAGGCACGGTCAGCAAGTTCCATGTGAAGGAGATCAGGCTGTCCCTGGGTGAAGGCACCACGTTTTCCGGCAGCCTGCTTGCGGCAGGACTTCCGGATATTTACAGCACGTATGTCGATCTCGATATCAGGAACTTCACCAGCAACCTCCGCGACATCGAGCAATTCCATATCCCGACCGATCCCGATACGATCCCGCTGCCTGCTGAACTGGCAAGGCTGGGCACTTTCACCCTGAATGGCCGTTTCACTGGGTTCTGGGACGATTTTACGGCCGACTTCAACCTGTCGACCCAGTTGGGTAATGCTTCAGGGAACCTGAATCTCAACCGTCTTGAGTCGTCCAGGACGTATTCCTACCAGGGGCAAGTGGCCCTGGTGTCGTTTAATGCCGGAACCCTGCTCGGCATACAGGATCTGATCGGGGATGTGACCCTGCACGGGTCGGTCACCGGCCGTGGCCTCGATTCCAAAAGCGCTGACCTGCTCATGAACCTGGCCGTTGATTCGATCTACCTGAATCAGTATAATTATTCGAAAATCGCGGTCAACGGGACGCTGGCCAATGAAAAATTCGATGGCATGCTGTCCTTCCGCGACCCGAATGTGTGGCTTGATTTCAATGGCAGCGCTGATTTTCATGACTCCCTTCCGTCGTTCGATTTCAACGCCCTGATCCATCATGCACAGCTCTTTGATCTGCACTTGCTGAAACGAGATTCAACGGAGAACATATCCGGTGAGATCCTGGCCAGGTTCACCGGGAGCAACATCGATAACCTGGAAGGGATGATCCGGATGGATG
>DAIRDK010000362.1:0-1952 GCA_036796175.1 Bacteroidales bacterium | reverse complement strand
CTCAAAGCGACGGTTATATCACCATGATCCGCAAGTTGCCGTTTACCGATCCGTTCAAATACATCTCTGTCGATATTCTGTTCAAGTTCTCCTCCGGCGAACCAGATCCGTCCAGGATCCCCGACATGGTCTTCGAAGTCGCTGATTCCACGGGGAAGAACCAGGTGTGGAACCATTACCCGCTGTTCGCCCCGGGAGAATACAAGCCGGGCCAATGGCAGATCGTCAGGTTCCATGAAAATATGGATCTCAGCTACATCAAAGACCTTCCTTCCTGCTACATGAAAATGTACCTGTGGAATACTTCCGGTGTGACGGTAACCTGCGATAGTTTGGTGAGGGAGATGAAGGGGTACAAATAAAATTAATAATTAATAATATATATAGATGAATGTTTTGGTTTTAGGAGCGGGGCTGGTTGGAGCGCCGATGGCTGTTGACCTGGCTCAGGATGAACGGTTCAATGTCACCGTTGTGGATGTCCAAAAGGAAGCGTTGCAGAAGCTGGCCGACCAGCCGGTTAAAACGGTGCTGATGGACCTGCGTTTTCCCGAAGAGGTCACGCGGCTGGTGAGCAGTTACGACATGGTGGTGAATGCCGTCCCGGGATTCATGGGTTTCCAGACGCTGAAAGCGGTCATCCAGGCAGGGAAGGACGTGGTCGACATCTCGTTCTTCATCGAAGACCCAATGGTCCTGGACGACCTGGCCCGTCAGAAAAATGTGACGGCGATCATGGATTGCGGGGTGGCACCCGGCATGTGTAACATCCTCATCGGTTATGTGCACGGGATGCTGGAAGAGACGGAAAACGTCGTTTACTATGTGGGAGGACTGCCTGAGGTACGGGAGTGGCCCTGGGAATACAAAGCCGTATTCTCACCGGTCGACGTGATCGAAGAATACACCAGGCCCGCCCGCATCGTGGAAGAGGGCAAGCTGGTGATCAGGCCGGCGTTATCGGATCCCGAACTGATCTATTTCCCGGGGATCGGGACGTTGGAGGCATTCAACACCGATGGACTGCGTTCTCTCGTGAACACGATCAAGGCCCCGAACATGAAGGAGAAGACCCTTCGTTACCCGGGCCATATCGAGAAGATGCGAATCCTCCGGGAAACAGGATTCTTCAGCCGGGAAGAACTCCTGATCAACGGGGTACTGATCAGGCCCCTGGATTTCACGGCGAAGATCCTCTTCCCGAAATGGAAATTGAACGAAGGTGAGCTGGATTTCACCCTGATGCAGGTGATTGTGGAGGGGCAGAAAGAAGGCCGGAGGCTGCGATTCACCTACGACCTGTTCGATACCTATGATGCCGTGACGGGAGTTCATTCCATGGCCCGGACAACCGGGTATACGGCTACCGTGGCACTGCGGATGATCGCCGACGGCCTTTACAGGCACAAGGGAGTTTCGGTGCCGGAGATGATCGGCCGCAATCCCGATTGCGTGAAATACCTGCTCAACGGATTGAATCAAAGGGGAGTCGTGTACCGGGAAACCGTTACGGCCCTCTGAGAGGATCAGAAATTCTTCATGGGGTCCTCTTTGGTTGGGGACTGTTTGTCGGGATTATCGCAGTCAAAATTGATATCCCAGCCCTTTTTAGGTTTCCAGAAATCCTCCCTGGAGATCTTCAGGGAAGGATCCGCATACACTTGTTTCATATACAGCGCCCAGATCGGTAAGGCCGTGTTGGCGCCCTGCCCGAGATCGAGCGTACGGAAATGGGCCGCCCGGTCCTCGCATCCGACCCAGATCCCCGTGACCAGGTCGGGAGTGATCCCCATGAACCAGCCGTCGCTCTGATTCTGTGTGGTGCCGGTCTTCCCCGCGATCGGGTTATCCAGCCCGTATTTGTACCGCAGTCTGACCCCGGTTCCGCTCTCGACGACCCCTTTCATCAGCTGGATCATCAGCCAGGCGGTCTCCTCGCTGATCGCTTCCTG
>DAIRDK010000361.1:0-1982 GCA_036796175.1 Bacteroidales bacterium | reverse complement strand
CCGGTCTCAATGTTCAGGCGATACGGATCAAACACTTCGGGATTCCTTTTGTTCAGCCCGATGATCACTTCCGCAGGGAAATCATCCATGGTGTTGATGATCTCGGTGCGGACTTTCGGGAAATCGGTGAAGCAAACCAGGTTGCTGCCGTCCACATTGACGCCGTAAAGCTTGAAATTCTCATCTCCTCCAACGTCGCGCAGGAAGAGGATCCGGGTAGGATTCTTCCAGAAATACTCGGCAATGTCCCGGTCGGTCTCGGAAGTGAGCCGCACGGCGCTGTCCTTGCCGATCTCCTGGACAAAAATGTTCATCCGGTCTTTCCAGGGAGCCATGTAGGAGTAGTACTTCCCGTCCGGCGAGATCTGGAAACGGGCTTTTTCAGGATTCTTGAAGAAATCCTCAAGGGGAATCTGTCTGACTTGCATCGGTTTTTGTTTACATCCTGTGAACAGGAACGAACCTGCCATGACGACCGCCATGAGCAGGGACAAAGTTAGTCTGCTTTTCATTTGCCGGGTTTTTGTTATTGATTTAAAGGTGAAATTTGGGATGTACAATGATACAAAATAATGTTCCCCAATGGATAACGAATAGATGAACGATGCATTTTCGGGGGGTAAACCAGGGGATTTTTTTGGTGTAGGCGAAAATAAAATATATTTGTCCCATAATCGTTTACGGTATTCCATGAACATATACCACCGTAAAAGACGCTGGAAGCTGATCCTCTTCGCCGGGGCGGTCATTATCGTGGCGGCTTCGTTGTGGTACACCAACATCCTGGTGCGCCACATCCGGGAAGATGAACGGCGGAGCGTCCAGATCTGGGCCGATGCCATCCACCGAAAGGCCGATTTGGTCAATTTCACCAACAAGCTCTTCGAGGAGATCAAGACCGAGGAGCGCGTGCGCGTCGGGATCCTGGCCGAAGCCCAGAAGCGGCTGATCACGGCCACCTCAAACGAGGACCTGACCTTTTTCCTCGACATCATTTCCCAGAACACCACCATCCCGGTGATCCAGACGGATGAGAACGGGGAGATCATTACGGCGAGGAATGTCAGATTCAGCCTGGATACGGTTCCCCGGCTCGAGGGAAAACTCAAGGCCGAATTCTCCGTCTATCCTCCCATTGTCGTCAGGTATTACAAGAACAGCCTGATCTTCCTCTACTATAAGGATTCCAATATTTTCTCGGAGCTGAAGGTGGTCCTCGACGACCTGATCCGCTTTTTCTTCACTGAAGTGGTGCTGAATTCCGCCTCCGTGCCCGTGATCATCACCGACAGCACGCGGACCTATGTGCATGAGTTCGGGAATATCCCGGCCGAGAAGATGAAAGATCCGAAGTATGTCCGCGAGATGCTGGCCTCCATGCAAGCGCAGAACAATCCCATCATGGTGAACATCGCGGGAACAGGTGTGCGTTATATCTTTTACAAAGACTCCTTCCTGCTGACGCAGCTCAGGTATTACCCGATCATCCAGTTCGGCGTGATCGGGCTCTTCTTCTTTATCGCTTACCTGCTGTTCAGTTATGCCAGGCGATCGGAGCAGAACCAGGTATGGGTGGGGATGGCCAAGGAGACTGCTCACCAGCTCGGGACGCCCCTATCGAGCATGGTAGCCTGGGTGGAGCTGCTGAAGCTGAAGGGGCTCGATGACGATACGGTGAAGGAGATCGAGAAGGACGTACACCGGCTGGAGACCGTCACCGACCGCTTCTCCAAGATCGGGGCAGCCGCCCGCATGGAGACGGCCAATATTGTCGCCGTGATCCATAACACCGTCGACTACATGCAACCCCGTACATCTCCCAAGGTACGCTTCGAGATCACCCCGGAGATCGATCGCGACATCCAGGTTCCCATCAACCTCCACCTCTTCGAGTGGGTGATCGAAAACCTCATCAAAAACGCCGTGGATGCGATGGAAGGAACCGGAAAGGTCACGATCGGGATCACCGAGGAAGGGCAGAA
>DAIRDK010000360.1:0-2002 GCA_036796175.1 Bacteroidales bacterium | reverse complement strand
ATTTAAAAACTATAAAAAACCTGACTATGAATCTGGCAAAACAATGGCTTGAAAATGCGAGGGACGTAATGACCCGGATCGAAGAAACGCAGGGTGAAAATATCCGCAAGGCTGCGGAACTGATGGCAGGTGCAATTGAATGTGAGCGGTGGGTTCACACGTTCGGATGCGGTCATGCCACGCTTCCCATTGAGGAAATGTATCCAAGGATAGGCGGCTTTGTCGGTTTTCATCCTATGATTGAGCTGCCTCTGACATTCTTCACAAGGATAACTGGTGAAATGGGAGTGCATCAGTTTGTTTTCCTTGAACGGGTTGAGGGTTATGGAACTGAGATCATGAAGGGATATGATTTTGACAGCAGGGATATTATGTGGCTTTTCAGTCATTCAGGGATAAACAATGTAAACATCGATATTGCACTTGAAGCCAGGAAGAGGGGAATGAAGATTGTCGTATTCGGCTCTGCCGAAGCTGCAAGAGGAAAGAAGACAAGGCACTCATGTGGAAAAACGATCTTCGACCTTGCTGATGTGGTTGTCGATACCTGCGCGCCACTTGAGGATGCCTCAGTTCCGCTTGTTAACCATCCCGACAGGATAGGGCCTGTTTCCACGATGGCATTTGTGACCTGCGTGTGGATGACGATCACTACTGTGGCTGAAATACTGGCTGAAAGAGGTGTAAAGCTCTACATTCATCCTTCGCACAATGTACCGGGCGATGGTACGGCAAGGCAAAGGCTTGATGAAGCGTTAGCCGAGTATAAAAGAAGAATTGCCGGAGTGTAGAAACTATACTACCCGGCTGACAGTTTTTTCGCCTGGTGAATGACGGTCTGCGGAAAGGGTATCTCAATGCCTTCCCTGTCGAATGCGATCTTCAGCCGTTTCCTGAGTTCGCCGGCAACCTCCCATTGTTTAAGGGGTTTGGTATCGCCAAGGATCTTAACCACTATCGAGGAGTCTGCGAATGCCTGAACCCGGAGAAACTTTGGAGCTGTAATAATATGGTCCTTAAAAGCAGGATCTTCAGCCAGTTCCATTCCCGTTTTGTCAATTACCCGGATAAGATGTTCAAGGTCAGTGTCATAAGCAACACCTACCTCGATATTCACCCTGGCAAAATCCTTCGAGAGATTTGATACCAGTACTATTGATCCGTGATTGATATGGTGCACAGTGCCATCCAGGTTCCTTAGCGTTGTTTTCCTGAGTGTTATGTCCTGAACAACTCCATCAGTGCCGTCAATCTTTACTACATCGCCAATACGGTACTGATTTTCAAGAATCATGAAAAGACCTGTAATAACATCCTTAATAAGGTACTGTCCGCCGAAACCAACCGCTACACCAACGATACCTGCACCTGCAAGTATCGGTCCTATCTTGAGTCCGAGTTCCTGCAGTATCATAAGTATGGCAAGGACAATAAGTATTATTCTCAGCGCTCCCCTGAAAATATGTATCAGAGTGTCTTCCCTCTTTTTCTCGGCCTCCTCCGACATGTTGTCATCCCTCACCACGGCAAGCCTGACAGCTCGGATTATTATTCTGCCGATGACAATATTCAGCAGGTAAGCCAGAACAGCAATGAACAGGATCTTTAACCCGTGGTTAAGAAGCCAGGGGATCAGGTTATCAACCCATTTACTAATATTCTCTTGCATTTTTGATGGAATTATGTTGGTAAATTTATGCAAGATAACAAAAATCGGCCGCCATGATTGAATCAGGCGTAACTTGCATCCCTGTCATAGGCTGAAATATGAAGTATTAGCATTATCTTCGCTCTTGTGATCTAACATCTTACAGATATTTAACAGTTGTCTATTTTAAGTCACAGTTATGAACAAATCAAGTCTGTTGCATAAATTCCTGCACCTTGTAAATCTTGAGGGGGAACTGGATGATTACGACAAAATCCACTCTACGATTGAGACAGACATGATATTCAAGGGTACCAATCTCTGGATTCTTGTCTTTGCCATAATAGTAGCTTC
>DAIRDK010000359.1:0-2035 GCA_036796175.1 Bacteroidales bacterium | reverse complement strand
TTTGCAGTTCACGAACGGATCGTTGAACTGCCGCTCTGGGAGGATTATGCCGAAGGCCTCAAATCGGACATCGCCGATGTGAAAAACCTGGCCGGACCTGAAGCCGGTGCCATCACCGCCGGCAAGTTCCTGGAAAAATTCACCTCCTACCCCTTCATCCACCTCGACATCGCGGGACCCGCATTCCTCGAGAAACGTGACGGATACCGGGGTACAGGCGGGACCGGGGTCGGCGTCAGGCTGCTTTTTGACTTTCTGAAGAACCACATATAACATTTCAAATGACTCAAAATCCTGAACAACCAAACCGGATCCGGGTAGGGATCTCCCACGGGGATGTCAACGGCATCAGCTACGAGGTGATCATCAAAACCCTGCAGGATCAGCGCATATTCGAGAACTTCACCGTCATCGTATACGGTTCGTCCAAGGTGGCCTCTTACCACCGGAAGATCATCGATGCGAATGATTTCAACTTCAACCTCATCCGCAAGGCTGACCAGGCTCATCCGCGAAGGCCGAACATCATCAACCTGACCGAGGAGGAGGTGAAGCTCGATACGGGTAAATCCACCTCCATTGCCGGGGATCTGGCACTCCAGTCCCTGGAGATGGCCGTATCCGATCTCCAGAATAAGCATATCGATTTGCTGGTCACGGCCCCGATCAATAAAAAGAATATCCAGTCCCCCGCATTCCATTTTGCCGGACATACGGAATACCTGGCCGGTAAGTTCAACACGGCCGACTACCTGATGCTGATGGTCACCCGCGCATTCCGGATCGGCGTGGCCACCGGCCATCTTCCGATTTCAAAGGTCACGGAAGCGATCACGGAAGACCTCTTGCTTCGAAAGATCCGCATCATGAACCAGTCGCTGATCCGTGATTTCGGCATCATCCGTCCCCGCATCGCCGTCCTGGCGCTGAATCCACACGCAGGTGACGAAGGCCTGATCGGCGATGAGGATACACGCATCGTCGCCCCGGCCATTAACAAAGCGTTTATGCAGAACATCCTGGCCTTCGGTCCTTATCCTGCCGACGGGTTCTTCGGATCGGCCGGTTACCGCGAGTTCGACGGCATCCTGGCGCTTTACCATGACCAGGGCATGGTGCCCTTCAAACTGCTCTCTTTCGAGGAAGGTGTGAATTACACGGCCGGACTGCCAATCGTGCGGACATCACCCGCCCACGGGACCGCTTACGATATCGCGGGGAAAAACCTGGCCAGCCCCGAAGCATTCCGTAATGCGCTGTACATGGCCTGCGACATTCTGCAGAACCGCCGCGAATACGACGAACTGCATGCAAATCCGCTGAAACCGGCCCAGCCGCCCGCCGAATCCGCCTCCGCATGACTTTCGAGCCCTATACCCTGAGCCGCATCTGTTCCATCACCGGGGGACAACTTCAGTCCTCCCGCGAGGATGACCCGGTGATCAGGGAGTTCCTTATTGACAGCCGCCGGCTGGTGGATCCCGCAGGATGCCTCTTCATCGCCCTCGTGACCCAGCGCAACGACGGTCACAGGTATATTGAGGAACTATACGGCAAAGGGGTAAGGAACTTCCTGATCCAGGATACCGGATACCGGATGCCGGATGCCGGATACCCGATGCCGGATGCGGCCTTCATCCTGGTCCGCGACACCCTCGTTGCCTTACAGGAACTGGCGGCGTACCACCGGGGCTTGTTCACAGGTCCGGTGGTAGGGATAACGGGAAGCAACGGAAAGACAATCGTGAAGGAGTGGCTGTTTCAGCTGATGAGTCCCGACAAGCGGATCATCCGAAGCCCCCGGAGCTTCAACTCACAGATCGGTGTTCCCCTCTCGGTCCTGAAGACAGACGATACACACGACTTCGCTATCTTCGAGGCGGGCATTTCCCAACCCGGTGAAATGGAACGCCTGGGCCGGATCATCCGCCCCACCATCGGGCTGATCACCAATATCGGCCATGCGCACGACGAACATTTCCGAAACGCGGCGCAGAAAACGGCAGAGAAACTCCGGCTCTTCGAACAGGCGGAC
>DAIRDK010000358.1:0-2046 GCA_036796175.1 Bacteroidales bacterium | reverse complement strand
GGCAAATTATGATTCAAAAAACTGGTCTGATTAAAAAAAAGTTTTTAATTTTGTCTTCCGCTTAATTACATAAAATTAAATATTTGTATATGAAAAAAATATTCACGCTGTTGATGGCGCTGCTGTTACCTTTCATGACATTCGCCAGCGAGGCCGACCTGAAGATCCCGAACTTGTCCACGTCGCAAAACCACCTGCTACTGATCGGATTTGCCATCTGCCTGGTCGGACTTCTCTTCGGCTATTATCAATACATGAAAGTGCGCAGGCTGCATTCCCACCGGTCCATGCTTGACGTGGCGGGTGTCATTTTCGAGACTTGCAAGACCTACCTGATCCAGCAGGGCAAGTTCCTCCTGATCCTGTTTGCGATCATCGGCATTTGCATCGCTTTTTATTTCGGTTACCTGCAGGAAAATTCCTTTGGCGGCGTGGTGCTGATCCTTGGCTGGACTGTCATCGGGATCCTTGGCTCATATGGGGTCGCCTGGTTTGGGATCCGGATGAACACACTCGCAAACAGCAGGATGGCCTTCGCCTCCCTGCAGAACAAGCCCCTGAAACTCCTGAATATCCCGCTGAATGCAGGGATGAGCATTGGAGTCATGCTTGTTTGCGTGGAGCTCATCATGATGCTGATCATCCTGCTGTTTGTCCCGAGGGAATTTGCCGGGGCCAGTTTCATCGGTTTCGCGATCGGTGAATCGTTGGGGGCGAGCGCCCTGCGTATTGCCGGAGGGATATTCACGAAGATCGCCGATATCGGCAGCGACCTGATGAAGGTCGTGTTCAAGATCAAGGAAGATGATCCGAGGAATCCGGGGGTTATCGCTGACTGTACCGGTGATAATGCCGGCGACAGCGTGGGCCCTACGGCCGACGGTTTCGAAACATACGGTGTGACCGGTGTTGCGCTGATCAGTTTCATCGTTCTGGCGGTCGGATTCGTACCGGGAATGGATGAAACAACCCGCCTGATGTATCAGACCACGCTGCTGACCTGGATCTTCGTGATGCGTATCCTGATGGTACTCACCTCCATCGGCGCATTCTACATCAACCACTGGCTGAGCAACCTGATCTACGGCAAGAAGAAGGATCTCGATTTTGAACAACCCCTCACCAACCTGGTCTGGATCACCTCGATCCTGTCGATCGTAGTCACCTTCCTTGCCTCTTACTGGCAGCTTGGCGATCTTCCTAACAACCTCTGGCTGACCCTTTCCGTGATCATCAGCTGCGGAACGATCGGCGCCGCACTGATCCCGGAATTCACGAAGATCTTTACCAGCCCCAAATCAAAGCATGTTTCCGAGGTGGTTACCGCTTCACGCGAAGGAGGATCCTCCCTGACCATCCTTTCAGGGCTGGTAGCGGGCAACTTCAGTGCCTTCTGGATGGGAATGGTATTCCTGGTCCTCATGTTCATTGCCTATTTTGCCAGCCTCTTCGGACTGGATGCATTCATGATCTACCCGTCCATATTTGCCTTCGGACTGGTTGCATTCGGGTTCCTGGGCATGGGACCGGTCACGATTGCCGTTGACAGCTACGGACCTGTCACCGACAATGCCCAGTCGGTGTACGAGCTCTCACTGATCGAAGAGAACAAAGAAGAAGCTTCCAAAGAAATTGAACAGGAGTTCGGTTTCAAACCCGAGTTCGAGAAGGCCAAGCATTTCCTAGAGGCCAATGACGGAGCCGGCAACACCTTCAAGGCAACAGCCAAGCCAGTTCTTATCGGGACGGCGGTCGTTGGCGCCACCACCATGATCTTCTCCCTGATCCTTCTGATACGAAATCATTTCGGCATCGAGCCGGCCCAGATCCTGAACATCCTGAATCCTTACACGATCCTGGGGTTCCTGACCGGTGGAGCCGTTATTTTCTGGTTCACCGGGGCATCGACTCAAGCCGTTACCACAGGCGCCTACCGTGCGGTTGAGTACATCAAGAAGCATATCAAACTAGATGTCAACGCAGAGAAAAAAGCGTCCATGGAAACCTCCAAAGAAGTGGTGAAGATCTGCACGCAATATGCGCAGA
>DAIRDK010000357.1:0-2049 GCA_036796175.1 Bacteroidales bacterium | reverse complement strand
TCAACCAGGTTTGAACTGAGGAAGGTCGTGGTACCTTTCAGGGTATCCACAGTTTCCTTTGTCGATTTCAGAATAGGCTTAACCTCATTTTGCATAAGGTTTACCAATGTGGAAACCTGTATCACAAGGATCACCAACGCTACACCGATCACGATGGACTCGAAAGCCATGAAAATGATGAAGATGTCTCTGATTTGAGATGTAGTGGATAGATCAGCTTTCGCCAGAAAAACGATGGCCGTTACAATAAGCCCCAGAACCAACACGGCCACCAAAATAACGATCCATAATTTGGAGGGCGATGAGGTGGTTTCTTCAGCATCCACCGTATTTCCCTCTGGTAATAAAGGTGTGCTATTGTTTTCCATAAAATTATTATATCATAGGGGGAATTTGAAAATACCAATATTAATAGAATATTGATAAAATTCATACAATATTGAGGATTTTTTCGATTTGTTCGATTTTGTGGCGTGTGTTAGACTTAACGGTTGCCATGAAATTGACTTTTTTAGCTGCCATCCTGACCCCTTTTATGCTGATCTTTCACTCCCTGCTGCAGGTTGTGCCGGGTTTGTATGTTTTGTCGCCAACCGATGGTCAACTGGTGACCGGCATCGTGGAAATCAAAGGGTCGGTCCCGGAAGACAGCTTCAGCTACGCGGACGTATCCTACTCGTTTGAGGGTGAGAATTCATCCAACTGGTTCCTGATCAATCGACTCGATCAGCCTGTGCACGATGAAGCTCTGGCGCTGTGGGATACCACTACCATCACAGATGGTACATACCGCGTGCGCGTGGCCGTCTATCGCAGGGACGGTTCCTCCGACGAGATCATTCTGGAAGGTATCAGGGTAGGGAACTATACCCACTTTGATGAACCTACAGCAACTGCGGAATTCATGACGGCCCCGGTGGAATCCGTGACCGAGACGGTTGAACCAACGGCGGTACTGAGTCCGCAGCCGACCGCTCTGCCGGCCAATCCGGCTTCCATCGAAGCGGAGGATATCCGCTCCAGCCTGAACAGCGGATTGATCCTGGCAGTTATCGGCATGGCCGTTCTGGGCATCTATGCCTTTTTCAGAAGGGCTGCACGCAAGTAGAAAAAACAGAATTCATTTTTCCGTTTTTATTGTTGAGAGGTTAAGGAAGAGTGTCAAAGCAAAAGAGGACCAGTGAACATCTTTCATCACCGACAATCATCACAAAATGAAGGCGCCGCGTCTTTCCTGTTGGTCGGGTTGGGAAATCCCGGCCGGGAGTATCGCGAAACGCGCCATAATATCGGTTTTATGGTCATCGACCGGCTGGGTGAAGCCATCGGCTGCAAACTGACCAAAGTGCAGGCCAAGGCGATCATCGGTATGGGCAAGGTCGGCGAGCATAAGATCATTCTGGCTAAGCCGCAGACCTATATGAACCTTTCCGGTCAGGCTGTGGTGGCTTTGCTGCATTATTACAAGGTCGACCCTTCCTGCCTGATCGTGGCACACGATGACGTAGATCTTCCATTCGGACAGATCCGTATGAGGCCGGGAGGCGGTTCGGCCGGACAAAAGGGAATCGGTTCCATCATTGAGAAGCTGGGAAGCCAGGATTTCGCGCGGCTGCGCATGGGAGTTGGCCGTCCGCCCGGACAGCGAGCGGCAGCCGATTACGTGCTGAAAAAGTTCAACCGCGAAGATGAAGAATTCCTGCCCGAGTTTCTTGATCGGGCGGCGGATGCCATGCGCTGTTTCGTCACAGATGGCCTGGATACCGCCATGAACCGTTTTAACCCTAAAGTGTAGGTACTCCCCATGCTCGAAAGATTGCGGAAACACTCCGTTTATATCAGGACGCTCGAAGATATCATGGCGGGCAGGACCTTGCAGGGGCTCGGTCTCTCAAGGCCGGCCAGGCTGCCGGTGCTGGCTTCGCTCAGTCTTGATCTCAACGTTCCCATATTGCTGCTGACGGATCGGACAGACCGTTCGATCATGATGTATGACGAACTGGGCTTCTGGCTGCCTGAGAATCCGAGATATTACTTCCCGGAACCCAA
>DAIRDK010000356.1:0-2060 GCA_036796175.1 Bacteroidales bacterium | reverse complement strand
CATGTTCGTGTCGGAACAGACGGCAAAAACCTCCAGCCCGTACTCCTGCTTGTATTGTTCGTAGAACTCCCGGATCTTCGGGATCTCTTCCACACAATGTCCACAGTCCGGATCCCAGAAAAGCAGGATCAGGATATTGGCCTGGATGCTTTGCATCGAAATCAATTGTCCGGAAGTATCCATCATGATCATGTTGGGCGCCACCCGGCCAATGAGGATGGGAGTGAGTCGTTTCGCCTTGGTGACCAGGTTATTCAGAGTGGTTTCGTTGGTCCAGTAAGCCTGTCCGGTGGCATAGTAGGTATCGACAACATGGACGAAGATCTCATCGAAGCCCATCACCTCCGATGTTTCATAATGCCAGGTAGCGAACCACACGATGTATTTGAACATCTCCTTATTCGGCCTGGCCAGTCCGGCGATCCGGTCGATCTCGGGGATGATCGAATCGGGAACCTGCACCAATACCTGGTCGAAATAGCGCTTCAGCTTGTTGTGGAAGACGGGGGTGCGCAGAAGACGGTCGTCGGTGAAGTCGGTGCCATCCCAGAAATGGGCTTTAAAATAACGATAGGCGAACGTTGAGTCCTTACGGCCATTGGGCAGGAGAGGTGTCTCGGGAATGGCCGGCTCTTTCATGGCATTGATCATGAAAGCCAGGAAAGAATCGGGGTATCTCTTAACGATATCGAGCTTGTAGCGGATCATCGAATCGTTGAGTGCGACGATCTGCCTGCGGATAACCTCCAGTGAATCGTTCTTGCCTTCATTCTTCGAATACCGGTCCTGCAATCCCTGCATCACCGCGTACTGCCCGCGGTTGTAACGAAGGTAATCGTAAAAGAGGCTGTTTTCAGGTGAACCGATCACGTTCAGGTGTTCGACAGGATCTGACACATCGGTTTCCAGCGAGAATTTTTTGTCGTTGTTGACAATGAACTCGAAGTACTTTTTATCGGTGATGACCAGAATATATACGCCTTTACCCACCGTATCCGGCGCCTTGAACGTGCACCGGCCGGCGGCATCCACCTTCAGGGTATCCTTAACGTAGGTGCCGTTCCCGTAGTAATTCGCGACAATACACGCCGTATCCTTCAGCCCTGTAACCCTGAATTTAATAGTGTACCCTTCCTGCCCGAACGCGGCTCTCCCTATCCAAAGTACCAGCAGTAATATAAAATATCGTCTCATCTGTTTCTCCTTGCATCCTTGCATCCATCTATCCCTCGACGTGTTCCGCCCTCAGCAGATCTTCCACCGTCTTCACCGGGTTGAACGTCCCTACCGGCACCTCAACGAACACCGTGATCCACCGCGCCATGGCGCCGTTCCACAACCCGGGCAGTTCCTGGGCCTTCAATACGCGGCCGCCGCTTGATTTGGTGGTGATGAACCCGGTTTCCGGATCCACGAATTGCGCCAGGTCAAACCTTCGGCCTTTATAATCCTTTATGCAACAAACGAGATCGACGGGATTAAAGTGTGTCGATGCCGCCAGCACCGTCTTCTGACCCGGCTCGTTCAGGTTGATCTGTGATGATTCGATGATCTGGAGCGAGAGGGCGCCGTCGGTTCCTTTTACCCAGAAGGGTCCTCCGCCCGGCTCGCCTTCGTTCTTCACCATTCCGCAGGCGCGCATCGGGCGGTTCAGCATCGAAAAGAGCAGGTTATCCTGTTCTTCGGATGAAAGCGTATCGTATCCCTCTGGCAGCGACATGAACAGCTTCCATCTCATCCATGAGACCATCTGGTCTTTCTCTTCTTCCGATACCACACCGCTTTCCAGCTTGGCAAGGAAACTGTGGATCCTCTCTCTCATCCCGAGAAGATACCCGCCGAGCACCTTTTTGTACAAATAGGTCTCAGCCTTGAGTCGGTCGGGAACGATGTTGTCGATGTTCTTTATGAAGATGATATCGCCGTCGATGTCGTTGAGGTTGCTGATTAGCGCGCCGTGGCCTCCCGGGCGGAAATGGAGCGAGCCGTCGGAGTTCCGGAAAGGATTGTTCTTTTCGTCGACCGCGAGGGTGTCTGTGGATGGTTTCTGCTCCGAGAAG
>DAIRDK010000355.1:0-2083 GCA_036796175.1 Bacteroidales bacterium | reverse complement strand
AGGCACAGGCACAACCGGCACAAGCACAGGCGCAGGCACAGGAGTGTCCGCCGCCACCACCGCCGCCAGAACTTCGATACGTTGAAGGTGGTGGGGGAGGATTGGTCACCTTGGTGACGCCGCCCGTGAAACCGGATAAACCGCCCATAACTTTGGAGGAGAAGTTGGAAACGCTGCCAACCACTGAGGCCGCGAAAGCGGAGCCTGGCAGCGTAGGCATCGAAACCGTATGACCACCGCTGCTGCCGCTTGGAGCGGATACAGATGGCCTTACAGAGCTTGTTGAGATAACAGGACGTGCGAAGGTTGGGTCATAGCGCCACCACCATGAAGGAGCGGGAACAACGATAGGACCGCTGAAGACATTCTGCGTACGATCTTCATATTTCTTGTCCAGCATGGTCCAATCCATGACCTCTTCGTAAACCTGGGCCTTGACTTCGGGGGTTGCAGCGGCTTCCACCTGAGTCCAGGCTCGTTTCATGATATCTTCGTAGAATGCGATGGTTTCCTTGCGGCTGAAACCTTTCATCTTCTCGCCAACGCTCTTGATCAAATTAACCATCATGGTTTGCAGCAGCTTGCGTCTTGGCGCAGATGCTTTTTCAGCAAAGGCTGCCAAAAAGTCTGTCTCATAACCATAAAGATCGGCAGGTAAAGGATCAGATTTTTTGATATCCAGTGGATCCTGATTCAATACTTCGGCTGCGTTTTTCTTCAACAGCCCAAAGAGGATCATGGTGAATACTTTGTCCATGGGTTGTTCCATCAAGACGGCAGCCTCAACGGAAGTTAGACCGCGTTTAACACCGTGACCTTCAAGCGAGATCTTTGGCGGTAAATACTTCAACTTGCGCTTTTTGGCGCCAATCGTAGCTGAGTAAATGATCAGACCAAAGAATCCGAGGAATCCAATACAAAAAATAAAGGGACAAAGGTTATCGAGATTAAAGTTGACTCCATTGTTACCAGTCGAAGAAGGCGGTACATAGGCTTCCTGGACTACGGCGCCTTCAGCAAGATAGCGAGACGGGAAACTGGCGCCGAAATAATACTGTGTATAGCTATCGGCTTGATCAGAAACCCAGGTATAGTAAATCCGATTTTCACTGGTTATTGCCGATTCCGGCGCGTCAGAACTTGGCCAATTTTCGGGAACATAATACCTGGCTTCGCCATCCTGAACGTCGGCGGGCAGGAGTATTGTTACCTGATAATCTGTATTTCCGTGGCAATATGCGCTGCCGTACCAGTTGGGGGAGAATAACAGACTGGCATAATCTTCAGATTCCGTCTGTGTTGCAGGATAGATCACATCTTTGACGTTCTGAATGTAAGCGTGTACTGTTCCGGTCCCACCGGCCGGAATTTCATTGTCGTTGAGATAGAGCGAGATGCCGGGAGAAACCACGTCAGAATTGGTAATTCTGGTAATCGAGACGCCGTCAATTTCTGCCGTTATGTTTCGAAGTTCATATTCATAATTCGGCAAACCGATGTCAACGATATCGATGGCGTGAGCCCCGGAATCATTAGTAAAGGTCATGGTGTAATCAATATTGATCGACCCATCTGTGTTTACATAAACGACAACGGCTTGTTCAGGGACTTGAAAGCGATAATCCTGGGCAAAAACTGGCGATACATTGCCGGCCAGCATGATCAAGATCAGGAACACGCAGGCGTATCTTAAGAATCTCATAATAAAAACCCTCCCACGAGTAAAAGAACGGTTACCACTTTGGTTCTTCGGTAAGTTGATACACGGTGTGGCAGTATGGACAGGTAACCATTGGAGCGCCCTGAACCAAGCTAACGTTTTCTGAAGATAAAACACCACCACAGGATTTGCATTTCATGGCATCCATTGAGACGTTTCCGGGAAGATCAACTTTCAGCGTAACGTTGGTGGTTGGATCAACGGGTTTCCGTCTGGCAGCGAAGAAGATAATTACCAAACCTGCTCCAATTAATACCAATCCCACTGGAAGCCATCCGGCTTGTCCGTTATATGGATCGGTTGCTGCGATGGCCATTAATGCGCCAAAAAGGATCAACAGGCCTGCTCCGATAAATGCCACGA
>DAIRDK010000354.1:0-2092 GCA_036796175.1 Bacteroidales bacterium | reverse complement strand
GATCACGCTCCATGACCTGATCGAACACATCCTGGGAGACCTGCGCGACATTCAGGACAAGGAACCGCCGGATTACCAGAAAAAAGAGGATGGAAGTTACATCATCAACGGCAGCATGAATTTCTGGGAATTCGCCGAGTTGCTGGAACTGCCTGAGATGGATGAGGAGGAATTCGAGGAAGAGGCCAGGCAGTATTCCACGGTAGGAGGATTGGCCATGGTCATGCTGAACAGGATCCCGGTTGCCGGCGATCATTTTCTGTTCAAGGAACATGAGTTCCGGATCCTGGAGATGGACGGGAACCGGGTCGCCAAAATGAGTGTCAAGCCCGTTCCGTTGTCCGGTATTTCATAATTCAGCCAAATCGATTATTTTCGTAAAAAATTTCCAAGTGGCCGATAGCGTAGTCATCATCCCGACTTACAACGAAAAAGAAAATATCGGGAGGATCATCAGGAAGGTATTCTCCCTGGAACAGGATTTCGACATCCTGATCGTAGAGGACAACTCGCCCGACGGAACGGCGGACATTGTCAAGGCACTGATGCAGGAATTTCCGCAACGCCTCTTTATCGAGGAGAGGAAAGGCAAGCTGGGACTGGGCACCGCGTATATTCACGGGTTTCGGTGGGCGCTCGCAAGGCATTATGCGTATATCATCGAAATGGACGCGGATTTCTCCCACAATCCCGAAGACCTGACTCGTTTGTACGATGTGGCAAAAAACCAGGGCGGTGATGTGGTGATTGGCTCCCGTTACATAACCGGTGTCAATGTGGTGAACTGGCCCATCGGCCGGGTGTTGATGTCTTATTATGCATCTGCATACGTCAGGTTCGTCACCCGGATCAAAGTAATGGACACGACCGCCGGATTCGTCTGTTACCGAGCTGAGGTCCTTCGGTCCATCGACCTGTCGAAGATCCGTTTTACCGGCTACGCATTCCAGATCGAAATGAAATTCACGGCCTGGAAACTCGGATTCCATATTGTCGAAGTGCCGATCATCTTCACCGACCGCACCATGGGCGAATCAAAGATGAGCAAAGGGATCTTCAAAGAAGCCATTTTCGGCGTCATGACCCTGCGGATCAGCTCCCTCTTTCACAAGCCTAAACGATTGACTGCGTAACATGGGCAAAAGCTTCCTGATACGCCAGGCGACGATCGTCAATGAGGATAAGATCTTCGTCGGGGATGTGTTGGTGGAGAATGGGATCATTTCCAACATTTCATCCAACATCCAACATCCAACATCCAATATCACATTAGTTGAGGCCGATGGTTTCCTGTTGCTCCCGGGAATCATCGACGACCAGGTCCATTTCAGGGATCCCGGCCTGACGCATAAGGGGGATCTCAGTTCCGAAAGCCGCGCCGCCGTGGCCGGCGGAGTGACCTCGTTCATGGACATGCCGAACACCAATCCCAAAGCCGTGACGCTTTCCATTCTGGAGGAAAAATACCGGCTCGCGCAGGAGAAGTCCCTCGCAAATTATTCGTTTTTTCTTGGGGCCACCAATGACAACCTGGAGGAGATCCGCCAGGCTGACCCCGGGAAGATCTGCGGTGTAAAGGTATTTATGGGAGCCTCTACCGGGAACATGCTGGTGGATGATCCCGCCGCGCTGGAGGCTATCTTCCGCGAGTCCCCCATGGTCGTTGCCATCCATTCTGAAGATGAAACGGTCATCCGTCGCAACCTGGAACTGTTTCGGGAGCAATACGGCGATGCGATACCCGTAGAGGCTCACCCGCTGATCCGGTCGGCCGAGGCGTGCATCCGTTCAACGGAACGGGCGGTGGCTTTGGCCCGGAAACACGGGACCCGGCTGCACGTGCTTCATATGTCGACAGCGGCCGAAGCGGACCTGATCGACAGACCCGGCCCGCTGGAGCAGAAACGGATCACCGGTGAGGTATGCGTGCATCATCTCTGGTTCTGCGACAACGATTATGCACGGCTTGGATCAAAGATCAAGTGGAACCCGGCCATCAAGGGTGAAGCGGAACGGGATGGCCTGTTCCTGGCGTTGCTGGACGGGCGGATCGACCTGGATGATTTCAAAAAAAAGATCAAGGGGTGCCGCG
>DAIRDK010000353.1:0-2095 GCA_036796175.1 Bacteroidales bacterium | reverse complement strand
ATCGACCTGCCATTCCCCGAAGCAGCGGCATCGTTTACCTTCCTTACATTCTGTATTTGTGCCAGCCAGGTCCAGCCTCTCCTGATCCATTTCCATCTTATATTTCCCCGGCCTTCCCCGTTAGTCATGAAATTTCCCTGGCTGACTTCCTTCTTTTACCTGCTGGGGATTGTCCCTGCCCTTTTTTACTTCGGAAGTTATCTCCCCTATGTATATCTGAGCGCACATCAGTATGAACAGATCTATACCCTCGCCAACAGGGTCATTTTATACTGGATCACCTTAACGTATGCCATTGCCTTTGCCATTGCCATTTACCAGTATTTCCATGTCAAGGACACCCTGGCCAGGAACCAGGTCCGGATTGTGGTCACAGGCACTTTGATCGCCCTGTCCGTGCCGATTGCATATACTTTCTTTCCTGATATCCTGAATGCGATCGAAGCAGCGACATTCCCTTTCTTGTTGCAACTTACCAGCGAACTGGGTTCACTGGCCCTTGTGATCTGTCTGCTGATCGCCATTTTCCGCTACCGCATCTGGGCGATTGAAATCATCATCCGGAAAGCACTCCTTTACCTTGCCGCGACCCTTGTGATCACCGGATCTTACTTCGTCCTGATCTACCTTGCCGATCGGTTGACGACACAGGAGAGTGCATTCGTACGTGGCATCGTCATTGCTGTTTCAGTCGCCATTTTCCTGATTCTGCGCGACAGGATACAGCAGCTCATCGACAGGCTGTTCAACCGGGAAACCTATGATTCAGCGAAGGTGGTTTCGGATTTCGAAGAGCATCTCTCCGGCATCTATGATCCTGAAATATTGAACGAAAAGATCTCGCTGGGAATAGACCGGATCTTCCATTTCAAGTCGTTCCTGCTGGGTCTGAGAAAAACCGGGAACCTCTTCGAACCCGCTTATGTGATAGGCATGGAAAATCAATCGCCATTGGCTGATTTTTTACTGAACGATGAAACGATGAGATACCTGGGCCGGCCGCGGGCATTTTCTCCCGGAGAGTTGCAGGCGAAGGCGGAGGTCTTTGACATAGTGAATGCGGAACTGGTCGTCCCGTTGACAGCAAACGGGAACCAGGCAGGTTTCCTGGCATGCGGACAAAAAAAGTCAGAGCGTATTTATACTCTGCAGGATATCAGTGTGCTTTCATTGCTTTCAAAAAGAGTGGTTGCGCTGTTTAATACAGCCGAACTATACCGAAGGGAAGTTGAGCGGCAGGTCATGCTTGAACGGGAACGAACCCGCATTTCGCAGGATATGCACGATGATGTCGGGGCCAGTCTCACCCGGATCTCAATACTCAGTGAACTGGCAAAGAACAGACCTGAAGTTTCAGGGGAAACGAGACTATGGCTGGGGCAGATCAGCGACACGTCCAGGGAAGTCATCGAGGAAATGAACCAGATTATCTGGGCGCTGAACCCAAAAAACGATTCCCTGGAGGGGCTCCTATCCTATGTTCGCCGCTTTGCTTCGGGATACCTTGAGCCGACCGGGATACAATACACGTTCCGGTTCCCGGATGGGACGGGAAATCATTCATTACCCGTTGAGGTGAGAAGAAATATCTATCTCTGTATCCGGGAAGCCCTTCATAATATCGTCAAACATTCTGGAGCAAACCACGTCTTGATTTCCCTGGACCATACAGAAAACGGTATTTGCATCACAATAAAAGACAATGGCAAAGGGATCGATCCGGTTAGCCAATTACATCCTGGTAACGGATTGATAAATATGAAGAAAAGGATGATGGATATAGACGGCGGGTTCACTCTTGCATCAAACCCGGGATTGGGAACCGAGGTTAAACTCACGATGGAATTACTACTAAAAGGGGATACTTAATGGCTGGTGCCGGCAGTAATTTTACATGGAACCTTCGGCATAAGAAGTAATGGTAGGCCAAACGGAAGAACGGATCCGGATTGCGGTTGTTGAAGACGACAAGACTGTTCGTGAAGGGTTAACCATGCTGCTCAACGGATCCCCGGGCTATGCCTGCTGTGCGGCATACGGCAGCGGAGAAGAGGCGCTGGACGGATTGCCTGTCGTGAAACCTGATGTTGTATTG
>DAIRDK010000352.1:0-2119 GCA_036796175.1 Bacteroidales bacterium | reverse complement strand
TGGCTTGTTATCCGTATCTACAACCTTTGCAACGATCCTTTTCGTCTCGGTATAATTGGGCAGAATATTGATCTTCGTATATCTTGCATCCTGGATCAAAACATCCTCCGGTCCCTTGTACACCCCGAAAACGTTCGTATTGACCAGCATCGCCCGTTTCGCCGGGGCGGTGAACCAGGCCATATTCAGTTCTGGTTCGGGTTCGCAGGCGCCGATGTAATCCCATTTGCCGTCAACCCACACTTCCACCCAGGCATGGTTGTCGTCGCTGTGCGCCCAGCGGGGCGTGTAACACTGCCTGGCCGGGATCCCGGCTGCGCGCAATGCGGCCACGGTGAATGTAGACTCCTCCCCGCACCGCCCATAAGCCGTCTTAACTGTGGAAAGGGGAGAAGAGGTCCGGCCGTCCGTTCCTTTGTACGTGACTTTTTCATGGCACCAGTGGTTGATCTCCAGCACGGCGTCCTTCATGGACAGGTTCCGGATCCTCCCCTTCAGCTCGTTGAAAAAGACCATGCGGGAGGTGTCGAGGTTCTCGTTGTTCACGCGGATCGGGAGTACGAAATGGCGGAAAAGCTCTTCCGGAACGGTCTTACCCCATGCAAAGGTGTCGCGCGCGGCTAACGAGGCTCTGACATTGCCGAGGAAAAAATCACCGTTATAATCGGCCAGGTCGCTAAGCGGCATGAAGGCATAAAGGAACTCCATCGCCTCTTTCTCTGCCCGGGTCAGGTCGCCGTCCATGACCTTGAAGAGCTGGTCCGAGCGGTTGGAGGCAAGGGCTTTGGTTTTTTCAAATTGCTCCGATACGAGTTGGCGGTATTGGGCGTCAGAAATGAAATGTGGGGTTCTGTCGCAGGCTGTGAAAAGGAGTCCTGCAATAAAAACAGCGTAGAAGGATCGTTTCATTTTTCAAAGATAGAAACTTTACAACTCTTTAACCACAAAGGCACTATTGAAACACAAAGAGCACAATCATTGTGCCCCTTGTGGAACCCTTGTGTCGTTGTGGTTAAGAATTATAAACCTGAATGTTCCGTTCTCCTGATGATCTCGTTCTGCAGATCCTCCCCGAGGTCGTTGAAATAGTCGCTGTACCCCGCTACCCTGACGATCAGGTCGCGGTACTTCTCCGGGTGTTTCTGCGCATCGCGCAAGGTATCTGCCGACACGACATTGAACTGGATATGGTGCCCGTCCATTCGGAAATAGCTGCGGATAAGGGCAGTCAGCTTGGCAATGCTCTCTTCGCCTTCGAAGAACGACGGGGTGAATTTCTGGTTCAGCAAAGTCCCTCCTGTACGCAGGTGATCGATCTTGGCTGCTGATTTCAGCACGGCCGTCGGGCCTTTCCGGTCGGCTCCCTGGAACGGTGAGATCCCTTCCGAAAGCGGCTCCTTCGCTTTCCGGCCGTCGGGCAACGCACCGATCACACTGCCGAAATAGACATGGCAGGTGGTGGGCAGCATGTTCACGCGGTGCATACCGCCAATGGAGGTCGGCCGGCCGTTCACGCAATCGTAATACATCTCGAATACGGTCCGGGCCTGGTCGTCGGCATAGTCGTCGTCATTCCCGTATTTGGGGGTGTTGTGGACCAGTTCAACGCGCAGCTCGTCGTAATCGCTGAAATCGCTGTCCAGGGCCTTCAGCATGCCCGGCATGGAGATCGTCTTCCTGTCAAAGACATGATATTTCAGTGCGGTCAGGGAGTCGGTTACCGAGCCAAGACCCACGCCCTGGATGTAGGTGGTGTTGTACCGGGCGCCGCCGGCGTTATAGTCTTTGCCGTTTGGGATGCAGTCGTCGATGAGCAGCGACAGGAACGGAGCCGGCATATGGTTCGCAAAGATGCTGTGGATCGTGTTGTTCCCGCGGATCTTGATATCGATGAAATAACGTAACTGCCTGCTGAAGGCTTCCAGGAGATCTTCAAACGAGTTGAACGATACGGGATCGCCCGTCTGCAGCCCGATCTGCTTTCCGGTGAGGGGATCGGTGCCGTTGTGCAGGGTGATCTCAAGTACTTTTGGAATGTTGAAATAGCCCGAGAGGATATAGGCCTCTGTTCCGAAGGCTCCTGCTTCAACGCATCCGCTGGCTCCTCCTCGACGCGCAT
>DAIRDK010000351.1:0-2123 GCA_036796175.1 Bacteroidales bacterium | reverse complement strand
CAATTAGGTGACAGGGTAACAAGGTGACAGGGTGACAGGGTGAGGTGGTGAGGTGGTGTGGTGAACCGCGGAGCGGTTCCACTATGGTAGCATGAGAGGTAGCAGTTCACCCCATCAACCCCGGAGGGGTTGCACAATATCCTGAACCATTCCGTCGTATCTTTGATTATAAATATTAAGCGATGAAATGGATTTTTGGATTTTTATGGGTCATCACGGTCGTTCTCTCATTACCTGCAGAACTCTTTTCCCAGTCAGAAATAACCTATAAGGAACTCGGTATCAATGTTGGCGGTTTTACCAATTTCCCGGCGAACCAGGATTATCTTACAAACTACATGAGCGCAGTGTATGTCGCTCCCTATATCCGCATCGGGCGCCACGAGATCATGGCCGGGATCAATTGCCCAATGCCGGCGGACGGCCTCTATAACACCGGCCTTAGACTGGATCCCCGTCCGGGCGTGGTCGCCGGGTACAAATTATACCTGTTCAATCCCTTCGGAAGGGAAAATATGTTTATCCATTACTCTTTCCAGTACATGAACCTGAAGGGAGGAGAGAATGAGACCTACGAAAAAGACAGGTATTTCAACAATACGATCGGGCTGGGTTATCATCTGTTCTTCGACTCCGGGGCACGTTTCGGGTTATTCTACATCCTCGATTACGTGATTTCCCGGACAGGCTATAACAGGTTCAACAATAACAGCGCCGCTTTTGAATGGACCAACGAATGGGCGTGGAACCACCTGAGCACCCACATCGGCCTCAGCTTCAAACTGGCCGAATTCAGAACCAAACCCTGAAATTATTCTCCACTATCATCTACTGTCCCATGTCCTTCGTCCCTCGTCCTTCGTCCTTCGTCCCTCGTCCCTCGTCCCTCGTCCCTCGTCCCATCCCCTGCCACACGATCCCCGCAATAATGAACACCAATCCGATCACCGTTGACCACAGGATCGTCTCCCCGACCACGAAGTGGATCAGGATTAGAGAGATAAATGGAGATAAATAGATCAGGTTGGATACGTTGGCTGTGGTGCGTGAGAAGTTGAGGGCTTTCAGCCAAAGCACAAACGGGATCCCCATTTCAAAGAACCCCAGGTAAACGCCACCTGCGATCCCCTGCCATACGGGCATTCTGAAATTACCGCGGAGCAGGTAATAGATCAGAACATAGACCGCCCCGAACCCAAAATTTAACAGGATCTTTTCCAGGTCGCCACGGGGATCCTTCATGTTCAGGATGAAATAAAGCGCCCAAAAGACCGCACTGCCAACGGCAAGCAGGACCCCAACAGGGTCGTGGAACTCCATCGTGGCAAGCTTTCCGTGCGTGGAGATCAGGATGATCCCGAAAAAGCTGACCAGCACTGCAAGGATGCTGGTGAAATGGATCTTCTGTTTCAGGATGGGGATCGACAGGAGGACGAGTACAAGCGGCCAGATGTAGTTCAGGGTGCCCGCTTCCTGCGCGGGAAGACGATCATAGGCTTGAAGCAGGACGACGTAATAAAGGAAAGGATTCAGAAGGCCTGCAAGTGCGGATGAACCCAGATGACGGATTGAAAAGGAGTCCTTGTTCAGGCTTCTTCCCTGGAAAGTAAACGTCAAAAACAAAACCACAAAGGCCACGAAGGACGCAATAAGGAGTAATGTGAGAAAGTCCGTGTACCGCAACGAGATTTTGAAGGCCGAGCCGATGGTTGACCAGCAGGCGACCGCCATCAGGGCGAAACCGTAGGCTTTTTGCTGATTTTTCATAATTTTGAATCCCGAAATTAGTAAAAATGAAGAAACTCGCGGTTGTTGCGCTGGGCGGGAACGCCCTCCTGATGAGCGGCCAGAAAGGCACCATCGACGAGCAGGAAGCCAATGCCTATGCTACGGCTGAATGTCTTGTGAAGTTGCTGAAAAGGGATTACAACATCGTCATCACTCACGGTAACGGACCCCAGGTAGGCAATATTATGCTGGCCAATTCTGCCGGCAGCAAGATGTTTGGGGTTCCTGAAATGCCGCTCGATATCTGCGTGGCCTATTCCCAGGGCTTCATCGGCTATGTGATCGAACAACAGCTGAAGAATGTCCTGGAAGTGCACGACATGGAACGTGATATC
>DAIRDK010000350.1:0-2135 GCA_036796175.1 Bacteroidales bacterium | reverse complement strand
GGATTGATTTCGGAAGACGGATGGACGTGGAACGGCGGTGCAGTAAGACCCGGCGGGGGAGCCGCACCGGATGCGATGAAAATCGGCGATCGTTATCTTGTGGTTTATGGCGCTACAGGCGGAGGCCTGGGTGGCGGACATAACGGAAGAATACTTACGATGTGGAACAAGACACTCGACCCGCAATCACCTGATTTCAAATACACGGAAGCCATCCTTGTTGCACAGTCCGACGGGATTGAAGACAACGATGCAATCGACCCGGGACTTCTCCTGGATCCGAATGACGGACGGCTCTGGTGTTCATACGGAACCTATTTCGGGAATATCCGTCTTATAGAACTCGACCCGCAGACCGGGAAGCGCGTGGATGGCAACAAAGCCATCGACATTGCAATCGACTGTGAGGCCACAGACCTGGAGTACCGCGACGGATGGTATTACCTGCTTGGCACACACGGAACCTGCTGTGACGGAGCCAACTCTACCTATAATATTGTTGTCGGTCGTTCAAGGAATGTAACCGGACCGTACCTCGACAATATGGGAAGAGACATGCTGACAGGCGGAGGCAAAATGGTTTTGGCTGCCGGCGGAAGACTTATGGGCCCGGGTCATTTCGGACGCGTGATTCTTGAAGAAGGGGTCGAAAAGATGTCATGCCATTATGAAGCTGATCTTGATCAGAGCGGCCGAAGCGTTCTTGGCATCCATCCGTTGCTTTGGAAAAACGGATGGCCTGTAGCAGGAGAAAACTTAAAGGAAGGAACCTATGAAATCGAGTCCGTCAGAAGAGGATATGCCCTGGAACTGGTGGTTGATTTTGTAAGAATGGCCGGTGGAATGCGCGGATTCGGGCGTAACCAGAATGAACCGGTGAAACCTGTTCCTTCTCAGCAACTGTCAGATGTGATAAACACCTGGCCAACCGGAAATATTGGCGTAAGAATCGGGGATTACATGACCCGCCCGCATCAGAAATGGACCATTACAGCAGCTCCCGATTCAAGCGGATATCTGGGAGGGCCCTATTACAAAATAGTGATAGCAGGAACAAACCGTGCACTGGCAGCAACTGCCGATGCCGAGGTGATTACAGTACCTGAATTCACCGGTGCACCTGAACAGCTGTGGCGGATTGATCAGTTAACTGACGGAACATACAGGATTATGCCCAGGATAGTTCCAAACTCAAATGAGAAGCTGGCACTGATATCCATAGGAGACAGTACACCAACTCTTGGAACGTTTGACATGAACAGTGACAATTCCAAGTGGAATTTCAGGGACCACTGAGAATAAACACCTGCAGACCACCAATTTACCAGATTTTCGAAAACATGGAGAGAAAATTTTTTATATCATTTGTATTCCTGCTGGCAACGGTAATCAACAATGTTTCCGGTCAGGAATTGAAGCTCAATGATCTCGGGTATTTCGAGACTCAGGGCGTCAATGTCCTCGTGTACAGTAATCAATTTACCGGAGGTTTCAACGATGAGAAAAACGCCGGAATAGAGCTGATACACCATGGTGTGAGGACAGCGCAGGGAGGAGCTGTGAGACTATCCGGAACCCCGGAGCAGTGGGATCTTGTTCCTGCAATGCCGGCCCGGAAAGCCGATCCTGTTTCGAAAACAATCGAGGTTGGGTTAAGGTTTGGAGATTACGATTTTGATTCGAGGGTGGTTGTTACCGCCAGGGGAAAAGGTGTCGAGATTTCCGTTTACCTGGATAAGCCTGTTCCGGCAGCTCTTGAGGGCAAAGCAGGATTTAATCTTGAGTTTCTGCCCTCGCAGTACTGGAACAAGGCTTATCTGGCTGACGGTCGTTACAACCGGTTCCCGCGCTACGTTGCAGGTAACACCGTCACGAAACCCAACAGCACAAAGCCAAAGCAGTTCAGGGGGTATGTCACTTCCGACGACAGGGGAACCGGCAGATTCGTCGATCCCCTGCCGCTGGAAACAGGCCGTACCTTTGTCCTAGCTCCGGATGACCCCGAACGACTGGTTAAGATCACTTCACCGGATGCAGACCTGATGCTTTTCGACGGTCGCGTGCTGGCACAAAACGGCTGGTTCGTCGTTCGCAGCCTGCTTCCGGCAGGAAAAACCGGCAAGGTTTTGACCTGG
>DAIRDK010000349.1:0-2157 GCA_036796175.1 Bacteroidales bacterium | reverse complement strand
GAGATCAGCGATCGGATCAGCGAGAGAAAATATTGTGCTCCTTGTGTGAACTTTTATGACTATTGTTGTTAAACAAGTCAGGAGGCAATTCCTAACATCGAACATCGAACAACTAACATCGAACAACGAATCCCGGTTTTGACCTTTTAGTTGAAGTTTTGAGTTTTGACTTTTGAGTTTTGAGTTAAAACTCTGTCACCCTGTTACCTTGTTACCCTGTCACTTTCTTCCATATCTTTACGCAAAAAACATCATGGACACAAATCTCACAACCACCGCATTTGATATCGCGGGGCATAAAGTGATCCGCAACCTGGGCGTTGTGCGGGGAATCATTGTCAGGTCGCGTTCCATTTTCGGAACGATAGGGGCATCTTTGCAGACGATCGTCGGTGGCGATATTACCCTCTTTACGGAACTCTGTGAGAAAACACGTAAAGACGCATTCAACCTGATGCTCCAGCATGCAGGGGAGGTGGGGGCAAATGCCGTGATCGGCGTACGGTATGAGTCTACTGAGGTGATGAGCGGGGTCACGGAAGTGATCTGCTACGGAACGGCCGTCGTGGTTGAAGCGGTGTGATCCGGCCGTTCCCCAGGCCGTTCAGAACTGGATCCTCCATGTCCCCATCGGGAAGAATCCCATTTGGAAATAATCTTTGATCTGTCCTGTCTCAGGGTCGATCCGCTGGAGGTAGATGTTCGTATAGTTCGTCCTGTATTGAAGATCGAGAATGAACTCCATGCTCTGTTTCGGCCGGTTCCGCTTGATCCCGAAACGGAGCGAGAAGCGCTTGTAATCGGGATATCGGGGTACGAACGACTGGCTCCAGTCGTAAACGGGTTCGGCCAGCGCCACGGTCTGGTCTACGTCATACGGGATATACGGATTGCCTCCGGCCCACGTGGCGCGGAATCCGAATGACATCAGCCCGCGTTTTTTCTTTCCGATCTTGAATTCGTAACCGCCCAGGGCATTCACCGCATAGTTGACATTGAACGCCGTGTTGCGCACTTTTTTATCATAAGCCAGGTACTTCGAGTTGAACAGGGAGGTTGTGAACAGGAAATAGTAGTTCCGGTGGAAAAAGCGCTCCAGGGTGAACTCGATCCCGTAGTTGTGGCCGGTACCGAGGTTCACCAGGCTGTCGGCATACTGCCGGTCGAGAAAGAACTCATGTCCCTGGTTGATCAGGGAGTACTCCGGGATCGTTGATTTAACGGGGATATCGTACAGGTACTGGTAGTAGATCTCCGTCCTGAACCGCAGGTATTCCGTGATGAGGTAATTGTAACCGGCAGCAGCCTGTGCATTCCGGGTGAGGTCGAGGTTCCTGTTGGTCTGTTGGTACGTCCCGTCGGGAAGCTGCGACAATACGAAATAGATCACCCGGGGCTGCATCTGGCTGTAAAGCCCGGCGCCGAACGTCAGGGTATGGTGCCCGGCGATAATCCAGTTAAGTCCGAACCTCGGCTCAACCGCAAACGTATGGTTCAGGGTCAGCCACGATCCGGCTACGCCCAGGGTGGCGTACAGGTCGTCGGTAAACCGGTGCTGGTACTGGATGAATCCCCTCAGTTGCTGCATCTGTTCGCGGCTGTCGGTATGCAGCACGAATGTTCCCCGGTACATGGCGCTGTCGTGATAGTTCATGGTGAAATGATCATACAGGAAGCCCAGGTCGGCCGTATTCTTCGCATCGAATTTGCAGGTGTATTGAATGGACCCGCTGATCTTGTACTCCGACGACAATTCTCCGGCCCAGGGAGCCGGTTTTACATCAGTCAGTGAAAAGGTGTCGACGGCGGTGGTGACTTTCGACCCGACCATATAAATAATCGTCTTCAGGCGGTTCGAAGGGGTAAAGAAATAGGTGTGTGTAACACCGGCCACGCCGAGGTTGGACCCGTTTGCGATATCTTCGCCATAATCGATAAAGGTCCAGTCTTTCGGGTTCTTGCCGCTGTCGTTGATCTCGATGTAACTGGTTCCTCCCATCCCCACCAGGGTGAAGGTTCCTGCTTTCTTTGTCGGGAATGTGAACTTCAGGTTGATGTCCTGGTATTCGGGGATCACTTCAGGTTTGATCCCCAGGAGGCTGATGGCTTTCAGAAGGGAATATCGGTAGGAAAAGATATAGCTGGCCGGTGATCTCT
>DAIRDK010000348.1:0-2159 GCA_036796175.1 Bacteroidales bacterium | reverse complement strand
ATCCCTTCCGTTCAACCACGATCTTCTTGCATTTCGGGCAGTACGTGTTGATCGCATCGGTGCCTGGCACATTCCCGATGTAAACGTATTTCATCCCCTCGGAAATGGCTGTGCGCCTGGCATTTTCCAGGACATCGAGGGGCGTATAGGGAAGGTTCACCAGCTTATACATCGGGAAGAACCGGTTGAAATGAAGCGGATTCTCCGCATATCCGTTATCTGACAGCCAGCCGCACATCCGCCTGATCATGTCGGGCTTGTCGGTCCAGGTGGGCACGATGAGGTTGGTCACCTCCACCCACACGCCCATCTCCTTCAGGATCTTCAGGGTGGTCAGCACAGGCTGAAGAGTGCCTCCGTTGAGTTTCGTATAGATCTCGTCGCTGTATGATTTGAGGTTGATGTTGGCGGCATGGAGATACTGAGCCACATCACGCAACGGCTTCTCATTGATGTAGCCGTTCGATATCCAGACGTTCTTCAGTCCGCGCGCTTTCGCCAGCCGGGCCGTATCCCGCGCATACTCGAAAAAAGCCACCGGTTCGGAATAAGTGTATGCGATGGAGCGGCAGGCATTGTTCACGCACTCCTGGACCACAGCCACCGGCATCATGTCGCCATTCACCGTCTTCTTCGGACTGGTCTGCGAGATCTCCCAGTTCTGGCAGTTGAGGCAGGCGAAATTGCATCCTGCCGTAGCAAGCGAATAGGCCATGGTGGTCGGCAGGAAATGGAACAGCGGCTTCTTCTCGATCGGATCGACATGCACCGAACAGGGATTGCCGTAAGCGATGGTGTACAGTTTGCCGTCCTTGACCACCTTGTTCTTACAGATGCTTTCCTGCCCGTCCTCGACCAGTACGCAGGCGTTTGGACATACAAGACACTTGAGTCCGCGCGGTGTTTCGATGTAATACGTCATCTCCTTGCTCCATTTCCATAGCTTTTCGGAGGAGGGAGAAATCGAGTTTCCTGAAAACGAAGATCCGGCAAGTCTTTTCGGGAGGCCTGAAACGGCGAGTACCCCTGCGGCGCAGGCGCAGGTCCTGAGAAACTGCCGCTTTGTGATTGTTTTTTCTGATATCATCAAAAACCCTGAAACTATTTCACGAAGTTACACAAAGATTACACGAAGTTCAAGAAGGTTTTTTCATGTTCCACGCCTTCGTGAACCTCAGTGAGATCTTCGTGGAGCTTTGTGTAACGAACTCATTTAACCAGGCTGACCCCGATTGCAACAGTACATAAAAGGGTCAGCAGAATCAATGTCGGAACCAATCCCATCACCGGCAAAAACACCACCGGCACAAGGAACGCCCCGATGGCCGAGCCGAAGAGGTCGGCGGCGTAATTGCGGGAGGCGGAGCGGAGCGCATCGGACGGAGAAATGGCGACGGAAACGGGGTAGAGCATGCCCAGTACCAGGGAAGCAGCCAGAATCAGCACTATGGCTGTGAACAGTGAACTGTGAACTGTGAGCAATAAGGTTAAGAGGGGCATAAGTGCCATCAGGCACAGAAGAAGGATGTAATGTCGTTTTTCAGGCAATGGAAAAAACCTCCGGACGAGCCACGGGCCGAGGGCTAGGCCGGCCATGAAGAGCATGATCACGATGCCGGCGATGCTGAAAATGTATCCGAGGGCTACCTGCAGCGCCAGCATCACGGTCACCTCCAGCGAAACGCCGGTGAATCCCGCAGCGAAGAGTCCGGCACCGGTGCGGTTGAGCAGCAATAGCACCAGCAGGAGCACTCCGGCCACCACACCCAGCACAACAGTCCATCCCAATCCATGTTGATTCAGCCAGACACTCAGCTGCTGCCGGTACATGACCGGGTGGAAGTCGTGGTTGATGGGAGCAGACTTAGACAGATTCTTGAGGATGTATTCAGACCGTTCCTTCAGCAGACCGTCGTCGATGTAATAACTGTTCACGAATGCAGTTGAGAACAGGTGGTGAGGTGGTGAGGTGGTGAGGTGGTGAGGTGGTGAGGTGGCGTGAACTGCTATCATTTTTGTATCCCTGCATCCCTGTATCCTTGCATCCGATAACCGCGCAATCGCCAGGCTCAGGTCCCCATCCGACGCCAGGTACCAGTTCCGGGTTCCAGGCACGATCAATGCGTTCCGGAACACGCTTTTCAGGGTGTTGAATAATG
>DAIRDK010000347.1:0-2181 GCA_036796175.1 Bacteroidales bacterium | reverse complement strand
AAGGGATCTTGTTGATGCGGATGTACCTGCCCACCGGGTCTGCATCTTCCCCGAACAGGTTGGTGGCTATGGTCTGTCCGATGATGCACACCTTGGCCCCGATCTTGTCGTCGTTTGCCGTGAATGCGGCACCGGAGGCGATATTCAGATTCCGGATCGTCAGGTAGTCAGGATAGACACCCCAAACGGATGTCCTCCAATTGGCAGCCCCGGCAATGATCTGCCCGCTCGTACGCACCTGTGGACTGACTGCACTCAGCAACGTGCTCTTTTGGATAACGGCTTTGGCATCATCCAGCGTAAGACGTTGAGAGGTGCCTGCTTCCATCCTGACGCCCCCGCTCTGGCTGGCGCCCGGGAATACCATGATGACGTTAGTCCCGAGCGTGGCGATCTGGTTCTGAATACTCTCACGCGACCCCTGGCCGATAGCCAGCATGGCGATTACGGATGCCACTCCGATGATGATCCCGAGCATGGTGAGAAAGGTCCTCATCTTGTTCCTTCCCAGTGACCTCAGGGCCGCTTTCAACAGGTTCCTGATCTTCATTCTTCGTCCTCCTCTGCAGTAACCGGGATGCTGAGCAATTCCCTGGCCGCATTTTTCGGGTCGGCGATACGTGTCAACCGGATGATCTTCCCGTCACGGAACAGGACATTGGTCCTGGTAAAGGCAGCGATATCGGGCTCATGAGTGACCAGGATGACCGTGATCCCTTGTTCATTCAGCTTCTGGAAAATGCTAATGACCTCAACACTGGTACGGGTATCGAGATTCCCTGTCGGCTCGTCGGCCATGATCACCACGGGATCGTTCACCAACGAACGGGCGATGGCCACGCGTTGCTGTTCCCCGCCCGACAGCTGGTTCGGAAGATGCAAAGCGCGGTCGGCCAGCCCGACGGCTTCCAGCGCCGACATGGCCCGATCCCTCATCTCTTTTGAACTGACTTCGCTGTTGTACATCAACGGCAGCTCGACATTCTCCACAGCCGAGGTCCGTGAAAGCAAATTAAACGACTGGAACACGAAGCCGATCTTGCGGTTCCTCAAGGCTGCCAACTGGTCCTTGGAAAGGGTTCTGACATCAACCCCATCAAGCCGGTATTCTCCTTTTGTTGGGGTATCGAGGCATCCGATGATGTTCATGAACGTCGACTTCCCCGAACCGCTTTTTCCCATGATCGCGACGAAGTCGCCGCGGTGGATCTCGAGGTCGATCCCGCGAAGGGCATGAACCTCAAGATCGCCCATCCGGTAGATCTTCACCAGGTGCTTAACCGATATGATCGCCTGTTCCATTGATGTTACCTTCTTCCTCCCGGCATCTGCGGGCCAAACGGATTCTGCTGGGTCTGTGTCTTCGATGTCGGTTGAGCCAACTGTCCTGTCACGACTTCCATCCCTTCGGCGATCTTTTCGCTCTCAACCTGCACATAGCTTCCATCCGTAAGGCCGGTCTTGATGTGTACGGGTTTAAGCGCCCCGTTTTCCAATACCCACAAGGTGCCTTTCTGTCCGTTGCCTCCGTTATGCCGGCGTTCGCTCGAACCGCTGCTCATTCCCTGGCTTATCCCCTGCTGCCGCCGCTGTTGCCATTGCGCTTTTTTTTGCCTTACGGAGTCGGGCAGGTTTTTCATCATTTCGTCCAGGTACTCCTGCGGTGGCGTGAAGCGCAATGCGACATTCGGAACTTTCAGCACGGAGTCAGCCTCCGAGATCTTGACTGTGAGGTTGGCCGTCATTCCCGGGAGCAACTTCATATCCGGATTGGGAACATCTATGATTACGGTGTAATTCACCACATTCTGCACGACGGTAGGCTGGAGCCTTACTTGCCTGACCACCCCGCTGAACGTCTGGTTGTCGTATGCATCCACGGTAAAGGTTACCTCCTGCCCCACCAGGATCTTGCCGATGTCCGCTTCGTCGATGCTGGCCTGGACCTGCATTTTCGTAAGGTCATTGGCAATAGTGAACAAGGTCGGCGTATTGAAACTGGCGGCAACCGTTTGCCCCACATCTACATTGCGCGACACGATGACACCGGAAATGGGGGCTGTGATAGTGGCGTACCGCAGGTTGATCCGGGCGCGGTTCAGGTTGGCTTCAGCCGATCGGGCACTGGAAACGGCCGTTTCATATGCCGACAGGGCGGCATCATAGTCCGCCTGGGCCACT
>DAIRDK010000346.1:0-2187 GCA_036796175.1 Bacteroidales bacterium | reverse complement strand
CGCTTTTGCCCGGTCGCCCTGTTTAAGGTACGCCATAGCCATGCCAATGGCTGCATCGAAGTTGGTATTGCTGATCTCGAGGCATTGTTGAAAGTTTTCGATCGAGCGGGGATAATCCTTCAATTCCAGGTAAGCATATCCCAGGTTATCGAACAATGCCGCATTCCCGGGGGCGCTCCTAACGCCCTGTTCCAGGACCTCTGCTGCGGCGGTTGCATTGTTCTGCAAGAGGTACAGGCTTCCAAGGTTCAGGTAGGCTCCGGCGAACCGTGGTTCCAGGGCGATCGTTTTGCGGTAATCATCCGCCGCCCCTCCGGGATCTCCCGATTGGCTTTTAGCGACCGCCCTGTGGAAATAGGCGTAGGGATCGGCTGGATTTAACGAAATCGCTTTATCCAGGTCACTGATCGCCCCGCTGAAATCCCGCAGTTCCTTTTTCGCAACGCCCCTGTTGTACCACGCCAGGGTGTATGCGGAATCGAGCCCGATCGTGCGCGTGTAGTCCTCTATGGCCCCCCGGTAATCCTTCAGCAGTTTCCTGGCGAACGCCCGGTTGTTGTACGATGCCGCCACATTGGGATTGATCCGGATCGATTCCGAGAAATCATCAAGCGCGCCCCGGATATCCCCGGCATCCTTCTTTGCGAGTCCCCGGTTGTACCATGCAAGCGCTGCTTTCGACCGCTTTGCGATCACGTCGCTCCAGAGGCTCAGGGAGTCTTTCCAGACCTGCGTCCGCTGAACTGCAAGGATACCGGCGAATACCAGGTATGCGGCCCCGATCACGTAACCCGACCGGTATTTTTGCAGCAGATCCGTTCCCGCAAGCACCCAGCCGAAGAGCAGACAATAACCAATGGAAGGGACGTACGCGTAACGGTCGGCCATGATCGCCGACCCGACGGGCAGCAGCTGAAGTACGGGAAAAATGTTGACCAGGAAGAAAAGGATGGAGAAGAAAACGACCTTCGAACGCCGGTATGATTTGAACAGCACGATGGCAGGAACGATCCAGATAAGAATGCATGCCCAATAAAGGACCGGGATCGCATCGGCAGTATGTACGACAGGGTAGGGGTAGAATGCAGACAGCCCGAGCGGGAGAATAAGTTTTACCACATACATCAACAGCCCGTATGATGCGAAGGCTACCCGTTCGTACCACGGGAAATGTTCCAGCAGCATGGCCCTGACATCCGCCTGGGCCACCACGGCGGTCACCCCGAAAGCCAGGGCCATTGCGAAGAACGGGATCTTTTCCAGGATGACCTCCCGCGACAGGAGTTTCCTCCCCAGGAAGTAGTCAGCCAGCACCAGGGTAACTGCCAGCGAAACGGCCTGGCCTTTGGAAAGGAGCGACAGGATGAAGAAAAGAATGCTCAGCCAGTAACACTTCTTGTTCTCAGTGTCTGCTGCAAACCTGATATAGCATAGCAGCGACAGGAGGAAGAAGAACGCGTACAGAACATCTTTACGTTCGGAGACCCATGCTACCGATTCCACGTGCAGGGGATGCAGCCCGAAGAGCAGTCCGGCCAGCACCGCCACCCCGGTCTTCCGGGTCAGCCGGCGGATCACAAAATAAACCAGGACCGCATTTGCGGCATGCAACAGGATATTGGTCAGGTGATAGGCGAAGGGTTCCGTTTTCCCGAACCGGTAATCCACTGCCAGTGACAGCATGGTCAAGGGATGATAATTCCCGGCATAAAACGTGGTGAACATCTCCCGGATGTGTTCCCACGACAGGAACCGGATCATCGGATTATCGATGATATACAGTCGGTCGTCCCAGTTGGTGAGGGCGTTGTTCAGTGAGGGAAGATAGACGGCGATGGTGCAGGCAATGATGAAACCGGCCCAGAGGAGGCCCTGGTTCAGAGGTTTGCCGGGATGTGGTTTGGGTGACATGACGATAGAAATTTCCGGTTCTATGACGGAGAGCCTGCAAGTGTAAAGGTTTTTATCAAAATGTCCAAAAAATTTGACAGGCAGATTCTTGAAAATGAGGCATGGCTCTGAACCCACAGGTTCAGAGCCTGTCAAAGCCCCTCCCCCTGCCCCCTCCCCATTCGGGGAGGGGGCGGAATAGTCAGGTGTAAAAAGAACAAATTCTCATATCTTTGAATAACCGCTTGGAACCGTGTGATCGTAATGATATTGTTTCCGGAGGCAGCATCCGGTAGG
>DAIRDK010000345.1:0-2201 GCA_036796175.1 Bacteroidales bacterium | reverse complement strand
GAATGACATACAATGAAAATAATTCATGCAATATATATAAAAGTGAACGTAAAGTCAACTTTTTAAGGAAGATTTTTTCGGTTTTCGGTTAACCCGCGGGGGAGTTAGTGGAACGCTCTGATGTAATGATCCGAAACAACCAGCGCCGCCATCGCTTCTACGATCACGACCGCCCTTGGCACCACACACACATCATGCCTCCCTTTGCCTTCGAATGTAATCTCGTGCCCTTCACGGTCGACGGTCGTTTGCTGCATGGCCAGCGTGGAAACGGGCTTGAACGCAGTGCGGAAAATGATCGGCATCCCGTTGGAGATCCCGCCCTGGATGCCACCGGAGTTGTTGGTTTTCGTATGGATCCCGTCTTTTTCTTTAAGGAACACGTCATTATGCTGTGAGCCGGTCATGGCTGCCGCTGCGAACCCTGAACCGGTCTCAAAGCCTTTGACGGCGGGGATGCTCAACACTGCTTTCGCCAGGTCGGCATGCAGCTTGTCGAAAACCGGTTCGCCCAGGCCCGCGGGAACGCCGGTGATCGTTGTGGTGACGACACCGCCTGCCGTATCGCCTGCCGTTTTCAGTTTCTCAAGATATTCGATGACCTGGAGGGAAAGTTCACCGTCCGGCGTCTGGTACGGACCGATTTGTGATACGAAACCTTTGACAGTAATCCCGTGCTGAGCCAGCAGGGTTTTCGCGAACGCGCCGGCGGCGACCCAGGCCACAGTGGCCCGTGCAGATGCCCTTCCTCCTCCGCGGTGGTCGCGGATGCCAAATTTCTGCTCCCAGGTAAAATCGGCATGCGACGGGCGGTACAGGTTCTTCAGATGTTCGTAATCCGATGTTCGATGGTCGGTGTTCCTGATCAGAAAAGCAATGGGCGCTCCTGTGCTCATATTGTCAAGAAGCCCGGAGAGGATCTCGATCTCATCTTTCTCCTTCCTCGGGGTTGAAGACGGATAGTTCGCAGGATTCCGGCGGTTGATCTCAGACTGGATAAACTCGGGATCGATCTTGATGCGTGCAGGAAAGCCATCCAGCACCCCGCCGACCGCAGGCCCGTGCGACTCCCCGAAGGTGGTCAGCACTAAAAGTTTTCCTATGGAGTTACCTGCCATGAGAAAAGTTTGCAGTTCCCAGTCCGCCGTCCTCCGTCTCCCGTCTTCCGTCCTCTAGCTCTGCGCCCTCAGGATCTTCAGCTTCGCCTCCATCACCTTCAGGTCGGCTTTGGCCTTGTTGATCTTCTCTTCGAACTCGGCCCGCAGGATCGCCGCATTCTTCGATTTGGCAAGAAAACCAATGTTATTCTCCCAAAGATTGATGTCGTCGCGGAGCTTGGATATCTTTCCGGCCAGGAGCTCGCGTTCCCGGTATATGATCTTTTTCGACTGCGGATCTCCCTTCAGCGATTCGATCCGGGACTGGAAGGTAACGGCCGACATCTCCGCTTCGCTGATGCGGAGCTTGTCGAGCTGCTCGTTGACCAGTGCGCGGAATTCATTCTGCAGCTTATCTTTTTCCTTGATGGGGATGTGCCCGATCTCGGTCCATTCGCGCTGGAAATTCTTCAGGATCTCCAGGTTTTCCGTCTTGTTATCCGTGAACTGGAATTCCTTTAGCCGGTTCATCAGTTCCAGTTTCTTCGCCAGGTTCTCCTCTTCATGGCTATGAATATTGGAAAAGTAAGCGGATTTGGCTGTGAAGAATTCATCGCATGCGGCCCGGAACCGTTTCCAGATCTTGTCGGAATGCTTTTTCGGAACCGGCCCGATCTTTTTCCACTCGTTCTGCAACCGGATCAGTTCATTGGTTGTTTTCTTCCAGTCGGTGCTGGTCTTCAACCCTTCAGCCTGCACACACAGCTCGACTTTCAGGTTGTAATTGTGCACCTGCTGATCCTTGAGCTTGTCGAAGAACTCTTTTTTATTTGAGAAGAAGGTATCGAGAGATCCCTTGAACCGGGTCCAGATGGATGCATTCACCTTCTGGGGAACGGGTCCCACACTTTTCCAGATCTTCAGCAGTTCATTGACTTTATTGGTATTCTCCTGCCAGTCGCGGATGCTCTCGTTCTTCAGTGTCAGCACTTCCTCTGCCTGTTCGCACAGGGCCGACTTGGTTTCGAGGTTGGTTTTCTGTTCATCTTCTATCCGGGCATAGTGCTCGCGGCGCCGGCCATTGATCTTGTCCGTTGCGTTCTT
>DAIRDK010000344.1:0-2259 GCA_036796175.1 Bacteroidales bacterium | reverse complement strand
GCCGTTGGGTCGGATCATCCGGGGGCAGGGGATGGAGAACGATCTTCGACCGCGATCCGGTTAGGCGGATGACTGCCTCCGCCAGCTGGCGGATCGTGAACTCGTCGGGATTGCCCAGGTTGACGGGCCCGGTGAACGTATCGGAAGTTCCCATCATCCGGATCATTCCGTCGATGAGGTCGTCCACGTAACAGAAACTTCGGGTCTGGGAGCCGTCGCCGTACAGCGTGATATCCTCGCCCCGCAAGGCCTGCATGATGAAATTAGAGACCACGCGCCCGTCGTTGGGGTGCATCCGGGGACCATAGGTGTTAAAGATCCTGACGATCTTGATGCGTACTTTGTTTTGCAGGTGGTAGTTGATGAAAAGCGTTTCGGCCACCCGTTTCCCTTCATCATAGCAGGATCGAAGTCCGATGGGATTCACATGACCCCAGTACGCTTCCACCTGGGGGTGCACTTCCGGATCGCCGTAGACTTCGCTGGTCGATGCCTGAAGGATTCTGGCCCTGATCCGTTTCGCCAGACCGAGCATGTTGATGGCCCCCATCACGGAGGTCTTTACCGTCTTGATGGGATTGTACTGGTAATGGATCGGGGAGGCGGGACAGGCGAGGTTATAGATCTCATCGACTTCGATATAAAACGGCATCGTTACATCATGCCGGATCAGCTCGAAGAAAGGATTGTCCATCAGGTGGACCACATTCTGCTTCTGCCCCGTGAAATAGTTGTCGAGGCATACGACCTCGTTTCCCTCATTCAGCAGGCGTTCACAGAGGTGCGATCCCAGGAATCCGGCACCGCCGGTGACCAGTATCTTTTTGCGGATCATAAGGCTGACGTGTTGATTCCGATACAATAGTAACTAAATCCCTGATCTTTCATCTCATTTACATCATAGATGTTCCTGCCGTCGAAGATCACCGGGTATTTCAGCAGTTGTTTGATCTTCCCGAAATCCGGGAACCTGAATTCGGGCCATTCGGTGACCATGAGGAGGCCATCGGCTCCGTCAAGTGCCTCGTACATTCCGCCGGCATAGGTGATCGTATCGCCCAGGATCCGTTTTGCCTCATGCATGGCGACCGGGTCATAGGCGATTACCTTGACCCCCGCATTCAGCAGGGCATGGATCAGCACAATGGACGGGGCTTCCCGCATGTCGTCGGTATGGGGCTTGAAAGAGAGTCCCCACAGGGCCACCGTGCGGCCTTTGAGGTCGCCCTTGAAATGGGTGCTGATCTTGCGGAACATCACCAGTTTCTGGTCATCGTTGACCTCTTCCACAGCCTGCAGGACGCGAAGGTTATACTGGTAATCCCTGGAGGTCCTGATCAGGGCTTTGACATCCTTGGGGAAACAGGATCCCCCGTACCCGACCCCGGGATAAATGAACTTCGGCCCGATCCTGGAGTCGGAGCCGATCCCTTTGCGCACCATGTTGACATTCGCCCCAACGATCTCACAGAGGTTGGCGATGTCGTTCATGAAACTGATCTTGGTCGCCAGCATGGAGTTGGCGGCGTATTTGGTCATTTCAGCCGAGGTGATATCCATGAAGATAACCGGGTGCCCGTTCAGGGTAAAGGGCTTGTAGAGCCGCTTCATCACTTCTTCCGCTCGTTCCGATTCGATGCCGATGACGATGCGGTCGGGTTTGAGGAAATCGTCCACGGCGGCTCCCTCTTTCAGGAACTCCGGATTGGAGGCCACATCGAATGAGATCGGAAGGCCTCGTTGCTTCAGTTCGTCTTCGATGGCGGACCGGACTTTGGATGCGGTTCCTACGGGAACCGTGCTCTTGGTGACTACGAGGAGATAATCCTTCATGTACTTGCCAATGTCCCTGGCGACTCCGATCACGTACTGCAGGTCGGCACTGCCGTCTTCGTCCGGCGGGGTTCCGACCGCAATAAAGATCACCTCACATCCCTCGATCGCTTCCCGGATGCTGGTGGTAAAATGCAGCCTCCCTTTCGCTGCATTGCGGTTAACCATGTCTTCCAGTCCGGGCTCATAAATCGGTATGATCCCGTTCTTGAGGTTGATGATCTTCTGTTCGTCAATATCGACGCAGGTCACATCTATTCCGACTTCGGAAAAACAGGTGCCGGTAACAAGTCCGACATACCCGGTTCCGACAATTGCAATTTTCATATTCAGATGTATTTAGTTACTGATTTGGTTAAATGACTCGATGGTTTTGCAGATTCCCTGTTCAAAGGCGATCTGCGGTTCCCAGCCGAGAAGTGCTTT
>DAIRDK010000343.1:0-2262 GCA_036796175.1 Bacteroidales bacterium | reverse complement strand
GCTATTGCCGCGGAAACCCCGCAGATCGATACAGCGCTGGCCAGCATGGTCGACATTTCGTCGTCGACTTTCAGCTTGCGGGCGATCCAGAAGGCGATATACCATACCGATACCACGACGACCAGCGCCTGGATCAGTCCGAGGGCGCCCGCCTTCATGATGTTGCTGAACAGGATGGTGGTCCCTAAAAGAACAAGCCCGATCTTGATGTAGAACTCGCTCTGGATCCCCGGTTTCATCCAATCCGGAATCTCAAAGATATTCCCGATGACCAGCCCGATGATCACGGAAAAGAGGACCGTTTCCAGGCTCATGGCCTTCATGTAGGCATGGGTAGAGATGATCTGGGCGATGATGGCGAGGAAGACGATAAAGAAGAATGAATAAAAAAAGGTTCGTGCCTGCTTGCCTGCGAACATCAGCCCAAGGTAGGCCAGCATGGCGAACACGACGAATATGTAAAGGATCCTGGCCAGGTTGGGACGGGAGAAGAATCCCGAGAGGAATTCCACCCCGCTCCACTTCTCCTTCGGGTTGAAGAGCATCGGGAGGGAAGGCATCCATTTATATATGAATATAGTCAGAAGGATGATGACAAAGCCGATCACGACCGCCATCCAATCCTCTGAAAAGGTCCTTTTAAGCTGCATAACAGGAGGTTTTAATGAATACCCGGTTTCTTGCAAAGAGTGGCAAAGATAGATTTTTTTATTTCCGGCCGCAAAATCGTACTTTTGCGTTATGGAGTCGACCCGCCAGCATAAGATCGCCCGCCTGATCCAGAAGGACCTGAGCAGGATGTTCCAGCAGTCGCAAACGTTGTTTGGCGGAGCTATGATCACCGTGACCAAAACCTATGTGACCCGCGACCTGTCCATCGCGAAGATCTATCTCAGCATCTTCAACGCAAAGGAAAAAGGAGGGGTGCTGACGCAGGTCCGGGAACACGCCCGGGAGATCAGACACCAGCTGGGCCAGCGGGAACGCAACCAGCTCCGGGTGATCCCTGAACTGCAGTTCTTTGAGGACGACTCCCTGGATTACATCGAAAATATTGAAAATCTCCTGAAACATTGAAATACGATCCCATCAAACGGACCCTGGGCAAGGTATTCAATACGACGCCCGCCCTCCGGATCCTGTTTTACAAGCTGCTCGACCTCCTGCTGTTGCGAACCTGGTACGTGAAAAGGGTGTTGAGGAAGTGGATCACCGACCACCCCGGGGAACGGATGGTCCTCGATGCCGGCTCCGGTTTCGGCCAGTACACCTGGTTCATTTCGGGCATGAGCCCCTTCTGGAAGGTGGTGGCCGTGGATGTGAAGGAGGAGCAGATCGTCGACTGCACCCGGTTCTTCGAACGGGCAGGCAGGCGGAATGTCCGGTTCGAAATGGCCGACCTCACCACGTACGTTCAGAACGACACCTATGATTTTATCCTTTCGGTGGATGTCATGGAGCACATTGCCGAAGATGAACAGGTATTCACGAACTTATGCAGGTCGATGAAATCCGGCGGCATGCTGCTCATCTCGACCCCGTCCGACCAGGGCGGTTCGGACGTTCATGACCATGACGAAGAGGAATCCTTCATCGAGGAGCATGTCCGTGACGGGTATAACCTCAACGACATCCAGGAAAAACTCAAGAGGGCAGGATTCAAAAAGACCGAAGCCTATTACTCCTATGGCCGGCCGGGACAGGCTGCCTGGCGAATTTCGATGAAGTACCCGATCCGGATGCTGAATGCCTCCAAACTCTTGTTCATCGTCCTGCCGGTTTATTACCTGCTGGCCTTCCCGGTGGCTTACTGCCTGAATCACCTGGATGTGAGGAAGAAACATACTACCGGTACAGGGCTTGTCGTTAAAGCATGGAAGTGACCACAGATCCCCGATAAATTGAATTTCCCGTTCTACATAGCGAGGCGGTATCTCTTTGCGAAGAAGTCGCATCACATCATCAATATCATTTCCGGCATCTCTGTAGCCGGTGTCACCGTGGGCACCATGGCCCTGATCATCGTGCTGTCGGTCTTCAACGGATTCCAGGACCTGGTGGTCTCCCTGTTCAATTCCTTCAATCCCGATCTGCAGGTAACCGCAATGGTCGGCAAGACGTTCCTTCCCGACAGCCTGGCGGAGGAACGGATCCGAAAGATCCCGGGGGTGGTGTCCCTGGCCGGGGTGGTGGAGGAGAATGCGCTGATGAAGTACAAGGACAAGCAGTACATCGTGACGCTGAAGGGGGTGCCGGTCAACT
>DAIRDK010000342.1:0-2289 GCA_036796175.1 Bacteroidales bacterium | reverse complement strand
TGTTCCCCTTCGGTGTAAACGATCAGTGCGCCGCGCGGCAGAAACTCGTTGGCCACATCCGCAGCCGCCTGCAGGTACCCGCCTCCGTTGCCCTGGAGGTCAAGGATCAGTTTTTTCATTCCCTGATCGATCAGTCCGGCCAGGGCTTTATGGAATTCTTCGTACGTGGTGGCCGAGAAATTATTCAGGCGGATGTACCCCGTCGTGGCGTCTGCCATGTAGGCGATGTCGAGGCTGTAGGTGGGGATGACATCCCGGGTGATGTTGAAATCGGTCAGCCCGGTTGTCCCCCTGCGGTAAACAGATACCTTGACCTCCGTACCTTTAGGGCCTTTGAGTTTCTTCATGACCTCGGCGTTGGTGATCTTTTTCCCGGCAACAAGGGTATCATTGATCTTCACGATCCGGTCCCCGGCCCGGATGCCGACCTTTTCCGACGGTCCGCCCGATATGGTATTGATCACCGTGATGGTATCTGCCTCGATCCTGAACTGCACCCCGATCCCTTCAAAACTGCCCATCAGCGGGTCAGTCGCCGCATGGAACTCGCTGGCCGGGATATACACCGAATGCGGATCCAGTTGCTGGAGCATGCCTGTGATTGCCTTCTCCTCGAGGGTAGATTGTTTGACCGTATCCACATAGTTATCATCGATGTAATGGATCACTTCGTTCACCTTCCCCGATCCTTCTGCATTCCGCGGGAAGATCCCTGCACCCACATGGGTCAGCAGCATGCCCAGGACGATCCCAAAGGCGACCAGGACAGCATAAAGCAAAGGGAGGTAAGGATTTATCTTTTTTCCTTCCATTGATTTGTTGATTAAGTAAACCGTTTATTTTCCTTCGGGACCGGCAGCGCAATCCTTGCAGAGGCCTTTTTTCAGATTCCAGCACTCCTCCCGGCAGACCCACTTCAAGCATTGGGGGCACTGGATGAAATGGGGACTCACCTCATCAATCGCCTCCAGGAACGCTTTTTCATGTGCTTTTTCCCAGCCGGCATCCCGTATATTGTTGCCATCGGACGGGGCGGCACCCAGGACTCCTCCGATCAGGTTGCTGGCCGCAGTCAGCAATTGTGAAGCCCGGCCGGATAAGGAACCCTGGAAGGTGGAGCGGTAGCCAGTGCCGCAGAGATCGCAGAAGAATTCGAACTGATAACCGGAATCGGTGCTCAGATCGTGGTAATTCTTCGAAAATCTGGTCATTTCGCTCATGGCAAACGTGTTATATACGAACAAAATTACTAAACATCCTGAACACACGATTGATTTCTTTGATAGGAACGCGAAAAAGTTCATTTTTGTAAACGGTTTACCGATATGCCACGACCCGTTATATACCTGTTCTGCCTCGGGTTCTTCCTGGTTAGCAGCCTGACTTACGGCGGCAGGAAGGACCGTGTTGCCCCTGTGCCCGCGAATCCTTATGATAACAGTCATTTTCTCAGGGTGGATTCCGTCCTGTTGCATTACCGCACATGGAATGACGACCTGCCCGGTCCCAGGGGGAAAATCGTTCTCATTCATGGGTTTTGCGGTTCGACCCATTGCTGGAGAAAAAATATCGAACCCCTGGTTGCAGCCGGATTCCGTGTCGTCGCCGTGGATCTGCCCTCGTTTGGATACAGTGAGCGCAACCCTTCGCTGAACCAGTCGAACAGCAGCCGGGCCCTGCTTGTCTGGCATCTACTCGATGCCATCGACGGAAAAGACACCACCCCGTGGAATGTGGCGGGTCACTCCATGGGAGGCGGGGTGGCTGAAGCCATGGCACTGGTTGAACCAACACGAACTCAAACGCTCACTGTGGTTGACGGGTTGGTTTTCATGAAAAGCAGCAACCTGACGAACACGGCCTCCGCGGCTGCGAAGAACCGCCTGGTCAACAGGTTCCTGGTAAATATGACGGAGAACAATGTGTTTACTTACAAAACCCTCCGCCGGCTGCTGAAAAGCGCTTACGGACGCCAGCCCGATTCAGTTGAAGTGATGGGGTACCTGACCCCGTTGCTGATCGATGGCACAGCACAAGCCGCATTCGGCGTGTGGACCCATTCCCGGGAGGTTGTCAGCATGGATGTTAAGACCATGCCGACCATACCCCTGCTGATCATCTGGGGAGGAAAAGACAACTGGATCGGCAAAGGCAAGGGCAAACGACTGCAGAAGGCCGTCCCGGGTTCTGAAATGGAAATCATACCCGGTGCGGGCCATATCCCGATCGAGACCCACCCTGACGAGTTCAATGCTATCTTTGTTCCCTGGCTTCTGTTAAACAATCCAT
>DAIRDK010000341.1:0-2297 GCA_036796175.1 Bacteroidales bacterium | reverse complement strand
CGGACTGGCGGGTATCGCTCTCGGGATAGCCGTTTCAAAGCTGGAGTTCATCGAATCGGTAAGAGGAAATATCGCAGCCTGGTTCCTGATGGCTTTCGGCCTGGCGTATATGATCTGGGGACTGAGAAAAGCATACCGAAACAAGCCGCATACCCATAGCCACCTGCACAACAACGGGACTTTCCACACGCATGAACATACGCACCATGACGGCCATGTCCATATTCATTCCGCAGAAAGTGCCACGAACCTGACGCCATGGATCTTATTTACCATCTTCGTGTTTGGCCCCTGTGAGCCGCTGATCCCAATCCTGATGTACCCTGCGGCGTATCAAAGCGCGGGAAGCCTGTTGTGGATCGTCTTTGTATTCAGTAGTGCCACGATCCTGACGATGCTCGCAACCGTACTGTTATTGCGGTATGGCATTCAACTGCTCCCCATGAAAACCATGGAGCGGTTCACCCATGCGATGGCAGGTGCTGCCATTCTCCTGTGCGGGATCGCGATCCAATTCCTCGGATTTTAAGGAATTACACTATCAACACCTTCGCTCCCTTTATCCTTCGGTTCTTGATATCCATTACAGCCTGGTTGGCTTCTTCGAACGGGTACAGTTCAATCTCCGGTTTGAACTGCATGTCAGCTACGATCCGGATAAAATCCCGCACGTCGCGGCCGGTCACATTGGCTACGCTCTTGATCTCTTTCTCCATCCACAGATGTCGCGGATAATCGATATGGGCCAGGACTTCCTGGTCGTGATGTTCTTTTCGGATCACATTGATGACCAGACGGCCGCCGGGCCTGAGAAATTCCAGTGCACGGACTACAGGCGTCCAGACCGGTGTCGTATCGATAATGCAGTCGAGCAGTTGTGGCGGTGGATCCGGGGTGTCGCCCGCCCAACTGGCTCCCAGTTCCAGGGCAAATGCCCGTTCATCGGGACTTCGGGCAAAGATAAAAACTTCCGATTGCGGATACAGGAATCTCACCATTTTTAAGACCAGGTGAGCAGATGCACCGAATCCGGTCAACCCGATCCGTTTCCCGTTTTCCATCCCGGCCAGGAGGACCGAACGGTACCCGATAGCCCCGGCGCACAGAAGCGGGGCTGCTTCGGCATCGGTAAAGAATTCCGGGATCAGGTAGGCATATCGTTCCGGCACCGTCATGTATTCGGCATATCCACCGTTGACGTCCCTTCCGGTGGCCAGGAATCCGGGGCACAGGTTCTCATGCCCGGTAAGACAATAAAAACAGTTGCCGCAGGCCGACCAGATCCAGGCGACCCCGACCCGGTCACCCGGTCGGATTCCGTTGCCGGTTTCCCGTGTTTCCTCTACGATTCCGACCACCTGGTGTCCGGGCACCACGGGATATGCCGGCGGAGGTGTCCGTCCTTCGATCTCGTCGATCTCGGTATGGCAGATCCCGCAGGTGATTACTTTGATCAACAGCTCGCCGGGTTTCGGTACGGATTTGGGGATGTCGACCCGCTTCAACGGATGCCGTTCTGTTTTAAGGTCGCAGGTACGATCGATGATCCATGCTTTCATAACTGTAAAGATAATGCCTCCAGTGTCCAATTGCCACCTGAATGTCGTAACTTTGATCATATAAAACGAACCTGATATGAACAAGATAATTCTCATCCTGATCATCTTCTTATGGCCGGGCATGTGGGGCTCTGCAAGCGGAGTCCCTCCCCGGATAAATCATCCCACTATGGAACAAACAAAACACTTCGATGAGGTCCTGCAGTTCGCCAAGGCCATTCAATGGCTCGGACAGGCAACGGTCAGGATCAGTTACAAGGGCCATATCATTTACATCGATCCCTACCAGCTGACATCAGCCGGAACGGCCGACCTGATCCTGATCACCCACGATCACGGAGATCACCTGTCGCTTGCGGATGTTGCCAGGATCGCCGGGCCCGATACCCGGTTTGTTGTTGCTGAAGCCTGCGTGGACAAGCTGCAACAGGCGGGCTATACAAACGTCCAGTCTGTGGTCCCGGGATCGAAGATCAATGTCCTCGGACTTGACATCACCGCTGTTCCGGCATACAACATCACCCGGCAGATGCACCCGAAGAGCAAGAATTACGTTGGGTACATCATTGATTTCAACGGCATCAAAGTCTACCACACGGGCGACACGGAGCGAATCCCTGAAATGAACGGGATCCGGTGTGATATCATTATGCTGCCGCTTGGACAGACTTATACGATGAACAATGTTGAAGAAGCCGTTGGTGCGGTGCTCGATACCAAAGCCCGGATCGCCATCCC
>DAIRDK010000340.1:0-2301 GCA_036796175.1 Bacteroidales bacterium | reverse complement strand
GACCGGTTTAATATTATGTTCATCCGCATATGTCAATACGTAGCTGGCGGCGATGAATGCCGGAACGTACGAGCGGGTTTCACGCGGAAGATAAGGATAGATGGTCCAGAAATTCTTGATCCCGCCGGCCCGCCGGATGGCCTTGTTCACGTTGCCTGCCCCGGAGTTGTACGCGGCGAGCGCCAGGGACCAGTTGCCGTAGATATCATACAGGTCGCTGAGGTGTTCACATGCAGCGATCGTTGATTTATAAGGGTCATAGCGGTCATCGACATATGAGGTCACCTTCAGTCCGTACACTTTCCCGGTTCCGTACATGAACTGCCACAGCCCTTTGGCACCCGCCCGTGAGTTGGCGATCGGGTTCAGCGCCGATTCGATGACAGCCAGGTACTTCAGTTCCAGCGGCATGTTGTATTTGTCAAGTTGTTCTTCGAACAGCGGGAAATAGATCTGGGAAAGACCGATGATGCGTGCAGTGAGCCCGCGTTTTTTATATGCGTACAGGTCGATGAACATCCGAACCTGTGAATTGTAGACGTACTCGAACGGTGATTGGTCATTCATCTGGGCGATTCGTTCACGATAGACCGAATCACTGAAATAGGGAACATAATTGTCGGAATAGGTCGTGTTTTTAGGACTCTTCAAAAAAGCATTCTCACGGAAGATGGTCAGATCCGACAGGCTGTCGAGCATGGATGCCACGGGATCGTCGACGAGTATAACCGGTTCGCGGGCCGTGTCGGCCAAAGGTTCCTGGGAAAAGGCCGGGTAGGAAAGGAGCAGCAATAATAAAAACGGGAGTGTTCTGACTCTCATGATGGCTTTCTTTGACAGACAACCCTTTTCAGGGCCTCACCTGCAAAAATATCAGGAAAACCGCTGTAAGGGGAGTGTAGTTGGTTTTTTGATTAACAATCGGATGTTAATTGCTAACGCAGGAATGGGGCGGGTAGTATATCAGAAATTCTCGACATGGATCGTGACCTCGCTGTTCGGGATCACCTTCCGGATATCGGCTTCGATGAGATCGCACAGGTCATGAGCCTCCTTCACCGTCATGTCGGGATCGAGATTGAGATGAAAGTCGACGTACTTACGGCTTCCCGATTTGCGGGTCCGCAGGTCATGGAAGGATACCCCGGAGCTGCAGAATTTCCCGATCACCAGGGTGATCCGTTCCACTTCATCGGCGGGAAGGGCGGTATCGAGCAGGGGGCCGTAAGCGCGCCGGAACAGGCTGAACGATTCTTTCAGGATCAGCAGGGCGACCAGGATTGCGGCGATGGGATCGAAAATATGATAACCGGTGATCCAGATCACCACCATGCTCAGGGCAACGCCCGCCGAGGTCAGCACATCGGTCTTCAGGTGGAGTGCATCGGCTTCGAGGGCGATCGAATCGGTCTCCCTGGCCACTTTGTAAAGACGTGTCGAGACGATCGCGTTGACGATGGCCGAAACGGTCATGACCGCGAATCCGAGCCAGAGGGTTTTGACCTCCTCCGGGTGACGCAGTTTTTTCACCGCTTCGAATATGATCCAGAAAGCGGCGACAAAAATGAGCATGGCTTCGACGACCCCGGAGATATTTTCAAACTTCCCATGCCCGTATGGATGCCGCTCATCAGCGGGGGTATCGCTCACCCTGACGGAGAAAAAAGCGATGATGGCAGCCAGCAAGTCCATGAAGGAGTGGATCGCCTCGGAAATAATACTGATCGATCCGCTGATGATCCCCACGGTCAGTATAATGGCGATCAGCATGGAATTCGAAAACACGGAAAGAGTAGCTACCCTGACTTTTTTACTCATGCGGCAAAGATTTAAAAAAATACGGAATGATGATGCAACCCGGTATCCCGCAGAAGGTCAAAGTTATTACCAATTATTACCGCGCAAATTCATATTTTTGTGAACCATTCCTTCCCTGTATGAAACGTATTTACTTTTTCGTGTTGCTTGCCGCCATCCTAATGATTCCGGCGTTCCGCCTGTCTGCCCAAGATGCCTCTCCCCAAAAACTGACCCACTGGCTTACCCCCGATGAACTGTTGCGGATCCATGAGATCGGCAAGAATTTCGTAGAGACCGATCCGCCCGTGGCCCCGGTCAGGAATGTGGCCGAATTCGACCGGATGCAGGGAGCCCTGGTCCGCTACCCGTTCGGAATTCCCATCTCAATCATCAAGGAACTGGCCGAGGACGTGATGGTGACCACCATTGTGGCCAACTCCTCCGAGCAGACCACCGTGACCAATCAGTACACGAACAACGGCGTGAACATGAGCAACTGCA
>DAIRDK010000339.1:0-2313 GCA_036796175.1 Bacteroidales bacterium | reverse complement strand
CCGCGACATCCGATGTGGCGAGCGCCCCGGTGTGCGAGGAAGCGGCACGGCTTCCCGCTTCTGAAGATCCGGCTTTGACTGCGGCGATCCGGCATCCCTTCCGGATCAATGAGGAGGCATGCTTCAACAGCATCTCCGGTTTGCCGATATTCTCAACATACAGCAGTTTCACCCGCGAGGATGCCTTTGGATCGAACGTTTCATCCAGGTGTCTGAGGATATCCTCCACGCCGATCTGCGCACTGTTCCCGACCGAGAATACCGTTGAGAACGTAAGGCCTTTGGGAATGCCGGCCTCCATGATGAAGCAGGCGGTCGCCCCGCTTCCTGAAATAAAATCACATCCGCCCGGTTCGAGTTTCGGCACAGGCTGCGTGAAAATGCCTGCATAGCCTGGGGTCAGCACACCCACGCAATTGGGTCCGATGAGTGATCCCCCCACACTTTCGATGGTGGAAACGATCTTCTGCTCGAGTGCTTTCCCTTCTGCACTCTCTTCACTGAATCCTGCAGAGAGAATGATGAAGGCTTTCGTGTTCTTCTGCTTCGCGAGCAGGTCGACCGTGTCGGGGATGTACCTGGCCGCGATGGCGATGATCGCCAGGTCGACGTCGGGAAGCAATGCGGGATCGCTGAAGCTTTTTATCCCCTGGACTTCGCTCTCTTTCAGGTTCGTCACAAAAAGTTTCCCTGCGAATTTGTGCCGGATGAGGTTCCTCAGCACCGCCCCGCCGGGTTTTGAAGTATCGTTCGAACCGCCAACAACGACAATGCTTTCCGGGGCAAGAAGCTGTTTCGTGATCATGGTCTGATTTTTGCGCTAAGATAGGGATTTCCGGGATGACGGGATGCAGGGATGCAAGGATAAAAGGATGCAATGATACAGGGATGGTTAGACGATATCCGAATTCCGGATGCCAAAGACCTAATGCCTTTGTGCCTTAATGCCTATAAAAACCTGACAAACGGGACGAAAGGAGCGGTCTTGCGGGCATATTCGGGCCAGTCGGGATGATCCCTGTACTTTTTCTCCAGCATCGGGACACCGGAAACAAAGCGCAGCAGCACGGTTATCGTGACAGGACTGATCAGCGTGATCCATCCCAGGGGAAGACTGAAGGCATAAAATGAGAGCCCCAACCAGATCAGGGCTTCCCCAAAGTAATTCGGATGCCTGGTCATACTCCACAACCCGGTCGTGATGATCTTGCCCTTGTTGGCCGGGTCTTTTTTGAATACGGTCAGCTGCATGTCGCCGATCACCTCGAAAAAGAATCCGACCCCAAAGAGGATCAGCCCGATGTTATCCAGGACCGTCAGCGGGGCGTTTGGCATGGAATTGATGAACCAGATGGGGGCAGAAATTATGAGCATGAACAGCCCCTGCAGCAAGAAAATCTGGAAAAAACTACGTATCACAAAGTGTTTCCAGGTCTGTCTCCACTGCCGGTACCGGAAATCCTCCCCTTTTTTCCGGTTCCTCATCAGGATGTGGAAAGCGAGCCTCACTCCCCAAAGGAAGACAAGAAAACTGACCACCCACTTCCTGACGTCCCAGCCGGGTGCTTCCATGAGGGTGAACGCGGCGATTACAACAAATCCAGGTCCCCAGAAGACATCCACGATCGAGTTGTCCTCCAGGAAGTGAGCAACGACAAAGATGATCGTCATATAGACGAAGGTGAGAATGGCTACCTGGAGGATCATGATGTTTGTATTACAGAAGGACTATTCAAGCATCACGGCAATGCCGACGACCCCTTCCCCGGTGTTGGCTGCCAGGACCGGAGAAGCGTTATCGACAAATACCGGCTTCTTTCCCGTGACTTTTTCCATCTCGGCTGCATACCAGTCGGCGGCTTCCGGGTTATTGGCATGCATGATCGCGTATTCCCAAACCTGGTTTCCCCTGACCAGTTTGGCCAGGTTCCGGATCACTTTCTTCATACTTCCCTTTGTAGAGAAGGATTTGCCGAACATGAAGGTCTTGCCGTTCTCATCAACGGCAATCACGGGTTTAAGGTCCAGAAGGCGGGCCACGAAACTTTTAAACGGGCTGACACGGCCGGATCTTATGATGTACTTAAGAGTGGGGATGGTCACCCGAACATGTGATTTCTTGATCCATCCCGGGATCCTTGCAACGATCTCATCCGCAGTTTTTCCTTCTTCGATGGCACGGGCAATTCTGAGTACCGTAAGCCCTATGCCTGCAGTCAGTGACTTGGAATCAACGAGGTGGATCGTCTTGCCGGTTCTTTCCATCGCCTCTTCCGCCGACTTCGAACTGTCGGAGAGGGTCCCGCTCATCGC
>DAIRDK010000338.1:0-2327 GCA_036796175.1 Bacteroidales bacterium | reverse complement strand
GCTTCCCGTTTGGGATTCTTGCTATTGGCAACGTTCAGGAAAACAAACAGAAAAACGAGCAGCAGGATGTTTCTTTTCATAAATAATATGACGCCCCAAAAATAGAAATGTTACCGATGCGATATTGAAATATTCGACTAACTGCCAGGCTGCGACGAGGAACGGATAATTTTGAAGGACATTTCAGAAGAAGCGGCTGAAGGCTTCCATGAATTCCCGGTGGACGATCCCGTTGGTGGCCACGATCTCCTTCCCGAAAAGATAATTGCGGCCCGATCGGAAATCACAAACATTGCCGCCGGCATTGGCGGTCAGGATCGCCCCGGCGGCGACATCCCAGGGGCTCAGCCCGTATTCGTAAAATCCGTCGAACCGTCCGCAGGCTACCCAGGCCAGGTCAGCTGCAGCCGAACCCAGCCTCCGCACGCCCCTTGAGTTCTGCATCATGAACCGGAAGAATTCCATGTAGCGGTCGAGACGAGAGTAATCATAATAGGGAAATCCTGTGGCAAACAGGCTGCTGTTGAGGTTCTCCGTTCCTGACACGCGGATCGGTTTGCCGTTCCTATACGAAGGCGCTCCCTTCCAGGTGTAGAAATACTCTTTCTGGCTTGCTTCATATATAACGCCCAGCACCACCTCATCACCCTCCGTCAGCGCGATGCTGATGCAGTAAATGGGCAGTCCGTGAATGAAATTCGTGGTGCCGTCCAGCGGATCCACGATCCAGTTCAGCGATTTCCTCTGCAACTGCGGACTCTCCTCGGCAATGAACCCGCTGCCGGGCAAAAGCTTCGAAAGTTCCGAGATCAGCATTTGTTCCGACTGCTCGTCGATATAAGTGACCAGGTTATGAGCCGATTTCTCCCGCACATCCCGGGCTGACAGCTTCTCAGCCTCACCCCGGATAAATCCTGCGGCCTGTTCAGTTACCCTGCAAACATCAGCGGTCAGTTTTGTTAAGTTCATTTTTCGACAGATAAACAGATAGACAGATAAACAGATAGACGGATGACGGCTTCACCGGATTAAAAACGACAGGTCATCGTCCAGTGTCTCTAACGTTACTTTTACGATCGTATTGACCTTTTCTTCATCGAACCTGGTTTTTACCTTGATGTAATTCGAGGTGAACCCGTGCATTAAACCGTTCACATGATCGGATTCCAGCAGTACCGATTCCGTTCTTCCCCGGTTTGATTCGTAGAAATGCATCTTCTTTGTTTCAGATAACTGATGAAGCCGCTCGCTGCGGATCCTGATGAGGTTTGCCGGGACCTGTCCGTCTAACCCGGCTGCCTTCGTGCGCTCCCGTTTGGAATAGGAAAATACGTGCATATAGGAGATGCCGATGCGTTCAAGGAACCGGTACGTTTCGGTAAAATCCTCATCCGATTCGCCGGGGAAGCCCACGATCACATCGGCGGCAATGCAGGCAAAGGGTAGGAGAGAACGGATCTTTTCAATCCGGCCTGCATATAGCGCCGTATCGTACTTGCGCCGCATGGCCTTCAGCAGGTTATCGGAACCCGATTGAAGCGGTATATGGAAATGCGGCATCAGCCGGTCCGACGACGCCACCAGTTCGATCAGGCGATCGTTCAGAAGATCGGGTTCTATTGAAGAGATGCGGATGCGGGGAGGAAGCCCGGGTTCGCGGTCGAGCGCTTCAACCAGTTGCAGGAATGTCTCTCCGTTCTGCCTGCCGAAATCGCCGATGTTCACCCCGGTGAGCACAATCTCCCGGGTCCCTGATGCGGCGATCTGCCGCGCCTCCTCCACAACATGGGCGATGGTGTCGCTGCGGCTCCGGCCCCGTGCCAGCGGGATCGTGCAGTATGAGCAATAGTAATCGCAACCGTCCTGGATCTTGAGGAATGACCTTGTCCTGTCGCCAAGGGAATAACTCGGTGTAAACGACGTACTACGTAGTATGTCCGACGTACTACGTGGTACGTGATACGTGGTACGTGGTACATGGTAGGGGAGGTCCTCTTCGATCAGTTCAAGGAGACGGAACTTTTCTGATTGGCCGAGGACAAGGGAGACACCGTCGATCTTCTGGATCTCTTCGGGACTGAGCTCGGAAAAACAGCCGATCACGGCGATCCTGGCTTCAGGGTTTTGACGGTGGGCCTGCCGGATGGCATAAATGCACTTCTTTTCCGCTTCGCGGGTCACCGCGCAGGTGCTGATCACGTAAATATCGGCGTGCGCTTTGTGGTCCGTCAGTTCATAGCCATGCTCCCGGAACTCCCTGGAAATCGATGAGGCTTCCGAAAAATTGACCTTGCAGCCGAAGTGATGAAATGCAATGCGTTTGGGCA
>DAIRDK010000337.1:0-2342 GCA_036796175.1 Bacteroidales bacterium | reverse complement strand
CTGAAGAGGTGACGAAGGAAGTGTGGCGCCAGATCGAATCGTTCGCAGGGTACTCCTTTTCCAAAGCCCATTCGGCATCCTATGCCGTGGAGAGCTACCAGAGCCTCTTCCTGAAAGCCTGGTTCCCGCTGGAGTTCATCGTTGGCGTGATCAACAACTTCGGAGGCTTCTATCCCTCCTGGGTCTACTTCAACGAAGCCCGCATCTGCGGAGCCAATCTCCATCCGCCGTGCATCAACCACAGCGAATACAAGACGGTCATTAAAGGCAAGGACATTTACCTGGGATTCATTCACATTGCAAATCTTGAAGCCACGATCGGCAAATTAATATCCGAACAACGAACATCGAACACCGAACACCGAACACCGAATGCCTTGTACAAGGACATGGAGGATTTTGTCAGGCGGGTTCCGATCGCTCTCGAGCAGCTCATTATCCTGATCCGGGCGGGCGCATTCCGGTTTACGGGGAAATCGAAAGCCTCATTGTTGTGGGAAGCTCACATGCTTACGTCGCACGTCTCGCGCCCGGCGTCTCACGAATCCCTGTTCGAAACGGAATCAAAAAAATACACGATGCCTGACCTCGAAAGCAACCGGCTTATCGATGTCTATGATGAGATCGAGACCCTTGGCTTTCCGGTCACCACATCCTGGTTCGACCTCCTCGAAACACCCTTCCGGGGCGATATCCTGGCCGGGGATATGTCACGGCATGTCGGGAAGACTGTCCGCATGATGGGCCTGCTGGTGACGATCAAATATGTCAGGACCATCCGGCACGAATGGATGCATTTCGGGACTTTTCTTGACGTGAACGGCCATTTTTTCGATACGATCCATTTTCCTCCCTCCCTCAAAAACTACCCTTTCAGGGGTGACGGCATTTACCTGGTGAAAGGGAAGATCGTGGAGGAATTCGGATTCCCCAGCATGGATGTGGATAAAATGGCCAAAATGCCGGTTCAGAAAGATCCCAGGGGCGATTGAGCTATGACTTCCCGCTGCCGGCATGGCGCAGGAAGAGGACCCTGTTGGAAGCGAAAATTCGTTTCTCGGTGTATTCCAGTCCTGCAGCGTTGGCATTTAGCAACAGGCGCTCGTACTTTTCCCGCTGGGATCCGGAATGAACGATGAAGTTGAGGATCATCAGGCCGCCAGGGGACAGCCGGGCTTTGCAATCTGACAGGAAGGTCCGGGTTGTGACAGGCTCGGGTACATCGTTATCAACAAAAAGGTCGATGACGATCATTCCGAAGGTTCCCGCATGTGCCCGTATCCAGGTAACGGCATCCTCGCAAACGATCTCAAGTCCCCGGTAACGGCCGATCCCGAAATGCTCCCTGGCCAGGCGGATCACTTCAGGATCGGCATCAACAGCCACAACCGGCATGTCCAGATGGTATTCATCGCGCAGGATCGAAACGACACTTCCTGCACCAAGCCCCAGCATCAAGACGCTGGAAGGAGGGAAGGACTTCAGCCTGATGGCACGAAATACCTTTTGGAACAGGCGGTGAAGCGAGCCGAACGAATAATTTGCATGGGCCGTATCGAGCAGGAGCCGGCCGTTGGCCAGCCGAACATCTAATGTTCCGCTGACCGGCGACTGCACCTTCTCGACCGGGACGCCGGTGAAATAACTGATCAGCTTATAGCCCCAGTGCGTTGAGACCCTGGTCATATACAATATCGACAGGGATCTTTGATTCCCTGATGCGGTCGAGATCCGATTGCAGGTCGGGCATGATCTTTCCGTTGGCCTCAAGGTATGCCGATGCGCCTTCATAGTCCCCGTCGCCTTCGAACACCAGCACTTTCCTCGCCCAGTCGTTCATGGCAAGCCGGAATTTGTCGAAATCGACCTTGTACATGCCATTCGCATCCCTGACGAATGCCCCGTTGGCAGCAAAGAAATTAAAGCACATCATATTGGCTTTGCCATGGGCGCTGGCAGCACCAAAACGGACCGAACGGATCAGACCGGCCATGTAAGTGACAAACGCCTCTTCCTTGGTGATATCCTGCAATTCACCGGCTTCGATCAGCTTGGTGACCATGAAGAGTCCGAGGATATCGGCCTTGGCTTCTTCAAACGAGGAGTATTTCTCCTTCAATGCATCGCGGACCGTGCCCTTGTCGTTGATCGTATTTTTAATACCGAGGCCATGGGCCACTTCGTGGAACATCACGTTGCTGAAAAACGCATCGAACTTGATATAGCTGCGTTGTGCCGAATCGATGACGACGTTCGAGATCGGCACCAGGATGTTGTCGAACTTGGCCTTCATCGCATTCTTCAGCTGGAGCCGGCGTGAACCCTTGGCCAGCTGCACTTTC
>DAIRDK010000336.1:0-2355 GCA_036796175.1 Bacteroidales bacterium | reverse complement strand
CTTGGTGCGCACTTTATCGGCGAGAACGTGACCGAAATGATCGCCGAGGTGGTTGTGGCGCGCAAGCTCGAAACTACAGGCAAGGAAATCATCGAATCGGTGCACCCCCACCCCACGTTGAGCGAAGCGATCATGGAGGCGGTGGCGCAGGCGTACGGTGAGTGTATTCACCTGTAAGAAGTGACCGAGTGACCAAGTGACCGAGTGACCAAGAAAGTTAGGAATGGAAGTTATCAAAACACCGATAGAAGGACTCCTGATCATTAAGCCGAATGTGTTCGAAGATGAGCGGGGCTACTTTTTTGAATCATACAACCGTGAACTATTCCTGAAACACGGACTGGACCTGACTTTCGTACAGGACAATGAATCGAAGTCGAAGAAAGGGGTCCTGAGGGGGATGCATTTCCAGAACCCTCCTTTTGCACAGGGGAAGCTGGTACGGGTGGTCCATGGCGCGGTGCTGGATGTAGCTGTAGATATCCGCAAAGGCTCCCCGACATTCGGAAAATGGCACTCGGTCGAACTCTCGGGAGCAAACAAACTGATGTACTGGATCCCTGAAGGTTTTGCGCACGGGTTCCTGACGCTCGAGGACAATACCGTGTTCTTTTACAAGTGTACGAACGTTTATAACAAAGAATCGGAAGGGTGCATCCGGTGGAATGATCCTGATCTGAATATCGATTGGGAAAATGTGATGCCGGTTATTTCTGACAGAGATAGCAAAGCGCCTCTGTTCAGGGACCTAAGCTCCCATTTTTAATTTAACCACGAAGACACGAAGACACAATTCGTGACTTTGTGGTGGAAAAAAAATCGAAATGATTAAGAAAAATATAAAATATATCCTGATTGGCACGGGCATCATTGGCCTGGCGCTTGTCTTTATCTTCGCTATTACTGACAAGAGGGACGACGAACTCGCATACCGCAGCCATTTTTTCAGGGACTATCGCATCTATACACCACCTGTACCCGATCAGGCTGAATTCGCCGGAGAAAAAGCGCCTCTGGAACTGTTTTATGTAAAGGAAGCCCTCGACCGCGAGATCATGGCGGCCACCTTCATGCATTCCTCCACGATCCTCGCTTTTAAACGGGCTGCAAGGTGGTTCCCGGTGATCGAACCGATCCTGAAACAGAACGGGATCCCCGACGATTTCAAATACCTCTGCATGATCGAAAGCAACCTCAGCAATGCCGTCTCCCCCTCAAATGCGGAAGGGTTCTGGCAGTTTCTGAAAGCCACGGGGCAGAAATACGGACTGGAGATCACGGAGGAGGTGGATGAGCGGTACAACCTGCAAAAGGCAACCGAAGCAGCGTGTTTATATTTCAGGGACGCCTTTGAGATCTATCACAGCTGGACGCTGGTCGCCGCCTCCTACAACCGCGGCATGGACGGTTTGAGCAGGGCGTTGCTGGGTCAACGCGCATCGAATTATTATGACCTCTGGCTCAATGATGAAACGGCCCGTTACATCTTCCGTATTCTGGCCATTAAAGAAGTATACAACCACCCCACCCGGTACGGATTTTACCTCCGGGAGCAGGATCTCTACCGTCCGATCCCGACGTATACGGTCAGCGTGGATTCGGCGGTGCAGGACCTGCCGGCCCTGGCCCTGAAGCTGAACGTGAATTACAGAATCCTGCGGGAGTTCAATCCGTGGATCAGGCGATATAATCTGCCGAACAGATCTGCGAAAACCTACACCTTCATCCTGCCGAAACCAGGCATGATCTATACCGATTCGCTGCCGAAACCGGCTTCCCTGAGTGACCGGTTCTACAAAGACACGCTGAAGATCCAGCAGATGCACTGATAAAGACTACCCGAAAGAGAAGTGGAAGAGAACCTGGAAGTATTTGGCGCAAGGGTCCACAACCTGAAGAACATCGACCTCACCATCCCCCGCAACAAGCTTGTGGTCTTCACGGGACTGAGCGGCAGCGGAAAATCCTCCCTGGCGTTTGATACGATTTACGCCGAAGGACAAAGGAGATACATGGAGACGTTTTCAGCTTACGCCCGCCAATTTATCGGCCACCTGGAACGCCCCGATGTGGACAAGATCAGCGGTCTCAGCCCGGTGATCTCGATCGAGCAGAAATCAACATCTCGGAACCCGCGTTCGACCGTCGGGACGATTACAGAGATCTACGATTTCATGCGACTCCTCTTCGCCCGGGTGAGCGACGCCTATTCATACAACACGGGGGAGAAGATGGTGCGGTACACCGAGCAGCAGATCGTGGACCTGATCCTTGACAGCTATGGCGGCCGCAGCATCATGATCCTCGCCCCGGTGGTCAAAGGAAGGAAGGGACACTACCGGGAACTCTTTGAAC
>DAIRDK010000335.1:0-2364 GCA_036796175.1 Bacteroidales bacterium | reverse complement strand
GCAGGGGGTATAACGTGCCTTCGACCACGATCAGTTCCGAAGACTTCAATTGCTCCAGGATATCGGATGCATAGGCATCCCCTTTCGCAATGATGGAAAGGATGCACAGTTCAAGCACGCCTTTCCGTAATTGGGATATCTGGTTTTCGGGTTTCATGCAGCAAATATAATACAAATTATGGTACCTTGTTCTACATAGTAGTAAAATTTTTAAAATATCTTTTGCATTTTTTGCAAATGATTCGTGTTTTCGCGCTAAGACGCGGAGGATCCGCAAAGACGCAGTTTATTAATGCGTCTTGTGCATCTCCTCGTCCCTGCATGAAAAAAAATTAACTTTGACTATTAATCTGTTTTATGAGCACTGTTCCGAGCACTAACGGCAACCGTTACTTAACAGGGCTCTTCCCCCTCCTGTGGATATCGATCCTCGGGTTTATTCTATACGGCCAGACGATCACCTTTGATTACACCTACCTCGACGATCACGAACTCATACTCGGCCGTCTGGAGCAGTTAGGCCATCCGGACCAGATCGCGAAGGCGTTCACGGAAGACGCCTTCCATACGCCGGGCAGCAAGGCCTATTATTACCGTCCCATCCTGACCGTCTCGTTCGTGGCAGACAGGATCATCGGCGGCGGTTCCTTCGCCATGTTCCATGTCACCAACATCATCCTGCACATCCTGGCCTCCGGGCTGCTGTTCCTGCTGCTAGCCGAAATGGGCTATGACCGGCTCAAATCGTTCCTGTTCACCCTGATCTTTGTCGTTCATCCGGTCCTGGTCCATGCAGTCGCCTGGGTCCCCGGCCGGAATGACACGCTGCTTGCCGTTTTCGTTTTCGCTTCGATCCTCTTTTTCCTCAGATACATAAAAACCCGTCTTTCTTCACTCTTCATTCTTCACTCTTCATTCTTCCTCCTTGCCCTTTTTACCAAGGAGACCGCCATCGTCCTTCCGGTAATCTGCTTCATTTACGCGCTTCTGACAAACGGGAGGAATATGAATCGAATCATGGTCCCCTCGCTGGCATGGGTCATCATCACTCCTGCATGGATCGTTCTCCGGTACCATGTCCTGGGAGGCTCGCACGGTTATCCCGTTTCCGAATCCCTGGCATCAATCATCCATAACCTCCCAGCCTTACTGCCTTTCATCGGCAAGTCACTCGTCCCTGCGGGGCTTTCTGTCTTCCCGATCATGAAGGACATGATGCTTTCCATGTTCATGGGTATTGCCGGGATTCTGGCCATATCAACGCTGATCATTTTAACGAAGCAGAAGGATTGGCGCCGGATCCTCTTTGCTGTCGCCTGGTTCCTTCTTTTCCTGATCCCTGCTTTCATCAAAAGCAAATCGCAGGAACCGGACTTCACCGAGCACCGGGTGTATGTTTCCCTTGCCGGGCTCATCATGTTATTATTGGAGATCGCCCCATTCAAAAGCATGCAGATTTCTCCCCTGAGCCCTCGCTCCATGAATCCCGGCTCATTCCTCATATTCCTCATATTCTTCATATTCCTCATATTCTCCGTCTCTCACTCCCGCCACTACCGCAACCGCATCGCCTTCTGGACCAATGCCGTTGAGAGGTCGCCGTCACATGCATTCAACTATAACAATCTGGGTGCGATGTACTATTTAGATAACAACCTGTCCGAAGCGGAGAAGTATTTCAGAAAAGCAGTTGCAATTAATCCCTCTGAGCCTCTGGCCAACGGCAACATCGGCCTGGTATGCATGAACACCGGGCGGGATGCGGAAGCCGAGAAATATTACCTGAACGAGATACAGGTCAACCCGACGTATGACAATGTCTATTTCAACCTAGGGCTGTTGTACTACCGGAACAATCTCATTGAGCCTGCGGTGGAGAACTGGGAAAAGACGATCCGGGTCAATCCGCATTTTTCAGAAGCTTACGGCAACCTTCTTCAGGTCTATTCCATGACGGGACGTGGTTCGGATGAACAGCGGATCAGAGTCGCTGCAGCAGCAAACGGGATTACGGTGAAGTAGATCTGCTCTGTTCTCTATGCATTTTGCATTACTTCTTCAGTGCCTTCATTTCCTGCTCAAGCGCATCAACCTTCGCGGAGAGCTCCTTGATTGCTTCCAGCAGCAACGGTGTGATCCTGCTGTAATCCATGCCGACCGCATCCACCCCGTTGTCTTCATAAGTCACGATCTCCGGCAGGACAGCACCGACCTCTTCGGCGATCATACCGACATCGTGGCGACCGCCGTGTTCCGCATCCCAGTCAAAATAGACTCCACGGATGGACTTGACTTTTTCCAGCGCATCGTGGATGACGATCACATTTACCTTCCAGCGCCTGGATGAACTGCTTCCGTAATCGG
>DAIRDK010000334.1:0-2372 GCA_036796175.1 Bacteroidales bacterium | reverse complement strand
TCCACGCCGATTCAACCACTGTTTGCCGGTTCCACCCCGTGCAGTTCACGGACGACTCCTACGATAACGTGACTTCCTGGCACTGGGAATTCCCTGGAGGACAGCCGTGGTCGAGCGATCTCCGGAATCCAACGGTCATCTACCCTTCGGAAGGCAGGTATGATGTCACGCTGACCATCTCCGACGGAACCACAACCCATACGCTGACCCGAAAGGACTTTGTACGTGTGGAGGTGTGTGCCGGGGAGGAAGAAGCATCCCCGCTTTCAGCGGTAATTGTTTATCCGAATCCTGCAGGGGACCGGATCAACATTCGTTTGCCGGAAGGGATCACAGATCCCGTCAGCGTAATGCTGTATGATGTCACGGGGAAAGTATGCAGGAAGGATGTGGTTCGGTCTTACGGGGCAGGATCTGTCTTCAGCCTTTCTACGGCCGGTCTCAAAGATGGGTTTTACTTTCTCAGGATGGTTTGTCAGACGGAAGCTGTTTCCAGGAAAATAGTCATCAGCAATAACTAATCTAAATATGTAAAATTTAATAAATGACGGATATGCGAATGAAATCATCAAGCCATTCGCATATCCGTCATTCTATTATATTCTTTATATTGGTAATGATTCCTTCGGCATCAAACCCGCACTCCCTGTGCAGTTCCGTCACGCTTCCCTGTTCGATGAAGCGGTCGGGGATGCCCAGTCTCACCACCTTTGCATGATAGCCGTGGTCCGCCATGAATTCGAGGACCGCGCTGCCCATGCCGCCCTGTATCGTGCCATCCTCCACTGTGATGATTTGTGAGAAGTTCCTGAAGACCTCGTGCAGCAGCTCTTCATCCAGTGGTTTCAGGAAACGCAGGTCATAGTGGGCGGCAGAGATGTTTTCCTGTTCCAGCGCGGCAGTGGCAGTCACGGCGTAGTTCCCTGGGTGACCCAGCGTGAGGATGGCGATATCTCTGCCGTCGCGGATCTTCCGGCCTTTGCCGATTTTTATCTCCTTCAGCGGGGTTTTCCATTCGTTCATCACGCCGCGGCCCTTGGGATAGCGTATCGCAATCGGACCTTTGGGATCCAGCTGGGCGGTATACATCATGTCCCGCAATTCTTCTTCATTCATTGGGGAACAGACAATCATGTTGGGGATGCAGCGCAGGTAAGCCAGGTCGTATGCGCCGTGATGGGTGGCGCCGTCCTCGCCCACAAGCCCTCCGCGGTCGAGGCAGAAGATCACGGGCAGCTTCTGCAGAGCTACGTCATGGATCACCTGGTCGTAAGCTCGTTGCATGAAGGTGGAGTAAATGTTGCAGAAAGGCACGTAACCCGCTACAGCCAGGCCTGCGGAAAAAGTGACCGCATGCTGCTCGGCAATACCGACGTCGAATGTGCGGTCAGGCATCTGGGCCATCATGATGTTCAGCGAGCAGCCGGTCGACATGGCCGGTGTAATGCCCAGGACCTTCGGGTTGTTCCGGGCGAGCTCGACGATAGTGCGGCCAAACACGGTCTGGTATTTCGGGGCCTGACCGTGGCATTTATCCTCGGCGATGACGCCGGTGGTCTTATCGAAGATGCCAGGAGCGTGGTACACCGTTTGGTCCTTTTCGGCATGGGTGTATCCTTTCCCCTTTACCGTCACCAGGTGCAACAGTTTCGGTCCCTGGATATCGTTCAGGTCGCGGAGCAGCTTCACCAGCCGGATGACGTCGTTGCCGTCCACCGGCCCGAAATACCGGAAACGGAAGGCTTCGAAGAGGTTGCTTTTTTCGAGGATCGTGGTCTTGAGCGCATTCCCGAGCTGCTTCACGATCATGCGGGAATTGGCGCCGTACTTGGTGCCTCCTCCCATCAGCCTCCAGACTTTATCCTTGAGGCGGTTATAGGCTTTTGAGGTGACGATATCGGCGAGGTAATCCTTGATGGCCCCAACGTTATCGTCGATGGCGATGCCGTTGTCGTTGAGGATCACCAGCAGGTTGGCGTTGGATACGCCGGCGTTGTTCAACGCCTCCATGGCCATTCCACCGGTCATGGCGCCGTCGCCGATGACGGCCACGTGATGGCGGGCCGATTCATGGTCGAGCTTCGCCGCAATGCCCATCCCCAGAGCAGCGGAAATGCTGGTGGAGCTGTGTCCGACCCCGAATGCATCGTATTCGCTCTCCGACATCTTCGGAAAGCCGCTCAGTCCCTTGTAGGTTCGGATAGTACGGAACAGGTCCCGGCGCCCGGTGAGGATCTTGTGGGCGTATGCCTGGTGCCCCACGTCCCAGATCACTTTATCATAGGGTGTATCGAACACATAATGGATGGCAACGGAAAGCTCTACGGCTCCAAGACTGGCGCCAAGGTGACCGGGGTTCTGGGACAGGACAT
>DAIRDK010000333.1:0-2380 GCA_036796175.1 Bacteroidales bacterium | reverse complement strand
TTCCACGCCGGTCCTTGCCGCCTCACAGATCCTCCTGATGGTGCATGATGTGGAGGTCATCGGCATCGATGAAGGGCAATTCTTCGATGGCGAGCTGTTATCGGTCTGCAATACCCTCGCCAACAACGGCATCCGGGTGATCGTGGCCGGCCTTGACCTGGATTTCCAGGGGAACCCGTTTGGCCCCATGCCTGCCCTCATCGCCTCGGCCGAATACGTTACCAAGGTTCATGCCGTTTGCATGAAGTGTGGCGACCTGGCCCATTACTCACACCGGCTCGTCGACAACAGCAGCCTGGTGGTGCTGGGGGAAAAAGAGAGCTATGAGCCATTGTGCAGGAGGTGCTACCTGGAGAAAAATCCGTAAGTTTGCATCCTGTTTTAACCACTGCAACTATGAAAAAAGCCATCATCCTTGTATTCATCAGCTTTATTTTTATGAATATGTCAGCATCAGCCCAGAACCAGGCTTCACAGAAGCAGGTGAAGTTCGTCATCCATACCGATTTCGGTGACATGACAGGTGTCCTTTATAATGAAACACCCAAGCACCGGGATAATTTTGTCAAACTGGTCAACCAGGGATTTTACGACGGACTGCTTTTTCACCGGGTCATCAGCGGCTTCATGATCCAGGGCGGGGATCCCGATTCGAAGAATGCGAAGGCCGGGCAGCGTCTCGGATCCGGCGGGCCGGGGTATACTACTCCTGCCGAGATCAACCCGGCACTGATCCATAAAAAGGGGGCCTTGTCTGCGGCCCGGCTACCGGACCAGGCAAATCCCCAGAAAGCCTCTTCCGGGTCCCAGTTCTATATTGTCCAGGGCAAGAAGCAGAGCGAAGCTTCCCTTAATTCAAGTCCAAGGAATTACACGGCTGAACAGAAGAAGATCTATGAAACCGTCGGCGGGACTCCTTTCCTGGACGGTGGGTACACCGTATTCGGCGAGATCACCGAAGGGTTGGACGTGATCGATAAAATCGCCGCTGTTCAGAAGGATGCCAACGATCGTCCCCTGCAGGACGTTAAGATGACCATCAGGATTGTAAAATGAATTTAGAAGAACAGATCCATTCTCACCTTGAAGAGGTCCGCGGTTTTACAGCCGGTTCCACCGACGAGCTGGAGCAGTTCCGTTTGAAATACCTGGGCAAGAAAGGCATCCTGAACGATCTGTTCGCCGGATTCAGATCGGTCCCGAACGATCGGAAAAAAGCCGCCGGCCAGCTCATCAACGAGCTCAAAACAGCCGTCCAGGTCCGGATCGATGAGCTGAAACCAGCCTTCGATACTGCCGGTGAGAACGCACTGGCCCATGTTGACCTGACCCGGCCTGCAGACTCTATCCAGCCGGGCTCAAAACATCCGCTATCCATCGTCAGAACCCAGATCATCGACATTTTTTCACGGATCGGCTACATCGTTTCCGAAGGACCAGAGATCGAGGACGACTGGCATAATTTTTCAGCCCTTAATTTTCCCGAAGAGCACCCGGCACGTGACATGCAGGATACCTTCTTCATCGGTAAGAATCCGGATATTGCGCTGCGGACACATACCTCGTCGGTCCAGATCCGGGCCATGGAGAAGAACAAGCCCCCGATCCGGATGATCTTCCCGGGCAGGGTATTCCGCAACGAGGCGATATCGGCACGGGCACATTGCATTTTTCACCAGGTGGAAGGGCTGTATGCCGATCGCCAGGTTTCTTTTGCCGACCTGAAGCAGAACCTGCTTTACTTTGCCCGGGAGATGTTCAGCGAGGATACCCGGATCCGGCTGCGCCCCTCTTATTTCCCGTTCACGGAACCTTCGGGCGAGATGGATATCTCCTGTCACATCTGCGGGGGAAAAGGTTGCAACATCTGCAAGTACACCGGCTGGGTCGAGATCCTTGGATGCGGGATGGTGGATCCCCAAGTGCTGGCCAACTGCAACATCGACCCCGAAGAATACACCGGTTTCGCCTTTGGGATGGGGATCGAACGGATCGCCATGCTGAAGTACCAGATCAAAGATCTGCGGCTTTTCTTCGAGAACGACGTCCGCTTTCTGAAACAGTTCCGCGGCGCGATCTGATCACCTGGCTTTCGGCAGGTCATTCAGGTGAAGTTCCAGGTCGGTCAGAAAATTCTCGTATTGTTTCACGCCTGAAAGAGGGATCGTAAAAGCGGTCAGTACGTTCGGCACCTTCCGTAGTTTTAACAGCAAATCCTCTTCCTGCTTTTTCTTGAACGGGCCTTCGATCAGGAGCAGATAATCGGCCTGTTTCATCCGGGGCACGAGCAGTGTCTCTTCACTGCGGTTGGCGATCAGGAAAAACGTATTATACTGTTCATCATTCCGCCAGCGGTAGAGGGAGAAGTAGGCTGGCTCTG
>DAIRDK010000332.1:0-2384 GCA_036796175.1 Bacteroidales bacterium | reverse complement strand
GATGTGCATATGCTGCAGGTGGATTTCAGTGATTTCGAATCCATCCGGCATCTGGCATCCGGCATCCGGCATCCCCTGGATCTGTATATCTGCAACGCCGCTATTGTCCCCGCTCAAAGCCGCAAGACCAAGCAAGGACTGGAGGAGATGTTCATGGTGAATTACCTGTCGAAGTTCTATTTCGTGAAGCTGTTGCTGGAGAAGGGGCTTATAAAAAGTCAGGAGTCAGGAGGTCAGGAGGTCAGGAGGTCACAATCGAACAACGAATATCGAACACCGAACGTCCCCCGGATCATCTTCGTGAGTTCCGAAAGCCACCGCAACCCACCGGAATTCGACTGGGAGGGGTTCGGAAAGTACAAGGACTACGGGATGAAGAAAACAGTGGAGTTGTACGGGTATTACAAGCTTTTGCTTACGACCTTCGTGGCCGAGCTTTCGCGCCGGCTGAATCCAAATCAGCATACAAATATTTCCGTTTTTTCACTTTGTCCCGGGCCGGTCAACTCAAACATCGCACGGGAGGCCCCGGCCTTGTTCCAGCCCCTCATGAAACTGGTCTTCGGGATCTTCTTCAAGGCGCCTTCGAAAGCTGCATTACCCGTCATCTACCTGGCTGCTTCACCTGACCAGGAAGGCAAATCCTTCGATTATCTCTTCAAGATGGCCCGCAAGCCGATCGATGAAAAGGCGGCGGATCCGGAGAACGGATCGAAGCTGTGGACGTTGTCGGAACAATTGGTTGAGGCAATTGGCAATAGGCATTCAACTATAAATAAATCGCTTTAGTATCACTAATTCGATTTTTCTTTTTACCTTTGCCGCACACAAAACAAGATCACCATGTGGGCGACCGTCATCATTCTTTCAGTTCTGTTTATCGGTTTTGGATTACTCATCTGGAATGCACGCCGGCGCATGGCAAGCATCAAGAACCTTCCCGACAGCGACCGGATCTATGTCCTGACCGACCAAAACTTTGTCCAGAAGACAAAATCCGGCACCGTGCTGGTCGATTTCTGGGCGGCCTGGTGCATGCCTTGCAAGCTGATGGTCCCTGTTCTCAATGAATTGGCGGAGGAAGCAGGTGATCGGGTCACGGTCGCCAAACTCAATGTTGATGAATCGGCAAAGACCGCCTCGAAATTCGGTATCCGCAGCATCCCCACGATGATCGTTTTCCGCAACGGGAAGGAGATCAAACGGATCGTCGGGGTGAAGACCAAGGACTATTTGCTTAAGGAGCTGGACCGCCTGGGCTACAAATGACCATCTTCCGGACTTCCGGACCGTTGTGCAATCTGTGATCCTTACAGATTATTATTACCTTAGCTCCTTCAATCCAACCTGATCCCATGAAAAAACTGTACTTCCTTACGGTCATTCTTTGCATGACCGTGTTTTCCTTTGCAACTCCTGTGCACCAGACGGAAGCGCGGAAACTCGCTTTCGGATTCTATTGCCATTATTCCAAAGTACCGGGGACACCGGTCATTGAAAGCGAGAGTGTGACCTGTTACAGGGACCTGCCCACCTTTTATACCTTCAGATTCTCCACGGGTGGTTTTGTCATCATGGCAGCCGATGACGCTGCGTTCCCCGTAGTGGCCTATTCCTTCGACAGCCCCATGCCGCAGGAGATCACCAACCCGGCCACGAAGGAGTGGCTCGAAAGTTACAGCCGGGACATCTGGCAGATCGTGCAGCACCAGCTTGATAACACCGAAACCCTGAAGGAATGGAACGCCCTGAGGAACGGCGAATACCAGGCCCCGATCCGCGACGTGAACCCTTTGCTAAGCACCACGTGGGACCAGGGTTGCTATTATAACGCCCTGTGTCCGGCAGACCCCGGCGCCGGCTGGACCTGCGGGCATGTTTACACCGGCTGCGTGGCTACTGCCATGGCCCAGATCATGAAGTACCACAACTTCCCTCCCCAGGGTGTGGGATCCCACTCGTATGTGCATCCGCAGTACGGAGTTCAGTCGGCCGATTTCGGAAACACCACCTATGACTGGGCCTCCATGCCGAATAACGTGAGTACCTACAATACTCCGGTGGCCACCATCATGTACCATGCGGGGGTCTCGGTGAACATGCAATATTCGGTAAGCGGTTCGGGCGCATACAGCGAGGATGTCCCGCCTGCGATGCTCGACTATTTCAACTATCACCCCGACATCACCATCGTGTATAAGAACAATTATCCCAACGTGGATGACTTTAAAGACCTACTCCGGGCCGATCTCGATCAGAGTCTGCCCATCTATTACAGCGGTCAGGGAACGGCGGGCCATGCGTTCGTCTGCGACGGCTACCGCCTCAGCGACGGAAAGTTTCATTTCAACTGGGGCTGGTCGGGCTCCAGCAACGGCTGGTAT
>DAIRDK010000331.1:0-2386 GCA_036796175.1 Bacteroidales bacterium | reverse complement strand
CTGCCAGAGGAACAGCAGAGCCCGTGTCTGGTAGGGCTTGGCGAAATTCGACTCCCGGCTGATCGCCAGGTCGCAATCCTCGAGTGATCGCGGGATCAGTGAATCGGCCTGCGAACGGGACAGGTTTCCTGCGACCAGTTCCCTTTGGATATAATCCGCACGGTTGCTGTGCGGGACAGGAGACCCGGGGTAGTGACTGATCACGTCGCTCCAGAGGGTCTCGCTGTTCTTCCAGACGGTCGTCCGCTGAAAGGTCATAACTCCGTACACGATCACCAGGAGCCCTGCTGCGGCCCAGGCCGCCTGCTGATTGGATCTCTTCCCGATCCTGCTGATCCACATGCCGGCCGTGAAAGCCAGGCCAATGTAAGGTACATAGGTGTATCTCTCTGAAACGATGGTCAGACCGATCGACAGGATCTGGAGCACCAGCAACAGGTTCATAATGTAGAACAGGATGCCGAAAATGGCGGTCCTGTCTTTCCTGAACCTCCAAAGAAAGAACGCAAGTGCCAGGATGAACAGCGGCGAAATGAGCACCGGCCATCCGATATCTGCCATTTGCGGGTAAGGATGAAATGCCGACAGCGGGTAGGGGATAAAGAACCGGAGGAAATAGGTCATCAGGACGTAACAGGGAAAAAGCAGACGGGCCCAGGCCGGGTACATCTCCAGTCCGGCAATGGCTGACTCAGACTGGATCATGACCGTGATGATCCCGAATGCCAGTGAAAACAGCAGGAAGGGGACTTTTTCCAAAACGGACCGCACCGTCAGCGCCCGACCATTAAAGTAATCGAGAAGGAACAGCACCAGGGGAAGGATGATCGCCGCAGGTTTCGAAAGTAACGACAGAATGAAGAAAACCAGACAAAGGATATAGGCGGTTGCTTTTTTCCCTTGCAGGTAAATCCAGTAAAAGATCAGCGAGGGGAAGAAGAACAGGGTATAAAGCACATCTTTCCGTTCGGAGATCCAGGCCACCGACTCGACATGCATCGGGTGGATCCCGAAGAGAAGCGCAGTAAAGAGTGCAACCCACCGGTTCTTTCCTGAAATCATCCAGACAAAATAAAATACCAGTACCGTGTTTGCGATGTGGAGGATGTAATTAAAAAGAAGGTATGAAGAGGCGTCGAGGCCGGTAAGTTGATAGTTTACCGCCAGGGTGATGATCGTGAGCGGATGGTAGTTCCCCACGACCGGTTCGGTGAAGATGCCTTTCCAGTCGGGCCCGCGCAGGAGAAGGTTTTTCAGCACATACAGTTCGTCGTCCCAATTGGTGAAATCGTTCTTCAGCATCGGGTAAAAGCAGACGGCCGTGATCCCTGCAACCAGCAGGATCCAGTAAACGAGGGGCCGTTGGTTTGCCTCAACGGATTTTGTCTTTGTCACCGGTGTCCGTCCCGGAGGATGTTTCTGTCGTTGCTGCGGTTTCTTTGACATACGTCCCTGGTTCCAATGATGCCGTTTCGTATACTGATTTTACAGACCCAGTTGCTGTTTATATCCGTCGGGAAGCTGAATCCCCTTCTCAATTGCGGTCCGGGCATCCGCTTTGGCGCGTTCCATATCTCCCATCATATAATAACAACCCGACCGGTTCGCGAAATATCCGCCCTGCGGGTTGATCTCGATGGCCCGGTTATAATCTGCCATGGCCTTGTCATATTGCCTGTAACTGCTGTAGTAAACGGCCCCCCGGTTGATCAGCGCGTTGTCGTCCTCCGGCGTGATTGCCAGGCAGGAAGTAAAATCGGCAATGGCTTTCCCGGGTTCATTGAGCCTCATGTTGGCCGTCCCGCGCATGGAAAACCCCAGGGCCTGGTCTGCGGATCCCGCGGGCGAAAGACGGATCAGCGCATCGGCGTCGGACAGGGCTTCGAAATTCCTGTTTTGCCTGAGATAGATCAGTCCACGGGTCTCATGCGATCGGAACAGTCCCGGGTAGCCTTTCAGCGAGACTGTACAGTCATCGATCGCCTGCCGGAACAGCGAATCCGATTCGGCGGCATGCTCCGGCTCAATGGCCGTCCTGTACAGAAAACTGGCCCGGTTCCCCCTTGGAACCGGCGCATCGGGATAGTGGCTGAGCGTATTGTTCATAGGGCTCCGCTGTCCTTCCACACCTTCGTCCGCTGCCAGGTCATGCTGCCGAAAACGGCAGTCACGACAACGAACAGGATCCAGACGGGAAGCGCTTTATACCGGTATTTTTCCGCGGTGCTGACAACTGCAGTTGACAGCAGGAACGCTGCCCCGATGTACGGGATATACGTATATCTTTCGGCGACGATGGCGCCTCCGAGGGAGATGACCGGCAGTACGAGCAGCAGGTTGATCACGAAAAAGGCGGTGCTGAGGACGAAGGTTTTATTCTTCCGGA
>DAIRDK010000330.1:0-2406 GCA_036796175.1 Bacteroidales bacterium | reverse complement strand
TTCCCAACCACGGAAGAGTTCCTCTCCCGCTATCCCGTTTCCCGCTTCCGCAATGAGACGATCCTGCTGAAAGGAGCGCGCCTGTTCGAATTCGAGCGCATCAGCCAGGTCCTCCAGCAAAAAGCTCATGAGACGGTCCTCGAAGTGAACCTTGATGCCATGGTACACAACCTGAACCATTACCGCTCAAAACTCAAGCCGGGCGTGAAAACGATGGCCATGGTGAAAGCATTCTCATACGGGAGCGGAAGTTTCGAGATCGCCAACCTGCTCCGGTTCCACCAGGTGGATTACCTCGCTGTCGCCTACGCCGACGAAGGGGTGGAACTCCGCAAAGCCGGCATCCATCTCCCGGTCATGGTCATGAGCCCCGAGGAACAGAGCCTCGATCTGCTGCTGAAATACAACCTCGAACCCGAGATCTATAACTTTCATATCCTCGACCTGATCTGCAAGGCAGTCGAACGGAACCAAACCTCCCTGCAGGATCAGGTGCAGGTCCATGTTAAGCTCGATACCGGCATGCACCGGCTGGGTTTCGGTGAACGGGATGCCGAACAGCTGGCCGCCCGGCTGAAAGCCAGTTCCCAGTTGAGGGTCCGATCGGTCTTTTCACATCTTGCCGCCAGTGAAGATCCCGCTGAAGATGATTTTACACGTCACCAGATCAGCCTTTTTGATAAATTGAGTAAAAAAATTACTCAGAATATCGAAGGTCCTGTTCTCAGGCATATATTGAATTCGGCAGGGATCACGCGGTTCCCGGATGCGCAATTCGACATGGTCCGCATCGGGATCGGGATGTATGGCGTGGGAGTGGACAGGGAGGAAAGCCTGGCGCTGCGGAACGTGAGCACGCTGAAAACGGTGGTGACCCAGGTCAGGCAAGTTCCGCAAGGGGATACGATCGGGTACAACAGGCAGGGGAAAGCCGACACGGAAAAAGTTATCGCCGTCGTTCCGGTTGGTTATGCCGACGGGTTTGACAGGCGTCTCGGAAACGGACGGGGCTGCATGTACGTAAACGGGATGCCCGCTCCGGTCATCGGAAATGTTTGCATGGACCTGACAATGCTGGATGTGACCGGCCTGGTGAATGGCGGACAGCAGATCCGGGAGGGGGATGAAGTGATCGTTTTCGGAGACCAGCATCCCGTCAGCGAAATGGCGGTCGGCACAGGAACTATTCCGTATGAAGTCCTGACCGGGATCTCGGCCAGGGTAAAGCGGATCTATTTTCACGAATAAAGACATATGGCCCAGACGCTCAGCATTATCATCCCTGCTTACAACGAAGCGGCAACCATCCACCTCATCCTGGACAAGGTCCTGGCGGTGCGCCTCGACGGTGGATTGGAGAAAGAGATCATCATCGTGAATGACTGCAGCCGTGATGGAACGGTGGAGGCGGTGGAACGGTACATCGAAACCCATCCAGGGTCCGGCATCCGGCTCTTCAGCCAGCCGAAGAACATGGGCAAGGGAGCGGCGCTTCACCGCGGGATCAACGAAGCCACGGGCGACTTCCTGATCATCCAGGATGCCGACCTGGAATATGACCCGGAAGAGTACAATACGTTGCTGAAGCCGATCCTGACCGGCTTTGCCGACGTCGTTTACGGTTCGAGGTTCATGGGAGGTAACCCGCACCGGATCCTCTTTTTCTGGCATTCGATCGGCAACCGGCTCCTGACTTTCGTTTCCAACATGTTCACCAACCTGAACCTCACGGACATGGAAACCTGTTACAAGCTTTTCCGTACCGGGTACATTAAACAGATCCGTTTCTGCGAGAACCGTTTCGGATTCGAACCGGAAGTGACCGCCAAGATCGCGCGTTTCAAGGGGATCCGTATTTATGAAGTGGGCATCAGCTATTACGGCCGCACCTATGAAGAGGGGAAAAAGATCGGGATGAAGGACGGATTCCGGGCAATCTGGTGCATCCTCAAATACAACATTTTCTCGAAACGGTACCTGAAATGAACCTGAAACCCACGCACCCCTGGTCGCTCGCCGCTTTCCTGTTCCTCGCCGCCGCCATCGTGTTCGGCCGGTTCCTGCTTCCGCGATGGCTGACGTACGACTGGCTCTCCATTATTTCCTGGGACGTAGTCGGCTACTATCTTTATCTGCCTGCCACGTTTATTCATCATGATGCCGGGATAAAAGACTTCAGCTGGCTTCAGGGCATTCTTGACACCTATAAGCCGACCATCGGATTTTACCAGGCCTACACAGGACCTGCCGGGGAATACGTGATGAAGTACACCATGGGACTGGCGATCCTGTACGAGCCTTTCTTTTTTATCGCCCACTGGATCGCGCCCGTGCTGGGATATCCCGCCGACGGCTTCTCGCTGCCTTAGCAGGGGTCTATCGCCATGGGCGGATTGGTTTATGCGG
>DAIRDK010000329.1:0-2406 GCA_036796175.1 Bacteroidales bacterium | reverse complement strand
GTTGATGTCAGCGGCATGTTCACAGTGGTGGCCGAGCAGATGGATTTGGTGAACGGAGGATTTACCGCCGGGATCGGTTTGATGGTGATGGGCAGGGAGGTGGTGGGTCCGTTACCCGGGCAGTTGGCGTTCGTTCCGTACACCTGGAGACTGCCGGATGTTGCATTCGCCGCAAAGGTGACAAAGATGAATGCATCCGTCGGGTTGGTATGCGTAATGGTTGCACCGGTCCCGGTATAGCTGAAATGATACTCCGTGGTATTGGGATCCGCCACGACGGAGAACATCAGGTTCATGGTTCCTGCACAGTAGCTCTGAGGGGGCACCTGGTTGAACACCAGGGTCTGCGGTCCGCGCCATTCATTGATCGTGGCCGGTACGGTGCTTGTGGACACATTGAACCACCAGGTGTTGATCGTCTTCAGGTTGCCGAATCCCGATCCCGATCCGCTCCAGGTATGACAGCCTGGAGGACTCAGGCATCCGGTCAGGTTCATCGTTCCTCCTACTCCTGAATCATCCCAGTAAACCAATGGGGTGGTTCCGGGCGGACTGACCAGTCCGATGACAAATCCGTTCGGATTTCCCTCTACGTCATAGAACGGGAGGTTCGTAAGGCCGTTGATGTAACTGATCGTGAAGGTGACGGGGGTGTTGTTCGGCACCTGCTGACCCGTTGGCAGGGTCCCGTCCAGGCCGTCCCAGTCGAACAGGTTCTCGCCCGCAACGACCGCCTGGGAAAGGGTCCTTGGTGTGTATGGTCCTCCAAAGTTCAGGACAATCTCCACATTGCCGGGCTTGTCCACTGTCACATGAAAAATAATATGCCCGTTATTGCAAAACCGTTCTCCCCATGGAGCCGGGGGAATGATCTGACCCAATGTGGTTGCAGCCGGGAAAAGCACAGGGTCGGGCGTATTCAGGAAAATTTTATATTGAGGAAGCAAAACCTGTGTGTTGACTGATTTCCTGTCGATGGTGAAGTCACCGCTTGTTCCGCAACCGTTCTGATTGCAAAACATGATCCACACCCCCCCGCTCATGTCGTTGAAGGTACAGGAGGTGATGATGCTGTCGGCAGAATAAACATACGTAGTCGCGGAGCAATTGTCGGCTTCCTGGAATTGCCAGGACCTGCAATAGAGGCGGCCGGGTTTGGTAACCATGGCAACGGTATCCGTAACGGTGATGTCAATCAGGTCCATATTAAAGGAACCCGGGTTGTTGGCCCCCGAAGAGCTGTTCACCCTGTTGAATTCAATGTAGTATGTTGCCTGAGCAACGGGTGGATGGAAACTGAGCGCCAGGTACCCGCCTGCTCCGTAAACCTGGGAAGGACCGACCCTCGCCTGGTTGATGTTGGAGATATATCCTGCACCCGATCCCGGCAGGTCGCGCTGCGTGTACACAATATTTCCAGCCATGTCCTTGATCCGGAACACGATCTTATTCCCCATGCCGGCTCCGCTGCCCTGGAACCCCATATAGACAGCTTCGGCAGATGAATTGGTTACAAAATACAAACGGTCCGGCTCCGTGCAACCGTAAACGGCAAACTGCGACCGGTCCCCGTTCCATCCCGGGGGACCGTTGCACTTATTGGTGAAATCGCTGCAGAGATAAAGGGAAGTATTGTAAGTCGTGATATAAAGCTCTTTCGATCCTTCGGCAAAACCCAGGAGAGGTAAAAGACTAATGAAAAGAAAAAAAGTAAGGCGTTGTTTCATAGGCAATTCCGCTTCACCCTCCCGTAATGTTCGTTGTCCTCCCTGCAGGAAAGATTGTGTTTTCGGCTAAAAGGTTGCACTTCCGCCACGTTATTTTATTAACAAATTGGTATAAGCACTTTTCCTGACCGACTGATATTTTTTAAATCTTTGTGTAAAATTACCAATTTTTACGGTAAAACCTAACAATCAGGACCATTATTTCAAACATCCATTATGCAAAATACAGCAGGATACAGGACCGAAACAGACCAATTCGGGGAGATGCAGATCCCGGCTGACGCCCTGTATGGTATCCATGCGGGCCGGGCAAGATCGAATTTTCCTGACCGCACCCCGTTCCCGGTTGAATGGTACAGGGCCATGGGCGTTGTCAAACAGTCTTGTTTCCTCACCTGTAAAGGCTTTTCAGAAGCCGTGCAAAAGAAGTATTCCGGGGAGGTTCCCGTGCGGATCATTCCTGCGGAGATCCTGGAGGCGATGACCGTCTCGGCTGGTGAACTGGCTTCCGGTGCGTATTATGACCAGTTTATCGTGCCGTCGGTTTCAGGCGGCGCAGGAACCAGCATCAACATGAATGTCAATGAGATCATTGCGAATGCCTCCCTGGTCAGGCTGGGCCGGAAACCCGGGGAGTACAGCATGATCGATCCCATCGAGCATGCCAATGTATTCCAGT
>DAIRDK010000328.1:0-2411 GCA_036796175.1 Bacteroidales bacterium | reverse complement strand
ATCAAAGCCGACGGCGAAAAGCGGGCCGAGATCCGCAAAGCCGAAGGGATCAGGCAGGGAGCCATCCTTCGCGCGGAAGGGGAAGCCCAGGCTATCGCACTGGTCAATGAAGCCGCCGAGAAGTATTTCATCGGAAATGCCCAGCTGTTGAGACGGATCCAGGCGTTGGAACTTTCCCTGAAAGACAATGCAAAGATCGTCGTTCCCGCAGGAGCCGACCTGGTGAACGTCCTTGGCGAAATGGCCGGGATCATCCCGATCAAGGAAAAAGCCAAAGGAGAATAGTGGTCTTGTAAGGGCGACCCGGCGAGTTGCCTAGGCTAGTACCCGAAAATATCAACCAGCGACAGCTTCGTCACCGGCCCCAGCTGATGGAGGCCATCGAAATCCATCTCTTCCTCCTTGCCCAGGACAACGTAGGTCTTGGCTTTTGATTTGAGGTATTGCTCCTGGAATGCCCGGATTTCTTGGCTGCCCATGTCCCTGACTTTCCGGAAGACATCGTTCCGGATATCCTTCTTCAGCTCTTTCTTTTCAGCATCGATGTAATTCCAGAGAATGCTCATGCGGGTGATCCGCTCCGACCGGATTTTGCTGATGATGGCATCCCGGGCGGCCGTGAATCCGACTTCGGATAACGGCATTTCGTCATAAAGCTGGTTCAGCGCGTGAAATGCTTCGATCATCTTATCGTTCTGCGTACCAATAAACCCTGTTGCGACATAATACCTGACCAGGTCAGGCGGGGCCAGGAACCGGGAATAGGCAGTGTACGCCAGGGCCCTTTTTTCACGCAGTTCCTGGAACGACAGGTTGCCCATGTAGTAATCGAACAGCGATATCTCAGGCACCATGGCAGGATCATACCGAAATTCCCGGATGATCGTCTGCAACCTCGTTTGTTTTGCATCGTAGTGAACAAACAGGACCTGGTTCCGGTCGGTGGGCTGTTCCGTGAACACGGTCATGGGGGGAGGTTCCACCAGGTTTTCCGGGGTCTTGTAGATTCGATCCAGGTCCGTTATCAGCTGGTCTGTCCCGTGCGGTCCGTAATAGAGAACCTGGTGCTTGACCCCGCAGAGATCATGGATCTCCCTGACCAGGTTTTCTGCGGAAAGGAATCTCAGAGAGGCTTCGGACAGGATATTTTTATAAGGCGAATTCTGACCGTAAATGCCATAACTCACCAGGGCGTTGAAAATCTCCTGCTGGTTTGATTTTTGGTCCTTCCTCGATTTCAGTGTGTTTGCGACGAGATTATCCAGTGCGGCCTGGTCGGGCTGGCAGTCCGCAAGGAGTTTCCCCAGGAGCTCCAGCGCTCGGTCGAATCCTCTTGCCAGTCCGCTGATCGTGATGGTCGACTCTTCCTCACGTGCCGATATATCCAGGTCGCAGGCGATCCGGTAGAACTCCTGCTTGATCTCTGCAGCTGTGTGTTGCGTTGTTCCCAGATAGGGCAGGAGATTCAGGGCGAAATGGAGCTCCTTGTCGCTGTTTCTCCCGGTATTAAAATAAAGCGTGAAGTTGAAGAAATCATCTTCCTGATTTTTGACATACAGAAGTCGAAGTCCCGGCCGGATCTCCAGGTTGGTCAGATCTTTGTCATAATCAAGGAAAACGGGTTCGATTGGTTTTACCTTGGAATTCCTTATGTCCTTCAGGAATTGCGATTCATCCGTATAATTCATCTGGATGGGAGTGATCGGGGGTTTTGCGATCTTACGGACATCTTCCGGCGGTCCCTGTTTTTTATAGATCAGCGCATAGTTGTCCAGCAGGTACTGGTTTGCAAACGCCATGATCTCAGCCTTGCCGATCTTGCCGATGTCAGCTATGAACCTTACCGACTGCTCCCAGGGGATTTCGCTCAGAAAGGCGTTCGACATGGCCATGGCCCGACCCTGGTTGCTTTCGGACTGCCGCACCAGGCTCAACCGGAAATTGTTGACAGCCGCCTCGATCATCCAGTCGGGGAAGTCCCCGTTTTTCAATTTGCCAATCTGTTCAAGCAGAAGGTCGCGGACCTCCTCAAGGGATTGCCCGGTCTTGGGCCTGCCGCTGAGCGAAAGGTAACTGTAGTCGTTCATGATGCCGGGATAACCGTTCGCATTCAGAGCTTTCTGCTCCTGGTTGATGTTGAGGTCGATCAGACCGGCCTTGCCATTGTACAGGATCGTTCCGATCATCCGCAGAATCAGTGCGTCGCGGGAAGGAGCCGGGGCGTCAAATCCCCAGGCGATCCGGACACTCTCTGCTTCCAGCCCGGTGATGGTATCGATAACAGGTTTCGTGAGGGGCTTGTAGGGATCCCAGGTCAGTTCCGGAACAGTGGCCGGGACCAGTTCGGAGAAGTAATTGCTGATCACCCGGATCGCGGAATCGGGATCGAAATCACCCGCCATGCAGATCGC
>DAIRDK010000327.1:0-2413 GCA_036796175.1 Bacteroidales bacterium | reverse complement strand
ATTGAATTCAAAGTCGAAAAAGAAGACAGTGTTTACCCCATGGTGCCGAGCGGCGCTGCCATTGACGCGATGATCCGCCGGCCCATGCCGGAACCGGCCGCTCAGAAATCATAGGTTTGGAATTATCAGGAGAGAACAGGAGGAACCATGCGCCATACTTTTGTAGCTTTAGTAGAAGATAAACCGGGTGTGCTGAACCGGGTGGTATCAGTTTTCCGACGCAGATTATTCAACATTGAATCATTGACCGTCGGCAGAACCCATCAGGAAGGCGTTTCACGTATCACCATCGTGGTGGATAGTGACGAAACCAACGTGGACCGCATTATGCCCTACATGTATAAACTGATCAACGTCCTGCAGGTCGAAGACCTTACGTACGCGCCAATGGTCAGCCGTGACCTGGCGATGGTCAAAGTGACCGCCACACCTGAAAACCGCGCTGCCATTATGCAGTTGGCAGAGGTGTTCAGAGCCCGCGTCGTGGACGTGACCCAGGATTCACTGATCGCCGAGATCACAGGCGATGAAGAAAAGATCAACGGATTTGTTGAAGTGCTGAGACCTTACGGCATTATTGAAATGGTCCGTACAGGCGTCGTTGCCATGGAACGTGGTACATCCACTCTGATTAATAATCATGGCGACAATCATTCTTACGAAATGCCCATCGCTGTCAAGATGGCAAATTGAAATCATTACACAATAAAGAAAACAAGGAGATTTAAAAATGGCAAAGATCGATTTTGGTGGTGTAGTTGAAGATGTGGTGACTCGTGACGAGTTCCCCCTTTCTCGTGCACAGGAAGTTCTAAAGAACGAAGTAGTCGCAGTACTTGGTTACGGCGTGCAGGGACCTGCCCAATCGCTTAATATGCGCGACAACGGAATTAATGTGATCATTGGTCAAAAAGAAAATCTACCCGAATGGGATAAAGCCATCAAAGACGGTTGGGTTCCCGGAAAAACCCTCTTCTCACTCGAAGAAGCAACCAAACGCGGAACCATCATCCAATTCCTGGTCTCTGACGCTGCCCAGAAAATGATCTGGCCCACCGTCAAAGAATTCATCAACGAAGGCGATGCGGTTTATTTCTCACACGGTTTCAGCATTGTCTACGCTGACCAGACCGGTGTGGTCGCCCCCAAGAACGTTGATGTGATCATGGTTGCTCCCAAAGGTTCAGGTACCAGCGTTCGCAGGAACTTCCTTGACGGCAGCGGCATCAACAGCAGTTATGCCGTCCACCAGGACTTCACCGGCCGCGCCACCGAACGTACCCTGGCTGTCGGTATTGCAGTTGGATCCGGATACCTCTTCCCGACCACCTTCGAAAACGAAGTCTACAGCGACCTGACCGGTGAACGCGGCGTTTTGATGGGCGCTCTGGCCGGCATCATGGAAGCTCAATATGCCACACTGCGCAAACACGGTCACACTCCCAGCGAAGCCTTCAACGAAACCGTCGAAGAACTCACCCAGAGCTTGATCCGTCTGGTCAGCGAGAACGGCATGGACTGGATGTACGCCAATTGCTCCACCACCGCCCAGCGCGGCGCCCTGGACTGGCTTCCTGCCTTCCGCAATGCCACTCAGCCCGTCTTCGAAACACTCTATAACAGCGTAAAATCCGGAGAGGAAACCCACAGGGTCATCGAAGCCAACAGCGCTCCCGATTACGCACAAAAATTAGGCGCAGAACTGAAAACCATGCGTGATTCAGAAATGTGGCAGGCTGGTGCCAAGGTTCGCTCACTGCGTCCGGAAAACTGGGGTAAAGAGCACAATGGATAATATAGTCAGGATCTTTGACACCACTTTGCGGGATGGAGAGCAATCTCCCGGCGCGACCATGACAGCTGCAGAAAAGCTGGAAGTGGCCCGTGCTTTGGCCCGCCTGGGTGTGGATGTCATTGAGGCTGGCTTTCCGGCCGCGTCGCCGGATGATCTGGAGGCTGTTCGTCGTATCGCTGTGGAGGTCGGAAGACCTTCCGGCGATGCGGTGAAAGTTCCGGCCATCTGCGGTCTGGCTCGCACCACTAAAAATGACATTGACAAAGCCTGGGAGGCTGTCAAAGAGGCAGCCCACCCGCGCATTCACACCTTTATTGCCACTTCCGACATCCACATGAAATACAAGCTGAAAATGGAACGTCCGCAAGTGGTCGAAACGGTCGCCAAAATGGTGGCCTACGCGCACAGTCTGTGCGAAGACATCGAGTTCAGTCCGGAAGATGCCGGACGCAGTGACCCGGAATTCCTCTACGAGGTGCTTGAAGTCGCCATAAAAGCCGGGGCAACCACTCTCAACATCCCCGACACGGTTGGTTACTGCATGCCCGATGAATACGGCAATCTGATTGCCGGAATCGTCAAAAATACACCTGGTATTGAGAACTGCATCATTTCAAC
>DAIRDK010000326.1:0-2414 GCA_036796175.1 Bacteroidales bacterium | reverse complement strand
ACACCTCCCTGCTCTCCTCTTTTACATCATCCAGCTCGTTGACATGAACCTCATCGAGTGTCGTGACAGGCCGCACCTGCAGCCAGTGAATGACGCCCTGCCGGTCGATGGCCCATTCCAGGTCCACCGGGTAGCTGTATGCTGCCTCCGCCTTTTTAGCGCATTCTATGAGCTCCATGAGCTGCTTTGCAGAAAGCATGCCGCCGTTCTTCGCGATCTGCGACCGGATGTTGTTCCCGCTCCGGTACACCAGGTATTGCACCGCATCTTTCCGGCCGCTGACCAGCTCTTCGCCTATGCCTTGCGAAACGCTGACCATCATGCGGTCGCGGCGGTTGGACACGGGATCGGCGCTAAAGATCACGCCCGATTTTTCAGCCTCCACCATGTTCTGGATGATGACCGAGATCCGCGTGTCGGCCTTGTGGTGGATGTTTTCGGAATACTGTGTGACTCTTTCCGAGTATGCCGCTTCAACGCATTTGCGGATCGCCTTCTTGATCTCTTCCGTCCCCGTAATATTCAGATACGATTCAAACTGGCCGGCAAAAGAGGCGTGGAATCCGTCTTCGCTGACGGCCGACGAGCGGACGGCCTTGGGGCCGTCGCCCAGGTAGTCCAGGTGGGTCTTCAGCTGGTCTTCGGGCAGGTCGTACCCGTTCGGGTGGATGATCACGAACGACGGAGGGACCCGGAGTCCGAGATCTTTCAGGATTTTCAGCCCGCGCGCCTTCCCCCCGACAGGCTGATCCTCAATGTTGCGTATGAAGTGAAACAAGGTCAGTCTACTTTATTGATGTCGGCATGAAATCCGTATTCCGCCATGCCGAGGCCGTCGGTACCGTTAAATTTATAGGTTGCGATGCCTTCCCGCATCATGTATTTTCCGTCGTGCAGATATGGGAACTCCCCGCTGCGGTGGAATTCCAGGATGTGTTTCCTCCCGCTCCGGGTGAAGATCTCAATAGAACCATGATCCGGCTTGAGGCCGTTTTTGTGGATGGTCTCAAGGTCGGTGGTCTCTACTATTGCGTCCGTTTTGCCGTCCGGTCCGGTGATGAATCCTGCCGTCAGCCTGCCCAGGAACTTCCACTTGATCGTGGTCACAGTCCAGTGGTAGCCGTCGTCGGAGATGCCCGTGAACCAGTAATGGCGGTCCCACGTGAGCCAGTTGCGGCTGCCGAAGCTGTGGTCGCGGGATGCTCGCAGATCCAGGTCGTACTTCTTACCGTCGAGCTCGATATATCCCTTGAAATTCCCGGTCTGCTCGTAATGCACCTGGTGCGTATCCTTCATCGCATGAAAGAACTCCTTCGTCCACTTCTCGGAGGCGATGGCTTTGGCAATCATTGAGCGGTCGGAGCTTTTGGCATAATCGTAAACGGGATGTTCTCCGGTGAACAGCAGGTCAATCTTGCAACTATGGCTGTTACCTTGTTTATCGAATACAGGCCCGTCCCAGGTAACGCGCCACTTCCAACCGATCTCTTCGGGTACCCACTTCAGGTTGCCCTGCTGAAATCCCTCCCCGTCCGGGCCCGGGTCGTCCTTGATGCCGAAGAAACCCGTCCCTGGAAGGTAAAAGTCCATCCAATATTCGTGGGAACGGTCCGGCCCGCGGAACGCCATGCGCGTTATGAAGGCGTTGCCCATCTTGTCACTGCCATAGAAGTACGAGCTGTCGTTTGGGTAGGGCTCCTTGAAGTTGACGTGCTTTTGTTCGAGGTATTCAACAGGATACTGACGGCTTTTTGTTCGGTTCACCATCAGTTTGGCGATGAGTTGTTTCAGCATAGGGAAGTTTTAACCGGCAAACATAACAAATTCTGCCGAACCGTGACCCGGATATTTCAGGGAATGATGACCAGCTTGCCCGAGAAGGTGTTGTTGCCTGTAATGATGTGGATAAAGTACATGCCCCGTGCGATCCTTCCCCTCAGGTCCACCTTCCGTCCGTCTACCTGTTTTTCCGATTCGTAGATGATTTTCCCGTGCAGGTCGGTAATGAGGATCCGGTCATCTTTGTGGATCCGGCCCGGCGCGTTGAATGTGAAGTACCCGTTGCTCGGATTTGGATAGATCTTTATGTCCTGCCTGACAGTGGGTTCTGCAATCGTTGTAACGGGGTTGACCCGGAGGTAACAGGAACGGGTGATCGTATCGGAGCCGAGGGAGTTCGTGGTGATCAGGGTAACTGAATAAAGTCCTTCAGATGAATAAGTGATCGGACCCGGGTCCTGTTCTGAAGATGTTTCCGGCGTGCCTCCCGGGAATTCCCATTGCCAGCCTTCGGGAGCAAACGACGAGAGATCGGAAAAGCTCGCTGCAGATCCTTCGGCAATAATGGTGGTATCGGCCGTGAACCAGGATACAGGAGGATGTGGCTGGCCGGTCTGGTAAGCAGTGATCGAAGT
>DAIRDK010000325.1:0-2432 GCA_036796175.1 Bacteroidales bacterium | reverse complement strand
CACGTTCACGATCCTGCCGGACCGTTTCAACAGCATATCCTTGATCAGGAACCTCGTGACATAGAGAAAACTGTTGAGGTTCGTGTTCAGGACATCCTGCCATTCCTCGTTCTTCGTCCACATGACCAGGTTGTCCCTGCGGATCCCGGCATTGTTGACCAGAACCGATATGTACTTGCCTTCATTCGCCGCCTGCCACCTGCCAATGGCCTCTTCGACCTGCGCCTGGTCCGACACGTCGAATTGCAGGAGTTCCCCGTCACTGCCGGCTTCACGGACAAGCGCCAGGGTTTTTTCCCCTTCCTCGGGACTGGAATGGTAATTGATGAGAACATGGCAGCCGGCAGAGGCGAGCTTAACGCAAACAGCCCTGCCGATTCCGCGGGATCCTCCTGTTACTAATGCAATGTTCATCGGCTAAATATTGGTGAGGATCAGTCCTCCAGCGGGAACTGGGGCTTGTTCTCCATGATGTAGTTCGCAATATTCTGGATTTCCTTGTATTTCGTGGTATCCTCCGAGAACGCGGGAACGATCTGCCGGAGATCATCGTATTTCTTCCGCGAATACGATGACATCCTCTCCCTGATCTTCAGGTAATCAACAGCCTGGAGGATGGTGATCATCTCGATGGCCAGCACCTGGTAGGTGTTGTCGATCACCTTCTTGGCCAGGAGGGCGCTGTTGGTGCCCATGCTCACGATATCCTGGTTGTCGTTGTTGTTCGTGATGCTGTGTACATACATCGGGAAGGAGAGGGTCTGGTTCTCGGCAACCGTTGAAACAGCAGTGAACTGAACGCCCTGCATGCCCAGGTTTAGCCCCAGTTTGCCCAGGTTGACGAACGGGGGCAGTTTCTCGTTCAGCTTGTCGTTCATCAGGTAATTGAGCTGGCGTTCCGAGAGCATGGAGAGTTTGGTGATGGCGGTCTTGAGCTTGTCCATTTCCAGTGCAACATAGTCTCCGTGGAAATTGCCGCCATGGTAAACGTTTTTGTTCTCGTCGTCGATGATGGGATTGTCGCTGGCGGAATTGACTTCGTTCATGAGAACATGGCTGGCATACATGATGGTATCCATCACCGGTCCCAGCACCTGGGGTACGCAGCGCAGCGAATAATATTCCTGCACCTTGTGCTTGAAGATCTCAACCTCTTCGGTCTTGTCGTTGTAATACAGGTGATCGGCCCTGCGGCGGATCAGTTTGCTGTCCTTCAGGATCGACTTCATGACCTGGGCCACCTGCCGCTGGCCGTGGTGCGACTTGGCGCGGTTCAGCCCGTCGGAGAAGTGATCGTCGTAAGACTCAACGATCTCGTTGATCATGGATGAGGCCAGGACGGCCCAGTCGAGCAGGTTCCTGGCGTGGGTCACATTGATCATCCCGATGCCGGTCATGGCCGACGTGCCGTTGATCAGTCCGAGTCCTTCGCGGATATGCATGCTGATAGGCGTGAGCCCCTCCTCGGCGAACACTTCCGCCGTAGGTCTCCACTGGCCTTTGTAGGAAACCTCGCCCTCGCCGATCAGGATCAGGGCGAGATGAGCCAGCTGGACCAGGTCCCCGCTGGCACCGACGCCTCCGTGCTCGGGGATGTACGGGCAGATGTCGCGGTTGATCAGTTCCATGATGAGCTTCACCACCTCGGGATGCAGGCCTGAACGGGCCTGGATCAGGGTGCTGAGCCTGGCCAGCATGGTCGCCTTGACGTAGATGTCCTCCAGCGGAGCCCCGCACCCGGACGCGTGGCTGCGGATCAGGTTGTACTGGAGTTCGAGTTCCCGGTTCCCGTTGATCTTGTATTGGGCCATCGGGCCCAGGCCGGTATTGATCCCGTATATGACTTTGCCTTTGGCAAATTCTTTCAGAAATTCGTAATTCTCGCTAACCCGTCGCAAGGCTCCTGGATCGATCTCGACTTTCATCCCGTCGAACAGGATCTTGTAAAAGTCGCCGACCGTCAGTTTCCTGTACCCGATACTTATCATCGTATATTGCCTTTGATATATGTAATAAAATTGAGGCCACCCCTTGTTTAAGAGTGCAAAAATATAAAAAATTTCCCATTATTCCCGAAGGCGCACCTTCAGGTTCCCGGAAAAAGTGAAAAGCACTTTAACTGATTCCCTGGTAATCAATATTTTATCAATATCCAGCTGGTCCAGGCTCCCGGAAAGGGTGAAGTACCCGAAGGGTTGTTCCCGGGACAGGTAAGAGTTCATTTCGGTTTTTGCCCGGGTAAGCAGATCCCCGACGGGAAAGGACAGGTTTTCCGAGATTTTGCCGGTAATTCCCCCGCGAAGGAGCCAGGAGGCTGATTTGACCAGGGTATTTTTGGTCCGGATGTCGAAATCCAGTTCCCGGATGCGGAGGGTGGATGTGAGTTGGTCATACCATGGCGTTCCGGTGAGATAGACCGTGCCTTTGATGCT
>DAIRDK010000324.1:0-2441 GCA_036796175.1 Bacteroidales bacterium | reverse complement strand
TATGGAACTCGAAATGGGCCCACCGCGGTCATCATGTGAACCGGGATGGAATTCAGGGAACAGCAGTCGGAATTAATGAAACAGGGGCGCTCTTGATTATGACCAGGAACCATGGATTGGTAAACTTGTCAAGCGGTGAGGTTAACATCCAGGACATCGAGACGAAGCATTGATGGGCCTTTTCGGTAATTTTGGAGAAACATTTCTGATAGAGGATCACGAGTGATTAGGACTTAATATGTCATCATCCAGAATCATACTATCTTTCCCGTCGAGATATGTCGTAGGCGTGGTTATTTTGTCATCCTTATTGAGCGCCTGGGCCATTATCCTCGAGTTGACGCCTGAAGTTGATAATTTTCTTGAACGTGTCCGGAACAGTTATGATTCTATTGTACCTGAGATCACGCTGAGGGACGGAAAAGCGTCTATAAGGGAACGCCAACCGCATTACCTGAGCCCTTCAAGCGACAAGGATGTGACAATAGTTATCGATACCCGCGACATGAAGCAGAGGGAGGCTTACGAATATATTAGGCAAACACCTTTTGCAATTGCTATAACACGGGATTTCATGGTTCTGAAAAATCACGATCAGTTGAGCGAGCTATCATTCAAGAACTTGCCGGATATGGTTATAAACTCCACAACACTGCTGAGCGCCATGAACGAATATTCATCGAGGATATGGTTCATGGCATGGATATTCTTTATCTTTTACTGTTTGCTAAATAAGACGGCCCAAGTGTGCCTGTTTGCCTTTATTCCAATGATTGTTGGCAAACGCCTTTCAGCACCTACGACTTATGGGGAATCAGTCAAGTTAACCGCAGCCGCCATGGTTATACCCGTGATAACGGACTTTTTTCTGAGCTGGATCGGAATACTGCAGTCTTTTCAGACAATCATCTACTTTGCTATATTTGCGGTCGTGCTTGTTAGAATAATTAAGGATAATATCCGAAACCAGACGGATGACGCTTCGTCTATTAGCGCTATTAGTCCGGGAGTTTAATATATGGAACTTTTTTTGTGCGTTATGGGAATGGTTATGGTCGTTGAAGGGCTACCGTATTTTGCTTTCCCGGAAAAAATGAAATCAGTAATGTCAGCGGTACAACAGCAGCCAGACGCAGTGTTAAGAGTGTTCGGCACAGTGCTGATCATGCTCGGATTGCTGATCGTCTATCTTGCGCGCAATGCGCTCAATTTGTAGGCCACTCTATTACTTCAAATGATCATTACCCACGCTGATAAAAAATTGAATCCAGATCAGACCTCCCACCCCGACAACGTCCCCTACGAATATCGACTGTCTACCTATGAATATGAATTGCCGGCGGATCTCGTAGCTCAGGAGCCTGCAAACCATCGGGACGAATCCAGGCTAATGGTCGTGGACAGAGACAAATCCCTAATAAGCCACTACTCCTTCAGGGATTTGCCGAATCTCCTTCGTGAAACGGATGTCTTGATCCTCAACGAGACGGGAGTCATTCCTGTGCTGATCAAGGGGCACAAACCCACTGGAGGATCAGTAGAACTGCTGGTGCTCAACCCGGCCATTCAGAACGAGTTTGCCGTATCCGCAAAAGGGACTATTCGGGAATGTCTCGTGAAAACCAGTAAACCTCTGCGAACAGGCGCAGACATCTTCATCGATGAGAACACACATCTCAGCGTTTTCCAGGCCATAAGACCAGGGCGCGCCCTGATCGAGTTTCCATGTCACAGTGGCGAGTTGCTTGATTTCCTCCGAATCTTCGGACGAACTCCACTTCCCCCTTATATCAAACATAAAGAAGAATCTGAACCCAAACACCAGTCACGATACCAGACAATATATTCCAGGACACCCGGATCAGTCGCGGCCCCTACTGCAGGTCTCCATTTCACGGATGAACTCCTTCGGGAAGTCGAGGATCGTGGAGTAAAAATTGGGAAAGTCACACTCCACGTTGGGCTGGGAACATTTATGCCAATGCGCGGCATGGACATACGACGTCATAAAATGGAAACAGAATTCTTTGATATTCCAGAACAAACTGCAGATCTGATCAATTCGGCAATAAGGAGCGGTCACAGGGTCGTGGCGGTGGGCAGTACCTCTCTTAGAAGCCTCGAATCCGCCGCAAAAGATAACCGTTCGATAATGTTTGGATCTCAATATACTGATTTATTTATTAAACCTGGATATAAATTTAAAATAGTCAGCGCCATGATTACCAATTTTCATCTTCCACATTCCACTCTAATGGCACTGGTATCCTCTTTCGCCGGTATTCACATGATTAAGGACGCTTACGGCGAAGCTATAAAGCAACGCTATCGCTTCTTCAGCTATGGTGACGCAAGTCTAATTATTTGATATAGTTATAGTTTTAGTGCCACAAAAAAGGCGGGACCCCCTCTGGGGCATCGGGTAGGACGCTTAGCGGGAG
>DAIRDK010000323.1:0-2451 GCA_036796175.1 Bacteroidales bacterium | reverse complement strand
TCCTGAAAACCTACCTGGGATAGAATATGGGCCACCTGGTTGCACCGTCCCTCCTCTCCGCCGATTTCCTCCGGCTCGAACAGGAGATCGCCATGGTTAACCAAAGCGAAGCGGACTGGCTCCACCTCGATATCATGGACGGCCTCTTTGTCCCGAACATCTCCTACGGCTTTCCCGTAATTGAGCGAATCCGGGAGGTGGTGGCCAAACCGATGGACGTTCACCTGATGATCGTCGATCCCGACCGCTATATCGAACGGTTCAGCAAAGCGGGAGCCGGGATCATCTCTGTCCATTATGAAGCCTGCACCCACCTGCACCGCACGCTCCACCTGATCCGCAGCACCGGCGCAAAAGCCGGTGTCGCACTCAATCCCCACACCCCGGTCCAGTTGCTGAAGGACATCCTGAACGACCTGGACATGGTCCTCCTGATGTCCGTCAACCCGGGATTCGGCGGCCAGCAATTTATCCCCCGGGTATATGCCAAAGCCCGGGAGTTGAAGAACATGGTCCTGGAAGCCGGATCCGGGGCACTGATCGAGGTGGACGGCGGCGTCGACCTCTCCAATGCCCGCCAGCTGGTGGATTCCGGTGTGGATATCCTCGTTGCCGGGAACACCATCTTCCGTTCCGCAGACCCGGCCGGGACAATCGGGCTTCTGAAACACTGTTGATACCCGCAATTCTTTTTTCCTATCTTTACGGAAAATTCAACGGATGAACCTAACCGGAGCGAAGGAGTTTGTGATCGGCTACCTGAAAGGAAATCTCAGTCCGGCTTATCACTATCACGACCTGGCCCATACGCTCGACGTTCACGATTCGGTTATCCGCATTGCACCCCTCGAAGGGGTGGATGACCACGAGATCCCGCTGATCGAAACCGCTGCCCTGTTCCATGATATCGGGATGACCGAACAGTATGACGATCATGAGACCGCCTCGGCGGCATTCGCACGATCCGTGCTTCCGGGCTTCGGATACGGTGCCAAAGACATCGATACCATCTGCGGTCTCATCATGGCGACCAAACTACCCTCCGGCCCTCTTTCGCTCAATGAGCGCATCCTTTGTGATGCGGATCTTGATTACCTCGGGAGGACCGATTTTTTCATGAGGTCGTTCCAGCTCAAAGCGGAATGGGAACTGCTCGGCGTCAGGACCTGCAATCCGGTGGAATGGCTGGAGTATGAAGCCGAATTCATCCGGAACCACAATTATTATACCCAATCGGCCAGGAACACCCGTGGACCCGGAAAACAGGAGAACCTGGATTACATTGAACAATTTCTTCGTTCATTCAATAAACAATAACCGGCAAACCCGCATTCAATGGAAAAAAAATTCAACAACATCATTCTCGTTCCTACCGACTTCTCTGAAGTTTGCGAGAACGCAATCAATCACGGCGCAGAAATCGCCAGGTCACTGGGGTTCAAACTCTGCCTGCTGCACGTCATCAACCGGGAGACCAGATCCAAGCTTAAGAAAGAAGACCAGGACCTCTCCTCCGTGGTCAAACAACTTGCCGGACTGCAGGAAACGTACAAGAAGAAATTCAGGATCCCCGTTGAGAAAGTGCTGGTGGAAGGAAGTATTTTTACCGCCATTCATGAGGTGGCCAGGGAGATCCGGGCCAATATCATCGTACTCGGCACACATGGGAAAAAGGGCTTGCAGCATGTATTTGGCAGCTACGCCCTGAGGGTGGTGCTCGAATCCCCGGTCCCGGTCATCGTAGTCCAGAAAAAATCGTTCGGAAAAGGTTACAGGAACATTGTCTTCCCCGTCAGCAATGATCTTGAGCCCCGCCAGAAAGTACAAACCGCGCTGAAGATCTCCAAACTCTTCGATTCAAAGCTCCATCTCTTCAAGAGCAAAGAGAAGGATGCGGCGCTGGTCAGCCGCGTGGCGATCATCACCCGGCAGATTGAAGAGATCCTTGCTGAAAACAAGGTCACCTATGAGGTGGCGACTGCATCCAAAGCCTCCGGATTCGCCTCCCAGGTCCTCTCCTATGCAGTCCTGAATAAGGCCGATCTCATCATGATCATGACGCAACCCAACGTGGACGTACCCGGATTCAGCCTCAGCGAATGGGATGAAAAACTGATGTTTAATGACGCACAGATCCCGGTCATGCTGATCAACCCGATGAACGTTGTGATTAACTACATGGAATCTTCCTCGATGTTTTAAATGAACCGGGAGGAAGCCAGGCAACGGATCAGGGAACTGACAGCCGAGATCAGGCAGCACAATTACAACTATTACGTGCTGTCGCGCCCGGTAATCACCGATTATGAGTTCGATATGCTCCTCGAGGAGCTTGCACGGCTCGAGAAGGAGTATCCCGGGTTTGCCGAGCCCGATTCGCCCACAAAGCGGGTCGGCGGCGAGGTGACCCGGGAGTTCCTGCCGGTGGTTCACCGTTACCCCATGCAATCT
>DAIRDK010000322.1:0-2458 GCA_036796175.1 Bacteroidales bacterium | reverse complement strand
GGACGTTCATTCTCTGGGGGGCTTACCAGGGCGTGTTCCTGATCTTCGACCGGCTTTTCTTCCTGCGCTTATCAAAGAAGATCCGCAAGATGCCGAGCATCCTGATTACCTTCTTCGTGATCCTGCTGGGTTGGGTGATCTTCCGTTCAGACAGCCTCGATTCTGCGCACTTCTATCTCCGGAGGATGTTTGCATTCGAATCCATGCCGAACGATATCCTGCTCACCTCTAAGTTCTGGACTATCCTGGCACTGGCCGTCCTGTTCTCATTCTGGGGCGGGATCCGGAAGGTCGGCTCCCTGGTCGAGCGCTTTTATGAAAAGCCCGCAAACCGGATCCTGTTTGCAACGGCTGCCCTGACCCTGATCCTGCTCGTTCTTTCCTTGGCAGCCATCACCTCCGCAGGATTCAGCCCCTTCATCTATTTCCGGTTCTGACCGGTTACTGGTTCTTCAGGTTGTTGATCTCGTAATCGACCATGTACTCCGCATCGTTCTGCAGCATCTGATCAAAGCTCAGCTTGCGGATCTTGGCTTTCTCCCTCACAAGGGCCGACCATCTCGGGTCGTTCAGGATCAGTGCTTTGAAGAAATCGATCCGCTCATTCCGCTTTTTCTGAAGTTCCTTAACGACCGGGTTGTCCGGATCGAACAGGGCAAAGATCTTTTCATCGAAATTCAGCAGGGTCGGGAGGTTGATCTCGGTCAGCATGAGGATGACGAAATCGTGGTTGAGGATATCCTGCTTGAGGAACATGTAATCGTCGGCCTTGATTTTCCCGTAGCGGCTCTTCGGGTAGAACACCTCGTTCCACACCCAGAAATCACTGATGTTGAAGATCCCGCCGATCTTGTCGAATCCGAAGATCTGCCAGTAATAGGAATCGCCGATCGCCAGCACGTCGGGCTTGACGGTATTGGAACTGTCGATCCCGAAATCGGCATACGTGATCTTCCCGGAAGGGAAGGACCAGATCAGGTTGAACAACGTGGAGATGTCATCGTCGGGGACCAACAGTGAGTCGGACCAGTAGATCCTTCGTGTGACCAGTTCAGGGTAGCGTTCGCCCGACAGATGCTCCATGTACCGGAGCAGGGAATCCAGCGCATAATACCGGGAGCTGAAATTCGTCCAGTGGCTGCCACCCTTAGGGTACAGGGTGAATGTGGAGGTATCCTTAAGCAGACGGAAATAGCTGTTGAAATCAATAAAATGAAGCTCCCTCCCCTCATGTTTCAATACATCTATATATGTATCATAATTAGTATTTACACCCTTCCGCCGGTATTTGGGAGGCAGGTTCTCGGGCATGAAGCGGGTCTTACTCGGGCAGAACACGAGTATAAAATGCACTCCATGGGTGTCCATGATCCGCTGGAATTCCACCAGCCGCCTGACTTTCCCGGTGATCTGTTCGCGGTTGGTGTAGTCGTTGCCGAGCCAGGCATTGACGTATCCGGTTTCAAACAGGTAATTGTCCTTGCCGATCAATACATTACTAGCCGGGGAGATTCCGAACAGGCTGAAGGTGATCTGGCTGTTGATGCGGATCAGCGATTTGCGAAAGCCCAGGTGGTTGTTGAGGTAAAGAGTAGCGCATTGCTGGAACGTTCCATCCGAAATGGAATCGAAAGTAGGAGAGCATTTCTGCGACACGGTGACGACCCCCAGGAGATCCTTCTCCCTGACAATCCGGAATGTTCCCTGGATGCCGGTGAACAGCAACAGGGACAGGAAAAGATACAGGATGATATCGGGCAGTCGGCGTTTCATCACGATTCCGTGGAAAAGACAAAGGTAAAAAAATCCTCAATTCTCCTTAGCTTTGTGATCTCAATCGGATGGTCGGAATGAACGGTCTGAAATACCTGATCTTATCTGCATTTCTTGGATTGTTGCTGCTTCCCTGGGCCCAAACTCGGTTCCACCTGGCTGAAGAACCCCGGCTGTTCGGTATCTTTGAGAAAGCCGCATTTCCCGACGTGAAGTATTTCACCTGGAAACGATGGTTTGCCGGCGCTTTCCAGGACAAGGTCTCCGCCCAGGTGAACGACAACCTGGGATTCCGGCCGACACTCATCCGCATCAATAACCAGTATGACTTTTCGCTGTTCCGGATCATCCATGCGGAGGGATTCATTGCGGGGAAAGACGGATTTCTTTACGAAGAGGATTACATTCATGAATACACCGGGAACTATTTTATCGGCAAACCCGCCATCGATAAGAAGATCCGCCGGCTGAAGAGGGTGCAGGAAGAGTTGCAGCGAAGAGGCCTATGTCTGCTCTTTGTGATCGAACCCGGCAAAGCCAGCTTCTTCCCGGAGCACATCCCGGCCCGTTACCATCCTGAACGCCGGACGCTGACCAACATGGATTACATGATCCACAGGCTGGATGACTGGAAGGTGAATTACATTGACCTGAACAAGTGGTACCTGGCGATGAAGGACACCAG
>DAIRDK010000321.1:0-2495 GCA_036796175.1 Bacteroidales bacterium | reverse complement strand
GAATCCGGGAGATCATTTGTAACAAGTCTCCAATTCGCACCATAATCATCTGAATAATACATTTTTCCGGAGAAGTCAATAACAACCATGATTTCATCCAGAAATCCAAACCGGTAAGGGGTGGATGGGAACGGGTATTCAGTCCAGGTCAATCCGGTATCCCGGGAGACCAGACAACGGCCTTCAGAAATACACATCATGCTGTGATCATTCCCAGTGACCAATGGATATTGTCCCTGCATGTCATTCGGCGATGCAATTCGCCATTTGCAGGTCGAAGCACTATACATGGAAACGCCCAGATTGCCCGAGAGATAAATAGTTTGTCCGGAAGAGGTCAACGAGTATGGCTGGTCCCCGTAATAAATACTCGTAGGGATCCATTGTCCTGCCACCTGGATTGCCGGAAGGAAAAAAATGAGACAGATAATCCTTCTCATATCTCAAACATCGAACAAATTTAAGTATATTTTTGCAATTTTCTTTACGTTGAACTGTAAATAACTTTTTATGCATATAAACCTGAATCACAGAAGCGCCCTGGTATCGGCCAGCACCCGCGGGCTGGGCAAAGCGATCGCCATGCAACTGGCCGCCAGTGGCGCGCAGGTAACTCTACTGGCACGAAATGAAGCGAAGCTAAAGGCTGCTCTCGCCGATCTGCCGATACCTAACGGACAAAAGCACCGCTACCTGGAAGTTGACTTCAGTGATCTTGAAGCGTTGAGGCATATTGTTTCCGCCTATTTCAAGGATCATGAAACCGATATCCTGGTGAACAATACCCAGGGACCGGCGGGCGGGGGCATTTCAGAAAAAGATACAGGGGATTATCAAACAGCCTTTGAAACCCTCTTCCAGACGGTCGTCTTCATCACTTCCCAGGCGTTGCCGGGCATGAAGAAGAAGGGATTCGGGCGGATCATCAACGTCTCTTCCATGAGCATCCGGAAACCCATCCCCCACCTCGCCCTGTCCAATAGTATCCGCCCGGCCACGGCTGCCTGGGCCAAGAACCTGTCGTTTGACGTGGCTCCGTACGGGATCACCGTGAACAACATCCTCACCGGGATGTTCGACACAGAGCGGATCAGCGAACTGTATGCCGGGCAGGCAGCGCTGAGGAATGTTTCCCTGGAAGAGTACAAAACGATCCTGGCCGGGGACATCCCCATGCGGCGGTTCGGCAAACCGGAGGAGTACGGGTACCTGGCGGCGTTCCTGGCATCGGACCAGGCGGCCTATATCACCGGGGCGGATATACCGATTGACGGAGGGTTGGGGATGTAGGGGCAGGGGGCAGGGGGCAGGGGGCAGGGAGCGGATGCCGGATGCCGGATGCTGGATGCTGAATCCCGGGTGCCGGAGGTTTGATGTGTGGGTGGGGATTAGGTGGTCCGTGCATGTATGAACCGCGGAGCGGTTCCATTCCGGTAGCTGCAAGGGATCCCCCAATTTTTAATGAACCCCGGGGGGTTCCACAATCAATTACGAAAGACGGATAACGAAAGACGGATTAAATTTCGAATTACGAATTACGAAGCGGCAGAACACCGAATTCCCGATGCCTATTGCCTTTTGCCTCATGCCTGATACCGGATGGCGATTTTTTTCCCGATCGCCTGTGTATCTATTTATTCGTTATATTTGGATGTGCTCCTGAACAAGCAAACATTCGGGTACCAACCCGGCATCGGTTTATATCACTGATATAAGAGTTACTCAATCGTTGGCAGAAACCTTAAAACAACTAAACTCTAAGAATGAGAATACTTTTAACCATGTTGTTGGTAATTAATTTTTTGGGCTTGAATGCACAAAAAAAACTTGAACAATTAACTTCTTTACCTTTTGGAAGTGTAAAACCATCAGGTTGGTTGAAAGAACAAATGCAAAAAGACATTGATGGGTTTGTTGGTAATCTGGACCAAATTGTTCCTGAATTAATTAATGACCCAATTTACAGTACCGGTCGCTTGCAAAAACATTCCAAAGTAAAAGATCTAGGAAACTTAAAAGAAGGCGATGCCGAAGGCGACGAGCAATACCAATGGTGGAACAGCGAAACCCAATCCAACTGGTGGGACGGCTATTTGCGAAATGTTTGTTTATTAGATGATACTAAGGGGATTGAAAAGGTAAAAAAGTATGTTGAATCCATTTTAGCCACACAAGATGAAGATGGATATATTGGAATTTACGACAACGAACTTCGCTATAAATTCAATTCTGAGAATGGCGAATTATGGTCAAAAGCCACCCTGTACAGAGGTTTGTTGGCATATTATGAATACACCAAAGATGAAAAGGTTTATAAAGCAATAGAACACGCAGTGGATAATGTAATGCAAAATTATCCCATAAACGCATCAAGTCCATTTAATTCCGGTACATCTTTTAATGGTGGTGTTTCTCACGGATTAACCTTTACTGATGTTTTGGAACGGCTATATGTTCATACTAAAGATGAAAAATACAGAGATTATGCTTTGTTT
>DAIRDK010000320.1:0-2502 GCA_036796175.1 Bacteroidales bacterium | reverse complement strand
TGACCTATGATTTCGAACGGCTCATGGAAGGCGCGACCAAGCTGAAGTGTTCGGAATTCGGCAGCGAGATCATTGCAAATATGTAACATGCACATATGAACCAGAAGACAGATTACCTGATCATCGGGGCCGGGATCATCGGCCTCGCCATTACCCGTGAATTACGAAACCGGTTCCCGCAGGCGGATATCACCGTCCTGGAAAAAGAACCGGATGTGGCGTATCACAGCAGCGGCAGGAACAGCGGGGTCCTGCATGCAGGCTGTTACTATTCCGCAGATTCCCTGAAAGCGAAATTCACCCGCGAAGGAAACCAGGCGCTGAAGGAGTATTGCAAAACGCACAACCTCAAAATCAATGAGTGCCGGAAGGTGGTCGTGGCCAAAGACGAATCCGAGCTCGAGCCGCTTTACGAGCTGGAACGGCGCGGGAAAAAGAACGGGGTGGACGTGAAGATCATCACCGAAGCCGAGCTGAAAGAGATCGATCCCAACGCGAAGACATTCCAGTATGCCCTTTATTCGCCCAATACGGCAACCGTTGACCCGACCCAGGTGAACATGGCGGTGCGGGACGAGCTGCTGGGAAAAGGAGTGCGATTCTATTTCGGGGAAGGATACCAGGAACGGCTTGACGGGAACACCATCCTGACTACGACGGGGAAAGCGATCTCAGCAGGCAAGATCATCAATGCCGCGGGACTCTATGCCGACAAGATCGCCAAAGCCTATGGATTCTCAAAGCATTACACCATCATCCCGTTCAAGGGGATCTACCTGAAATATACAAAGAAAGACAAGCCGATACGGACCAACATCTACCCGGTGCCCAACCTGAAGAATCCCTTCCTGGGCGTGCACTACACCATTACCGTGGACGGCACGATCAAGATCGGCCCAACTTCGATCCCCGCTTTCTGGCGCGAGAATTACAAGGGGATGGACAACTTCCGGCTGGATGAACTGGGAAATATCCTGGGATGGGAAGCGCGTCTCTTCCTCACCAATGCCTTCGGCTTCCGGAACCTGGCTTTCGAGGAGATGCGGAAATACAACAAATCCTGGTTTGTCGAACAAGCGACGAAGCTGGTGCATTCCATCGACAGATCGGGCTTCACGGAATGGAGTAAGCCGGGCATCAGGGCGCAGCTCCTGAATACAAGCACACTTGAACTGGTGCAGGACTTCGTGGTGGAGGGAGACAGCAGCACCATCCATGTGCTCAATGCCGTATCACCCGCCTTTACCAGCAGTTTCCCCTTCGCCAGGTGGGTGGTGGAAAATTATGTGATCAACAAATAAGCCGTTAACCATGGAAACAGTATTAAGATTCAGCCGCGCGGACCTGATGGACTTCATCATCCGCTATATGACCAAACTTGGTGTTCCTGCAGAGGATGCACGGATCGTGGGTGGCGTCCTGCTTTGTGCCGATACCCGGGGCGTCGAATCGCACGGGATGCAGCGACTCGCTTCCTATTACGGCAGCCGGATCCAGAAGGGATTCATGGATCCGCTCACCCCTTACACGATCATCACCGAAACACCCAATACTGCGCTCATCGACGGTGGCAACGGCCTCGGACAGGTGGTTTCGCACAAGGCGATGAAGATGTGTATCGAAAAGGCCAAAACAGGCGGCATTGCCGCGGTCACGGTACGCAACAGCAACCATTACGGCATAGCTGGGTATTACTCCATGATGGCCATGGATGAAGGCATGATCGGCATCTCGATGACCAACTCTCAACCGCTGGTGGCGCCAACCTACGGAAGGACCGCCATCCTCGGGACGAACCCCATTGCCATCGCTGCTCCGTCGGACAAGAAATATCCCTACCTTCTCGATATGGCGACCAGTGCGGTTGCATACGGGAAGATCCAGATCTATGATAAGAAACATGAGAAGATCCCCATCGGCTGGGGGATTGATGAAGACGGGAACGTGACCAACGATCCCACGAAGATCAAGCCCGGCGGCCACGGTGCCCTGCTCCCGCTAGGCGGCATGGAGATCACCGCAGGCTATAAAGGCTATGGCCTTGCACTCATGGTGGAAGTGCTCTGTTCACTGCTCTCCGGAGGATCGTTCCTGACCCAGGTTGGCGGACCGGGAAGACCGACTCCGACCGGCGTGGCGCACTTCTTCCTGTGCATCAACATTGAGGCATTCCGCCCGCTCATCGACTTTAAAAAATCTGTGGACGAAATGATCGAACTCCTGAAACAATCCCCGCTGGCCGTTGGCCGCGATGAGATCCTCGTGGCAGGCGAGAAGGAGTTCGAATACACCAAGTTCAATTTCGAACACGGCGTTCCGCTGATCAAACCCATCGTGGACGACTTAAAGGCCGAAGGCGAAAAGATCGGCGTGCCGTTCGACTGCAAGCCGGTTGTGGAGTAGGGATTTTGGGCATTAGGCATTAGGCAATAGGCACTGGGATCAACGTGACCATCCCTGAATAGTGTTGACCGGTTTTTACTTTTTTATTTTACTACCGGA
>DAIRDK010000319.1:0-2521 GCA_036796175.1 Bacteroidales bacterium | reverse complement strand
GGGAGGTAAGCATAATAGCCCCGGCCGTCGCTGCCGATCACGGAGTGCCAGCCCTGTCCGCTCCCAGGTGACCGGAGCCAGAAGAAAACTCCTAAAACAATGATGGTGAGGAGGATAAATATGCTTCTTGAGAATTTTCTCGAATCCATCCCGGGATGGTTGCAGTTCTGAATGGCCAAAGATAGTATTCTTAATGTTTGGAATATCAATTCTTTTCCGTACCTTTGCACTCCATTTTTTTAACCATTAAACCTTAAAAACACCAGAGAAATGTTGAAACAGTATGAAACCGTTTTCATTATGACTCCCGTTTTGTCTGATGAACAGATGAAGGAAACGGTAGAAAAGTACCAGAAGTTTCTCAAAGCGAAAGATGCCGAGATCATCTTTGAGGACTCCTGGGGACTCAAAAAGCTTGCTTATCCCATCACGAAAAAGAGCACCGGGTTCTACCACCTGATTGAATTTAAGGCCGACCCGACGATCATCCGGGAATGGGAGGTGACATTCAAACGTGACGAGCGGATCCTCCGCTTCCTCACCGTGTGCCTCGACAAGTACTCCATCGCGTACAACGAGAAGAAACGCAACAAGGCGAAAGCCGAGAAGGCACAGTAACTGTTTAACCGTTAAAAAGAAAGAGAAACAATGAGTGCACAGCAAGCAGGTGAAATCAAATATCTGACCCCGATCGCGGTCGACACCAAACGAAAAAAATACTGCCGCTTCAAGAAGAGCGGGATCAAGTACATCGATTACAAGGACGCCGACTTCCTCCTCAAGTTCGTGAACGAACAGGGCAAGATCCTCCCGCGCAGGATCACCGGTACTTCCACCAAGTACCAGCGGAAAGTGGCGCAGGCAATCAAGCGGGCACGGCATCTCGCCCTGATGCCCTATGTAGCGGACTTATTAAAGTAAGGAGGGGAGCGAACGATGGAAATCATTTTGAAACAAGATGTAGCCAAACTGGGCTACGCCAACGAAAAAGTCAACGTGAAAGCCGGCTACGCCCGGAATTACTTGATCCCCCAGGGACTGGCCATTCCGGCTACGGCCACGAACATCAAGGTGCACGCCGAAACGATGAAGCAGCGCGCGCACAAGGCGGAAAAGATCTTCGCCGAAGCCGGAGACCTGGCCAAGGCGCTGAAGGACATCACCGTGAGGATCGGGGCCAAGGCCGCCGAATCCGGCCGCATTTTCGGCTCCGTGAACGCCATCCAGGTGTCGCAGGCGCTCAAGGAACAGTTCAACTTCGACATCGACCGCAAGAAGATCATCGTCGATAACGAACACATCAAGGAACTGGGAACCTACAAGGCCAAGATCAACCTGCACAAGGATGTCTCCGCCGAGATCACCTTTGAGGTGTTCGCTGAATAATTGCGAATCCCATTTTCATTACCTTTATCCCGGGAACCATGCTCCCGGGATTTTTTTATGATCTCGAAAAACCAGGTTAAATACATCCGGTCGCTGCACCAGAAGAAGGCGAGGGAATCGCACCGGCAGTTCATTGCCGAAGGCTCCAGGCTGGTCCTCGAAGCAGCTGCGGGCCCTTTTCCTGTCGTTGCCGTGTACGGTCTGCATGATTGGATCCATGCACATGGTTCTTTCCTTGAGCAGCGCAGCATCCCCGTTGATTCCGTCACTGTTGAGGAGATGGAACGGATCACCGCACTCTCCAGCCCCAGTCCTGCGCTGGCCGTATTGGGCATGCGGGAAGAGGAGAAGATCCCGGCGCCGGACAGCGGCTCGCTTACGCTGATCCTTGATGAGATCCGCGACCCGGGCAACCTGGGCACGATCATTCGCATTGCCGACTGGTTCGGCATCCGGCTGGTGATCTGCTCGCCGGATACGGTGGAGCTCTACAACCCGAAAGTGATCCAGGCGACCATGGGATCGTTCTGCAGGGTGGCCGTTCATTATGCCCCGTTGAAGGATTACCTCTCGGAGGATTTCGTGCCGGCAAAGGTGTATGGCACATTTCTTGAAGGGAAAAACATTTACCAGGAGCAACTCGCCCCGGAGGCCTTTATCGTCATCGGCAGCGAGTCGCGCGGGATCTCAGCCGAAGTGGAAACAATGATCACGGATAAACTGACCATCCCCTCATTCCCGTCACATGGGGCGGATGCAATTCACGCCGAGTCGCTGAATGCGGCCGTTGCAACGGCCATCGTCTGCTCGGAATTCAGGAGGCAGTCCCATGCATAACCGGCCGCAGATCCTTATTCTCGTCAGCTTGCTCCTCATGCCTTTCCTGTGCGGCGCCCAGGAAGAGATCCCGAACATCGACCATGTTTATCGTCCGTCCATCCACACCGTGCAGCTGTACAAGGAGGGTTTCGAGATGTCGGCGCCCATCATCCGGCTGAATTCGACGGAACGGCTGGTGCTTTCGTTCGACGACCTCACGGAGGACCAGGTGCAGTTTCATTTCACGATCCGCCATTGCGCGCTTGACTGGACCACCACGCCCGACCTGCTTCCGTCGGATTACATCAACGGCGTG
>DAIRDK010000318.1:0-2563 GCA_036796175.1 Bacteroidales bacterium | reverse complement strand
GCCCGTAACCCGCATAGCTCAGCCGGGAGGCTGCGACGCCATGGGCGATCAGGTAATCGTAGACTGCGCGGGCACGGTTCTCGGAGAGTTTCTGGTTATACACGGCAGTTCCTACATTATCGGTGTGCCCGCTGATCTCGATCGAAAGTTTCGGATTTTTAGTCAGAAGATCGGTCAACCGCTCCAGTTCAGTCTTCGATTCAGGTTTGAGGTCATACTTGTCTGTATCGAAAAAGATGTTCTTCAGGATCACCGTTTCACCCACTTTCACAGGTTGAAGCGGAATCTCTTTCCGGATCGGATCGTACGATGCATGATCCCCGGCCAGGGAAAAATGGTCTGAATAGAACAGGTAACCTTCCCGGGACACCGTGAGTGCATATTCCCTGTTCATGGGAAGGACCAGCAGGAACCCGCCGTTCAACGGATCACTCTCCGACCGGACTACCGTATTGCCCGTTCCCAGGTCGGTCAGCTCAAAAGCCGCCTGCAGCCTCTGTTTGGTCTCCTTGTCGTAAACGATTCCCTGGAAATAGGTCACCCGCTGCGGCTGGGCCTCCCGGTACAGGTCGAACGAATAGATATCCTGTCGGCCATAGCCTCCGAACTTGTCGGAAGAGATGTAGGCCACGTCGCCCGTGGAGTTGACCAGCAACGTGATCTCATCCGCGTTCGTATTGATCGGATAACCCATGTTCACCGGGGTCTTCCAGTTGCCCAAGACATCTTTCTTGACATAATAAAGATCATAACCTCCCATCCCAACATGTCCCCTGGATGAAAAGTACAGGGTCTGGTCGTCGGGATGGATGAAGGGAGCCATCTCTTCCTTCGGCGTATTGACTGAATCCCCGAGATTTACCGGTTCCGACCAGTTGTAATCGTCCAGCAGTGTGCTTTTCCAGATATCGGAACTGCCCAGCCCTCCCTGGCGTTTGCTGGCAAAATAGAGGGTTTTCCCATCGCTGGAGAACGAGGGCTGTGAGTCCCAGGTCCCGGAATTCACGACAGGGCCCAGGTTCTGCGGCACACCCCAATGATCCCCCTCCCGTCTGGACCAGTAGAGGTCGCAGCTTCCCATGCCGTCCGACCGGTCGCAGGCGGCAAAGAACAGGAATCGTCCGTCAGGAGAAATGAACAGACCTCCTTCATTGCCTCCTGTGTTGATCGGCGGGCCAAGGTTCACGGCGGTCGCCCAGGCGGTATCTTTCCTGCGTGAATAAAAAAACTCCTCCTGGAACCCGGAATTCATCTCCGTACTGGGGATGTTCCGGGTAAAAAAGAGCATGCTGTTATCGGTAGTGATCGTATTCACATACTCGCTGTACCGGGTGTTGATGCTGTCACCCATGTTCACGGGGTGAAACGGCACGGGATGGGCCATCGACCCGATCCCGAACTCGCAGTTCTTCAGCGCCTGTGCGGTGATATGCCTGGCCTTGTCGGGGATCCGTTCAAATGAAAGGTATTTCATGTAACAGGATTGCGCATCGGCATATTTTCCCATGGCAAGCAAGAGGTTCCCGGTGATCGACCAGAGCCTGGGGGCATAATCCGGGTCAATGGAGAGTCCTTTCCTGTAAGCGTCCAGGGCCTCCTCCGGTTTTCCCTGTTCCGCCCGGATATCGCCCTCCAGGATCCAGGCCTCAATGAACCCGGGATCTGACCGCAGCGATTTCTCCAGCATCGATAAGGCTTCGCTATACCTGCCCGCATTGTATTGATCAACGGCATCAAAAAAATATTTTTGCGCCTTTTTATCGCTCGTCCTCAGGTTATAGGGGTCCTGTGACCGGACGGCCGGGGACAATACAAGCAACAGGGTGAACAGGATCAACCGCTTCATGGTTCGTGATTAGGGAATATGCATGTACTTATGGCTCTGGAGCGAAATCCTCCACTTCGGATGCGACTTGATGTAATCCACGATCCGTGGCATCATCCTGGTCGCCACGCTCCATTCGGGCTGAAGGAACAGGATACAGGCAGGATTTACTTTTGAGGATTGCTCTTCGGCCCAGGAAAAATCGGTTTCGTCATGGATGATCACCTTCAGTTCATCCGCCTTGATGAGAACTTCCTCAAGGGGGGGACTGTCCTTTTTCGGGGACACGCAGACCCAGTCCCAGATCCCGCTCAGTTCCTGTGACCCCGACGTCTCTAGGTAGGTGGACAGGCCGTGTGATTTTAGTCCGCGGCACAGGTAATCCAGGTTGTAGAGCATCGGTTCTCCGCCTGTGACCACGACCGAACCGGCAGGACATTCCGTTGCACGGGCGATCACCTCGTCGGCAGGTATGGGGGGAAACTGCGATGCATTCCAGGATTCCTTCACGTCGCACCACCGGCAACCCACATCACACCCACCGATCCGGATGAACCAGGCAGGCTTGCCTGTGTGGAATCCCTCTCCTTGCAGGGAGTAAAACTCCTCCATCACAGGCAGAAGCCTTCCCTCTTTCAATAGTTCATCCTCAGTGCCCACCCTGTCACTCTGTTACTCTGTCACTCTGTCACTCTTAATAAACAATCTCCTTCTTCGCCGCTTTCAGCGTATTCTGAA
>DAIRDK010000317.1:0-2567 GCA_036796175.1 Bacteroidales bacterium | reverse complement strand
CTGGCGGGTATGACCGGCACTGCAGAAACGGAAGCCGGGGAGTTCTGGGATATCTATAAACTGGACGTGGTGGTGATTCCCACCAACCGGCCCGTGATCCGCGACGACCGCCAGGATCTGGTGTACAAAACCAAACGCGAGAAGTTCAATGCGGTGATCTCCGAGATCGAGCACCTGATCGACATCGGTCGCCCGGTGCTGGTCGGTACTACATCCGTGGAAACCTCCGAGTTGTTGAGCCGGATGCTCAAGCGCGTGAACATCCCACACCAGGTACTCAATGCCAAACTTCATGCGAAGGAGGCCGATATTGTCGCGGAAGCGGGGAAACCAGGCACTGTGACCATCGCTACCAACATGGCTGGCCGTGGTACGGATATCAAGCTGGGTCCCGGCGTGAAGGACGCCGGCGGCCTGGCCATCATCGGTACCGAACGGCACGAATCCCGCCGCGTGGACCGCCAGCTCCGCGGCCGTTCAGGACGCCAGGGCGATCCGGGCAGCTCCCAGTTCTTCGTGTCGCTGGAAGATGACCTGATGCGCATGTTCGGCTCCGAGCGCATCGCAAGGATCATGGACAGCCTCGGGCTGAAAGAGGGTGAAGTGATCCAGCACAGCATGATCACCAAGTCCATCGAACGGGCGCAGAAAAAAGTTGAGGAGAACAACTTCGGGATCCGGAAACGGTTGCTCGATTACGACGATGTCATGAACATCCAGCGTGAAGCCATCTATAAGAAACGTCACCATGCATTGTTCGGCGACCGGCTGGCCGTGGATATCTCCAATATGATCTACGACGTATGTGAGCTGACTGCAATGGAGTATCATGACAGCCGCGACTTTGAAAGCTTCAAGCTGGAGCTGCTCCGGGAGTTTGCCATCGACTCTCCGCTCAGCGAAACGGAGTTCGGCCGGGTTGGCGCCGAAGAGCTGGCCACCAAGGTCTATGAGCACACCTATAAGCGATACCGTGCCAAGAATGAAACCATCGGAGCGAAGGTGTTCCCGGTCATCCGGAGCATCTTCGAAACGGAGAGCAGCCGGTATGAGAATATCGCCATCCCGGTCACCGACGGCCTGAAAAACATTACGGTGGTCGCAAACCTGCGCAGGGCATACGAAGATAAGGGGAAGGAGGTGGTTCTGTCCATCGAAAAAGGAGTCGTCCTCGGGATGATCGACAATGCCTGGAAAGAGCACCTCCGCGAGATGGACGAACTGAGGCAATCGGTACAGAATGCGGCTTACGAACAAAAGGATCCGCTGCTCATCTACAAGTTCGAATCATTCGAGCTGTTCAAGACGATGGTCCAGAAGACCAACAAGGAGATCATCACGTTCCTGCTCCGCTGCGATGTACCCATGCAGGCTGAGAATGTTCAGGAGGCACAGGCCCCGCGGCGCATGGAACGCGGCAGATACAAGGAAGGGAGGAACGACCTGCTGTCGCAGGCCAACGCAAACACCCAGGAAAAAACACGTCCGCAGCCGGTGAAAGTGGAAAAGAAAGTCGGCCGCAACGACCCCTGCCCGTGCGGCAGCGGCAAGAAGTACAAGAACTGCCACGGGGCAGGGGAATAACGAAAGTGCGGGTCGGCGACCCGCTCGTAAAACCTACAAGCATGAAGTTCAGAAGAGTCCTGTTAAAACTCAGCGGCGAGTCCCTGATGGGATCGCAGGAGTACGGCATCGATCCGAAGGTGCTGGCCGGTTATGCGGAAGAGATCCGCACGTTGGTCGAAGAAGAAGTACAGGTGGGCATCGTCATCGGAGGAGGCAACATTTTCCGGGGAGTGGAGGGAAGCGAGGATGGCTTCGACCGCGTCCGGGGCGATTACATGGGCATGCTGGCTACGGTGATCAACAGCCTGGCCCTGCAGGATGCGTTGGAGAAAGCCGGTGTAGCGGCCAAAGTGCTCTCCGCCAGGGCCATCGACCCCATTTGCGAAACCATCAACCGGCACAAGGTGCATGAACTTTTAGAAACGGGTTATGTCGTCATTCTCGCCGGGGGCACAGGGAATCCCTTCTTCACGACCGATACGGCAGCCGCTTTGCGGGCGGTGGAGATCGGGGCTAACGTACTGCTGAAAGGAACCCGGGTCGACGGAGTTTACACCGCTGATCCCGAAAAAGATCCGTCAGCCAAAAAATACGAGACCCTGACCTTTGATGAAGCTTACGAGAACGGGCTGAAGATCATGGATCTGACGGCCTTCACGCTGTGCCGCGAGAACAACCTCCCCATCATTGTGTTCAATATGAATACCGGGGGAAACCTGAGGAAACTGGCCACCGGACAAAAGGTCGGCACACTCGTTACCGTGGGTTAACGGGTTTCATGAAGGCGGCGACCACCATGGCCTCCCCAGGGCCTTCATGGATCATTTCAAATGTTCCGGCAGCAGCAGGGATCACGAATGTCTCGGCATAATTGAACCGCTGCTCACGAATGCCTGTTCTGACCAGGATCGAGGTTCCTTCCACAAGGCTCATGACCAGGCAGTCATTGCCTGTTGAATGCGACATCCGGCCGGTGAAGTGGAACCTGATCACATCGTACA
>DAIRDK010000316.1:0-2569 GCA_036796175.1 Bacteroidales bacterium | reverse complement strand
ACGTCTCTTCCCCTTCTTTCAGGCTGATCGAATTGACGATGGGTTTGCCCTGGATGCATTTCAACCCGGCTACGATGACTTCCCACCTGGAGGAATCGATCATCAGGGGAACTTTTGCAATGTCAGGATCGGATGCCAGCATGTTCAGGAACCGGACCATGGCCCGTTCAGCATCCAGCATGGCATCATCCATGGAGATATCCAGGATCTGGGCCCCGCTGTCCACTTGCTGGCGCGCGACCGAAAGCGCCTCCTCATAACGGTCTTCCCGGATCAGCCTGGCGAATTTCTTGGATCCGCTCACGTTGGTTCGTTCCCCGATGTTGATAAAATTACTTCCCTTGAACACGGTCAACGGTTCCAAGCCGCTTAACCTGAGTCCGTGGGCTGGCGGCGGAACAGTCCGGGGAACGGCTGCCATGGTCAGTTTCGAGAACCGTGCGATATGATCCGGGGTCGTTCCGCAGCAGCCTCCCGCCATATTCAGCAAGTGTTCTCGGAGAAATCCTTCCAGGCAGGCGGCCATGGAATCGGGAGTCTCATCGTATCCGCCAAACTGGTTCGGCAGGCCCGCGTTGGGGTATGCGATTACCGGGAAGGGTGCTTTTTCAGCTAATGAATGGATAAACGGCCTGAGTTCTTTTGGTCCCAGGGAGCAGTTCAGGCCGATGGCAAACAGGTTGAAATGGGAGATGGAATTCAGAAATGCCTCCACCGTTTGTCCGCTGAGGTTACGCCCGCTGTTGTCGACGATGGTCAGGGAAGCCATGACCGGGACATCCTGTCTTCGTTCTTCCAGCAGATCGAATATGGCGACCAGTGCCGCTTTGGCATTCAGGGTGTCAAAAATGGTTTCCACGAGCAGCAGATCGGCACCGCCATCGAGCAAACCCGAGGCCTGTTCTTTATAGGCGCTGTAAAGATCATCGAAGGTAACGGCCCGGAATCCCGGATCCCGGACATCCGGAGAGAGGGAAGCGGTGCGGTTGGTGGGACCCATGGAACCGGCGACGAACCGTGGTTTTTCTTTGGTGGAGAAGCGGTCGGCCGCTTTCCGTGCGATGCGGGCACCGTCGCGGTTCATTCTGTAAGCCTCATGCTCAAGGCCGTAATCGGCCATCGAGATCCGGTTGGCATTGAACGTATTGGTTTCAATGATGTCGGCCCCGGCTTCGAGGTATTGTTCATGAATCTCGCGGATGATCCGGGGTTGAGTGATCACCAACAGGTCGTTGCAACCCTTCAGGTTGTTCGTGGAGTTACTGAATTCCTCCCCCCTGAATTCCATTTCATCCAGTTTATATCTCTGAATCATGGTGCCCATGGCCCCGTCGAGGAGGAGGACCCGTTCCCGGATGATATTCCGAATATCTTTCTTCATTTTGTTTCGCCCGGACCGAAGGTGTAAGCCATCATCCAGCCGGTTGTCCTGAACCAGGTCAGCTCATGCGTAAGCCTGCGCTGGCCATGGCTGACCACCGCCTTGACTTTCCCTGATTCAGTGCAAAGATAATCAAAGGGTTCGAGCACGATCTCCTGTTGCATGTCCAGGATCTGTCCTCCGTATAATTTATACACGGCTTCTTTGGCGCACCAGTGGATGTAAAGTTTCTCTGGCCAGCCGGGATCTGCGGTACGGCCCAACTCCTCCGGCGTCATGAACCGGTCGGCCACCCGCGTGATCCGGTCGCGGAGCAACTCGATGTCGATCCCAACGGGGCTTTCTGATGATGCCAGGACGGCTGCAAATTCCCCGGAATGGGATAACGAAATCTGGTGGGAACCGGAAGCCAATACCGGTTTGCCTTCTGCCGTATAATGGACCTGTACGCGGGGATCGGAAGTCAGGTCGCAGATCATGATCCTGCAGGCCAGCCATTGCCGACGGCGGAGGGGATGGCGGATATCCTGCAGCCGGATCGCATCTTCTTCGGAGATCCGGATCAGCGATTGCAACAGTTCTTCCGTTTCGGTGATCTGCCAGATCCCGAGGGCTGCATCCGAATTGATTTTCGTTTTAAGGATAAATGGCATGAAGCCAGGTTATTCATTCAGCGGGATGCAAAAGTACGACTTTTCATTTTGGCAATTGCTCCGTTTTCGTTACTTTTGCACCTTCAAATCAAGACAGAAACGAATGGAAAAAGCGGCCATGCAAGGGCATCTCAACTTTAAGGTAGCGGACCTGTCCCTTGCGGATTGGGGGAGGAAAGAGATCGAGATGGCGGAAAAGGAAATGCCGGGGCTGATGGCCCTCAGGAGCAAATTCGGCGCGGAGAAACCATTAGCCGGGGCACGGATCACGGGCTCTCTGCACATGACTATCCAGACTGCCGTATTGATTGAAACCCTGATCCATTTGGGGGCGGAGGTCCGGTGGGCCAGCTGCAATATCTTTTCCACACAGGATCATGCTGCTGCGGCCATTGCTGCACGCGGGATCCCGGTCTATGCATGGAAAGGCGAAAGCCTGGACGAGTACTGGTGGTGCACCCGGATGGCACTCGGTTTCCCCGGAGGCAAAGGGCCGAACCTGATCGTGGACGATGGCGGAGACGCCACGCTTATG
>DAIRDK010000315.1:0-2584 GCA_036796175.1 Bacteroidales bacterium | reverse complement strand
CGTCCTCCGAACAATCGGCGTCGGTGACCAGCGCAATGTCCTGCATGAATTCGTCCAGCGTACGCTGGGATGGATCGATCTCACCGGTGTTCAGGTCGGGCGGGCGGCCGGTTTCGCCAAATTCCTTAATGGCATTCAGAAGCTCTTCAATATTTTCAAAACGGCTGACTCCTTCCGGGGTTTTATCCTCGTAAAGCTCTTTCAGGAGCCCGGATGATGTGGCGATATGCTTGGCCGCGTCAAATGCCGGGCGCGTCTTCATCAAAGCCGAGAAACTCCGGATCATGGTGATGAACTCATTGACCTTATGTTTTGCCCCGGCGGGAAGGTCGACCGGGTAACGGTCGGGCTGATCCATCATCTCCACGATTCCCGCCTTGTGTTCGTCTGCCGTCGCGATCAGTTTTTCGATCGTCGTCTTCCCGATCCCGCGTGCCGGGTAGTTGATCACGCGGAGGAGCGCATCCTCGTCCCTGAGGTTGATGGAGAGCCGGAAATAAGCGAGCAGGTCCTTGATCTCCTTGCGCTGGTAGAAGGATATGCCGCCATAGATCCGGCACGGGATGTTCAGTTTGCGGAACGCTTCTTCCAGCGACCGGGACTGGGCATTGGTCCGGTACAGGACAGCGAAAGAGTCATTGGACAGATGTTCGTTCATCCTGTTCTCGAACACCGATTGGGCAACCAGGTTGCCCTCCTCCGTATCCGATGTGGCCCGGATCAGCCGGATCTTGTTCCCCTCTTCGTTAGCGGTCCAGATCTCTTTGAATATCTGCTGCTTGTTATTCGCGATCACGCTGTTGGCGGCAGCGACGATCATTTTTGTGGACCGGTAGTTCTGTTCCAGCTTGTAAACTTTGAGATCCGGGTAATCGTTACGGAAGTTGAGTATATTCTGGATGTTTGCACCGCGGAAGGCGTAAATGCTCTGTGCATCATCTCCTACAACGCATATGTTCTCGTTGTTTGCGGCTAGTTTTTTAACGATCAGGTATTGAGCGTAGTTTGTATCCTGGTACTCGTCGACCAGGATATAATGGAACTTCTTCTGGTATTTCAACAATACATCCGGGTAATCGCGCAGCAGGATGTTCATGTTGAACAGGAGGTCGTCGAAATCCATGGCCGATGCCCTTTTGAGCCGCGCATGGTACTGGGAATATAGCTGGCCGGTATAGGGTTTCCCGGCGGCGCTGTCGTATTCCTGCAGTTCGGGGCTGACGATGTATTCCTGGGCCGAAAGGAGAGAGGTTTTGGCGGCGGATATCCTGTTCAGGACATACCCCGGCTGATAGACCTTTTCGTCCAGGTTGTTCTCTTTGATCAGGTTTTTCAGGACGCGTTTGGAATCATCCGTGTCGTAAATCGTATAGTTTGGAGGATAACCCAGCAAATGTCCTTCGATCCTCAGGACCCGCGCGAAAATGGAGTGGAAGGTCCCCATCCAGACGTTGTGTGAATCAGTTCCGCCGACCAGCTGGATGATGCGTTCCTTCATTTCCCGTGCCGCTTTATTCGTGAAGGTGAGGGCCAGGATATGGAATGGATCGACCCCTTTCTCCAGGAGGTACGCTACCCGGTAGGTAAGCACCCGGGTCTTGCCCGATCCTGCACCTGCAATGACCATTACCGGGCCGTCAGTACAGATAACGGCCTCACGCTGAGGTTCATTTAATTGCTTCAACAGTTCTGACACGGGAACTTACTTTGGAAGTGCGCAAAATTAGGCATTTTCCCGATGGGTGAGAAGGATTGTTAATTAAAAAGCGGCTTCAGGAAACGAAGGAACCGGAAGTGCTTTTTCAGAAATAAATACCGGCTGGAACGAAGGTATTCCTTGCCGATCGCCTCTGCCTGTGCCCCGATCAGGCAGATCAGGGTGGAATGATGGGGGGCGAAAAAGACCGGACCGAACACCTTCAGGTGTTTTTTCTTCCATTCGGAGCGGTGCCGTTCAAACGGATTCTCGAAGACACCCTCCTGCATGTTCACGAACCTGGGAGAGGCGATGAGCATATGGTCCGTCTTGCTTTTGCATTCCTCCAGGAGTTTGTTTCCTTCCTCAAAAGTGAAATGTTCAAGGACATCGACCATGAGCACGAGATCGTAATGCTGATCCAGCTTCGGCACCAGTTCAAGGGCGTTTCCGATATAAATTTGATTGTAAATGAACCGGTGCGCGGGTGTAATGTACTTCTCGTATGCTTCGATGCAGTCGATACGGCAACGCCAGTCTCCGTAAGCATTCCGTCCGTCCCAGAGTTCAACGTATTCGCGGCACAGGAACCCGTATTTTCCGAATCCCGGGCCGATCTCCAGGATGGATCCCGGCTTCAGGCGGAAGATCAGTTCGACAATTTCGTTAATCTGATAATATTGGCTTGACGGCATGGGAAGGAATTACGAATGACGGATGACGAAAGACGAATTAAATTGCGAATTGCGAATTACGAAACGAAAATAAGCATAAAAAGTGTACTTTCGGGAGGATTTAAATGAAACAAGCGATCGTCACCGGTGCGTATGGCGCGATCGGCCTGGCCATTTCGGAAGGACTGGCAAAAGCAGGGATGCGGGTTACGAT
>DAIRDK010000314.1:0-2590 GCA_036796175.1 Bacteroidales bacterium | reverse complement strand
CGGAAGTGTCGACGGAATGGATCATCGTGGCTCCGCCTTTGGCCGCATAGACTGAAAATGCCCCGGAGTAGGAGAAGGCATTGAGGACCTTTCTCCCTTTTGAATAGAACTGAGTGAACATCCTGTTCATCCGCTGGTCAAGAAAGAAGCCGGTCTTCTGGCCCTTTTCGAAATCGACCCTGAATTTGTGCCCGGCTTCGGTAATGACGGGCATTTCGCAGGTGCCGTAAAGGTAGCCGTCCGTCACCGCGATCCTGCTTCGCCTGATCCCGTCCGTTTCGGCTGCCGATTTCATCGTCTCCGAGCTCTTGTCATAAACCGCCAGGAGACGCTCGCCGAACAGGGTTTTCAACGCTTCAACCAACATGGGTTTGGCGTTGTGCATCCCCGCCGAGTGGGACTGGATGACCGCCACCCCGTTGTACCAGTCGATGATCAGCCCCGGCAGTCCGTCGCCTTCGGAAAATACCAGCCTGCATGCCTTGTCGGAAGCAGGGTCGAAGATGCCAATGGCTTCCCGCCGGTCCACGGCCGAACGCAGCTTCTCCAGCCAGAAGGCGGCGTTGATCTCCGCCTGAGTGAAGGATATGATCTTCAGCGCAATACCTCCATCCTGGCCATGCGCGGTGGCCAGGTACTCCCCAGCGGCAGAATACACTTCAACTATCTCTCCTTCAGCAATTTCTCGTGGACTCTGCTTCAACGCGCCGGAAAATATCCAGGGGTGAAACCGGCGAATGGCATACTCTTTTCCCGGTTTCAGCGTTATTTTATGGTAGTTGTTCATTTTAAAGGATTTCCGTGCGGTTCGCCGCATGGCAAAGTTTGGACTATTTTTTTAATTATTTGTAATTTTGCACGAAATTTCAAAAACCCGAAAAAAATGAAAAAGTATTTCATGCTTCTTCTCATCCCGTTCGTGATCGCATGCGGTCGCGAAGCTGAGAAAAAAGCCCAGGATCTGCAGGCAAAAAATGACAGCCTGATGAGTCAGACCCTGCAGAAAGACGAAGCGATCAACGAATTCATCGCTTCCATCAATGATATCCAGGGAACGCTGGATACGATCAAAATGAAGGAGAACATCATCACCCTCAGCACCGACAAGGGAGGTGAACTGAAAACCTCTGCAAAGGAACAGATCAAGAGCGACATCACCACCATCTACAGCCTTATGCTGAAGAACAAGGAAACGCTCGCCGCCCTGCAGAAAAAGCTGAAGAACACGAACCTGAAGGTGGATGAGCTCAATAAAATGGTCGACCGCCTGACCCGTGACATCGCAAGTAAAGATGCCGAGCTGAATACGCTGCGTGATAAGCTGGCCAAGATGAACATCCAGATCGACGAAGCCAACCTCCAGATCGACAACCTTTCGCAGACCGTAAAAACGCAATCGGGGCAGATTGAAAGCCAGAGCCAGACGATCCAGCAGAAGGAAGAAGCGCTGAACACGGCCTATTATATCATCGGCACATCCAAGGACCTGAAGAAGAACGGGATCATCAAGAATGACAAGATCCTCCCCGACTTCAACAAGGATCTCTTCACCAAGATCAATATCCAGAAGACGACGGAAATCTCGATCCTGAGCAAAGGCGCCAAGGTCCTGTCGAATCACCCGACCTCCTCCTACAAGCTCGTCGGCGACAAGAAGACGGTGCAGTCCCTCCAGATCAACGATATCAAAGCGTTCTGGAGCAATTCGAAGTTTTTGGTGATCGTCATAGAGTAATGATGGCAAGGGCGGGTCTCGGACCCGCCCTTCCTTTTATGGCTTGCTGTATTCCACCTCCCTCAGGAGGTTCCCGGCCTCATCGTAGAATTGCCATTTCCCCACGCGACGATCGTTCAGGTAATATCCTACATAGCGGACCTTCCCGCTTTCAAAATACGTGATCCGCTTCCCGTCGTTCATGCCGTTCCTGTAATATCCCTCGCTCCACTTGTTCCCGTTCTCATAGTAGGAAACCCAGTAGCCGTCGCGCTTGCCGTTTTTGTACCCGCCCGTCATCTCCGGTTTCTTATTCTGGTAGTAATAGGTCTCTTTGGTCAGTTCCCGGTCTGGCCCCGAACCTTTATAGGTGGCTTCTTTTTTGGGGGTTCCGTCGGGGTAGCTCTCTTCCACCAGTGTTTCCTGCCGGACGCAAGCCACAGCGGCCAGCAAGGTGAATAGCAGGATCAGTCGGTTCATGTCAGTAAAACTAAAGGTTGAACATCAGTCGTTGTCCTCTGACCGATTCGTCGAATCTGCCATTCTCATAAACGAGGGATCCGTTCACGAACGTATGGGTGACTGACGTGCTGAATGTAAATCCTTCCAGGGGCGACCAACCGCATTTGTACAGGGTATTTCCCGGTGTGACGGTCCAGGACCGGCCGGGATCGACGAGCACCAGGTCCGCCGCATAGCCTTCCCGGATGAATCCGCGGTTTCGGATCCGGTAGAGGATGGCCGGGTTATGGCACATTTTCCGGACGATCATCTCCAGGGAGATCCTGCCCTGTTTCCAGAATTCCAGCATCATATTCAGCGAATGCTGGATCAGTGGGGCGCCAGAAGGGCATGAAGTATACGGCTTTGATTTTT
>DAIRDK010000313.1:0-2620 GCA_036796175.1 Bacteroidales bacterium | reverse complement strand
CATATCCTTCTTGACATCCGCGGTGGCTTTGATCTGGTCCGGGGTGTCCTCATAAATGAACGAGGCTTCGAGTTCGGTCTGCAGGTAGTTGTCGGGAGCACAGGCATGGCCGGTGGTGGCTCGCCGCCGGGCGTAAAGCCGGATGAGGTCCTTGGCGATGTCCTTGACCCTGCTTTTGGTTTTGTTCTTCAGCTTGTTCCATGAGTCGGATCCAAGCCGGTTCAGGACCGGTTCCGTGCCCTCCTTGCCGATGTACTTTGAGATGCGGTGAAGGGAATGAATGCTGACATAGAGGACATCCTGATTTTTGTAGATCAGGCGGATCGCCTCCTGCTCTTTTCCGTTATTGATGATCTTTTCCAGCCCGTCGAAACGTCCGATGCCGTGATCAATATGGGTTACGTAATCACCCGGTTTCAGGTCATACAGCTCTTTCAGGCTAAGGGCCTCGCGGCTGGCAAATCCGTCGCGCAACCGGTACCGGTGATACCTTTCGAAGATCTGGTGATCGGTGTATAGGGCTACTTTGAGATCCCGGTCGATGAATCCTTCGTGAATCTGGAAGTAAAGGGTTTCATAGCTGACCGGGGCTTCGTCCCCTTTCTTTGAAGTGATATCATCGATGATCGAAGCCAGCCGTTCGCTCTGCTTGGGATTGTCGGTGACCAGTACGTTGTGAAATCCGGCAACGGAATTCTTCCTGAGGTTGGCGATGAGCAGGTCGAAATTCTTGTTAAATGCGGGCTGGGGAACGGTATCGAACAGGATCTCCGTGACCTCCTGGAAATCATGCTGCCGGGCCATCTCCACCACATGGAACCCGTCGAGAAGCCTCATGAACTCCTCTCCCCCGGTAAACAATCCGGCCTCGGGCTGCCCGTCCATCCCATGTTTCACGAGTCGCAGGTCATCCGTCCAGATGACGGTTTCTCCCGGCAGAAAGGTCAGAACGGAGGCATAATCGATCCGTTTCGCCGGGTCGATGCGGATATTGGGCACAATGGAGATCTCGTCCTTTTTTTCGACCGAAAGCTGGGTGGAAGGATCGAACGAGCGGATGGACTCCACGTGGTCGCCGACAAACTCGATCCGGTACGGGTACTCGCCCGAGAAGGAATAGACATCGATCAATCCGCCCCTGAGGCTGAACTGGCCCGGTTCCACCACAAAATCGGTTCGTTCAAATTCGTACTCCACCAACAGGTCCAGGACAAAATCGAGGGAGACCTTTTCTCCTGAAGATAACCTGAGTGTATGTTTCTCGAAGAAAGGACGGTTTACGACTTTCTCCGCCAGCGCTTCGGGATAGGTGACCGTAAGGAATGCCGCACCCCCGGAGAAGATCCGGTTCAGGACTTCGGTCCGCGAAAGGAGGCCCGGGTTGTCCCTGATCCCCGAGTTGTAATCCCGTTTAAAAGAAGCCGGGAAGAAGAGCACTTGCTTCACCTCCGGCTTACGCCCGGTATCGTCCAGGATCTGTTCCAGGTCATTGTAAAAATAGGCAGCGCTCTCCTTGTCTCTCAGAACAAATAAGGCGGGGCGGGGTTCCAGCCGGAACGCGGCCGCACCGGCAAAGGCCCTGGAGGATCCGGTCAGTCCGCGCAGATGGACCCTGGATTTCTGAGCCCCGGAAGCGCAGGTCACCAGGGTTCGGGTCCGTGGATCGGAGGCGAATTTCGCCAGCAGGGCTTCGGATGTCAGCGTTGTGGGCATTTCGGGCTGCAAAATTACAAAAACCAACGGTTTCCGTGATCCTGCAAATCATTACTTTTGCAGCATGATGAAGGTGAAAGTGTTCAAATTCGGCGGTGCATCCGTCCATTCTGCGGAAGGGGTGCGAAATGTGGCCGGGATCCTGGAACGGTTCCGCGGGGAATCGGTGATGACGGTGGTTTCGGCCATGGGAAAGACCACCAACGCACTGGAACTCATCCTGCAGGATTACATCCGGAAAGATGCGGTTTCCATGGTCGAGAAGTTCTATCTGCTGAAAGATTTCCACACCGACATCCTTCATGAACTGTTCGAAGACAAAGAACACCCTGCATTCAACGAACTGGCCGCCCTGTTCGAGCAACTCAGGAACAGTCTGCAGTCGCCGCCTGCAGCAGGCTACGACGAAACCTATGACCAGGTTGTCAGCTTCGGTGAACTGTTTTCGGCTGTGATCGTGCACCACTACCTGGCTGCCCGGGGACTCCCGGTCAAACTCTTCGACGCCCGTCAGCTGATCATCACCGACAGTACATTCCGGGATGCCCGGGTAGACTGGGCCAGGACCCAGGTGCGGATCCAGAAACAACTGTTCACCTGGTTCCAGGACGAAAAAGGGAGAATGGGACTGACCCAGGGATTTATCGGCAGCGAACCTTCAGGTAAAACCACTTCGCTTGGCCGCGAGGGATCCGATTTCTCGGCTGCCATCATCGCTTATGCCCTGCGGACCCAAGAGGTCACCATCTGGAAAGACGTTCCCGGGGTGCTGAACGCAGATCCGAAATGGTTCGACCACCCGCAAAAGCTGGACACGCTATCTTACCTGGAGGCCATCGAGCTGGCTTACTACGGGGCTTCGGTGATTCACCCGAAAACGATCAAGCCCCTGGAAAACGCAAATATC
>DAIRDK010000312.1:0-2634 GCA_036796175.1 Bacteroidales bacterium | reverse complement strand
GGACACCCTTTAACGAAACCTGGGAGCGCGGCGATGAAGGCAGGCAGCACGACCGTTTCCTCTCCGATGTTTATTTCACCTCCAAACGGCTCGACGCCACGCGGCCCGTGCACGACGTAAGCGGCGGCTATCACCAGCGGAACACCGATATCTGGTCGTGGCACAACTACGAACAAGATCCGGAGAAGTTCAGGAAACAACTGGCACCTGATACAACCGGGGGAAACTTCTTCCCTCCCACTCTGAAGAAACAATGGGAAGCGCCGTATGCCGGGCAACCCTATTTTCTTGACGAGTACGGCGGCATCAAATGGATACCCGGAGCTGCGTTTTCAGAAAAATCCTGGGGTTACGGGAATGCCCCGAAAACACTGGAGGAATACTACACACGGCTCGAGGCGCTGACCGATATCATATTAACCTATGATTATATAACAGGATATTGCTATACCCAGCTGACTGACATCGAGCAGGAGCAGAACGGCATCTATAACTACGACCGCACGCCGAAGTTTGATATGCAGAGGATAAGGGGGATTTTTTTGAAAGTGACAGAGTAACAGAGTGACAGAGTGACAGAGTAACAGAGTGACAGAGTAACAGAGTGACAGAGTAACAGAGTGACAGAGTTACAAAGTAACTCGGTAACTCGGTAACTTGGTAACTTGGTAACTTGGTAACTAAAATAAAAGGTATGAAAACCGCAATCGTTATCGGAGCAACAGGGCTCGTGGGTTCGGAGCTAACCAGGCAGCTGCTGGAACACACGGAATACGGGAAGGTCGTCGTCCTGGCACGAAGGACCACAGGCATCTCACATCCGAAGCTCGAAGAGCACATCGTCGATTTCGACAAGCCCGAAGTTTGGAAGGATCGGGTGAAAGGCGATGTCCTGTTTTCGGCCATGGGCACTACGCTGAACAAAGCAGGCAGCAAAGCAGCGCAGTACCGGATCGATTACACGTATCAATATCATGTTGCTGCAGCGGCCGCAGCGAACGGCGTTCCATGCTACGTCCTCATCTCCTCGGCCGGCGCATCGGAGAATTCGCTGATCTTCTATTCTAAAATGAAAGGCGAGCTTGACCGCGATATCAAAAAACTTCCCTTCTCCAGCATCCGTATCCTCAAACCCGGCATACTCGCCGGCAACCGCAAGGAATCGCGCCCGATGGAGGCGATGTCGATAAAAATGATGTCCGTGCTTGGCAACATACCATTCCTCAGCAAATACAGGCCCTATCCCGCCTCCACAGTGGCGAAAGCGATGATCGCTGCGGAAGCAAAAGAAGAAAAAGGAATATTTGTCTATGAATTATCACAAATCTTCTTACTATCTGAACATCACACTACCTAATCTCTCACGACCTCTCCCCCCGCCCCCTCCCCTTGGAGGGGAGGGGGAACAGGGGTGGGATTTCAACCGTGCTACCGGAATGCAACCGCTCCGCGGTTCCACTGAGTACTGACAACCGACAATTGGAACCGATAATCGTCTCTCGTAATTTGAAATTTAATTCGTCTTTCGTCTTTCGTAATTCGCAATTCTACAAGGGTTCTTGTTGGGAAAGACAATGCCAGCTCCCCAGTCCCCAGATGATCTCTGTTGAGTCGATCCCGATGATCCGGTGTCCGGGGAAACATTGTTCGAGCAGCGACATGGCGATATCATCCTCGCGGCAGCGGTAGGTTGGGACGATCACAGATCGGTTTGAGATATAAAAGTTCGCATAGGATGCAGGCAACCGTTCCCCTTCATAGATCACCGGTTTCGGCATGGGGAGTTCCACTACATCCATTTGCTTTCCGTTCAGAAGCCGGAATGATTTCAACTTCTTCAGGTTTTCGGCCAGGGGCGCATGATTCAGGTCGAACCTGTTCGGCTCCACCATGGTGATCACACCGTCGGTTTTAAAAAATCGCGTGATGTCGTCCACATGGCCGTTGGTATCGTCGCCCTGGATCCCTTCGTCGAGCCACAGCACCTGGTCAACGCCGTAATAATTCACCAGGTACTCCTCGATCTCGTGCTGGAACATGCCGGGATTGCGGTTCTCATGCAGCAGGCAGGCGGTGGTGGTGAGCAAGGTGCCGGCCCCGTTGAAATCCACGGCACCGCCTTCCATGACGATCCCCGGCTTGAACACCGGTACATCCATGTCCTTTCCGACCAGCTCCGGGATTTTGTCATCAAGGTCGGAAGGATATTTATTCCCCCAGGCATTGTATTTCCAGCTCACAATGGCCTTTGGCTGTGCGGAACCCGGGTTGACGACGAAAGCTGGCCCATGGTCGCGGCACCAGGCATCGTTGGTGGGATGGATCAGCAGGGTGATCTTCGACAGGTCGACCCCGGTCTTTTCCAGGTCTTCCGTTACCTTCGTTTTCAGCTCTTCATTCCTGACGTTGATGCAAACCTGTTCGCCTTTCGACAGCTCATGGATGAACTGGTTATAATACGGGAATATCCTTGGGAGCGTGCCCGGCCAGGAGTACGAATCGTCGTGGGGGTAACTGAGCCATGTTGCGCGGTGCGGCGCAAACTCGGCCGGAAACCGGTAACCCAGTTCCTTCGGGGGTGGATGTTCCATGTTATTCCTCGTCGATGAAACGGTTCAGGATGGATTTGTAGGA
>DAIRDK010000311.1:0-2680 GCA_036796175.1 Bacteroidales bacterium | reverse complement strand
GTCTTCACTCCGATGGAACTGGAAGGCGAACTGGTATTCGACGGGGGGATGTACAACAACTTCCCGGGCGATGTGGCCCAGAATGAATTCCACCCGGATATCCTGATCGGTTCCCGCGTTGCCGAGCGGTTCCAGAAAGCGGAAGCCGACGACATCTTCAGCCAGTTCCTGTCCATGATGATGAATCGCCAGACCGATACGCTCACCGGGCCGAATACGGCGATGATCGTGCCCTCCATTCCCCAGGTCAGCCTGCTCGATTTCACCCGGACGAAGGAGCTGGCCGACAGCGGTTACAAGGCCTGCATGGAACGGATCGGGGCGATCCGGAAGATCGTTGAACGAACCGTCACGGACCAGGAGTTACTGGACCGGCGCATGCATTTCAAGAGCCAGGATAAACCATTGATCTTCGACTCCATCATCGTCAAAGGGCTTTCCCGCTCCCAGTCCGAATACGTCCGCAACTACCTTTCGTCCGGACGGTGGCTGTTTACGATAGAGCAGCTCAAAACCAGGTATTTCCTGTTGATCGACGAGGGGTTCATCAAACGGATCTACCCCGTCGCCAGGTACAACGCGGCAACCAACAAGTTCGACCTGATCCTGAACATCCAGAAAAGCGACAACTTCACCCTCGAGTTCGGCGGAAACCTGTCGTTAGGGACTATCAATGAAGGATTCCTGGAATTGAAATACAAATACCTCTGGAAAGCGCCGTTGCAGGTCATGGCGAATGCTTATTTCGGAAGGTTCTACAATTCCGTGAGAGCAGGCGGCCGGATCGATTTCAACAGCAGTCTGCCCCTGTTTTTAGAACTGTTCTACACATTCAACCGGTACGATTATTTTAAAAACACGACCTATTTTTTTGACGACATCACCCCCTCCTACCTCATCCAGTGGGAAAGCTACGGAGACCTGAGCGGCGGAGCTCCTGCGGGACCCCGGGGGAAAGTCCTGCTGGGCATCCTTTACGCCGGGACCAACTCCAGGTATTACCAGTCGAACACCTTCTCCAGGACCGACACCGCAGACCAGACCAACTTCGATTTCTTCTCCCCCCATCTGTCGTATGAGCTCAATACCCTGAATCATAAATTATACCCAAACAGCGGCGTCAAACTGAAAATCCGGCTTTCCTACTGCAACGGTTTGGAATACACCCTGCCCGGCAGCAGTTCCCCCGATAAGACCGAGCACCAGGCCTACCACGACTGGCTGCAACTGAAGGTGACCTATGACAACTACTTCGAAGCGATGGGCCCGCTCAAACTGGGATTATATGCCGAAGGGGTGATCTCCGGACAACCGCTGTTCTACAACCAGACCGCATCGCTCCTGTACGCCCCGGCGTTCGAGCCCACACCCGAAATGCAGGCCCTGTTCATACCGGCATTCAGGGCATACAACTATGCAGGTCTGGGGATGAAGGCTATCGTCAAGGTTTACAAAAAGGTCGAATTCCGGGCCGAGGGGTACGTCTTCCAGCCCTACCAGGAGATCCTCAAAGACGACCAGACCGGCAACCCCGAATTCGGCCCCCTGTTCAGCGACCGCTCCTATACCCTGTCGGGAACCTTCGTTTATAAATCCATCCTCGGCCCAATCGCCCTGGGGGTCAGTTTCTACGACAAACTTCCTCAACCCGTCACCATCCAACTCAATTTCGGGTATATCCTGTTTAATCCCAAATCGTTGCCGTAGAACAGATCAGCCCGGTCCGGATTCTGATTATTTTGTTACCTTTGCAGATTAGGCTTCAAAAAACCGGCTTGTTCGGACGCTGTTAAATGAGTAAAAATCGTATTACCGATCCTGATGGAAAAAGACGAAAACACCAATCAGAATCCTGAACCGGAGATTATTTCCGGGCAGGAGGAGAATTCTTCGCCAGTTGAAACCACAACGAGTACCGTAGAGAATCCGCTTCCGACTGACACCGTTCAGACTGAAACACAGAGTACTGAGGAATTCGACCCCACCCTCCCCGCTGAGCGGGAGGAACACCATGAAGAACACGATGAGGAGATCACCGAAGAGGTAGCCGAACACATCGCCCAAGAAACCGGGGAAGATTATGATTCACATTCCCGTGTCGAACTGGTAGAGATGCTGAAACAGGCTGTTTCTGAAACAGATATCAACGCTGTAAAGACCCGGATCGCCCTCATCAAAGTCGCCTTCCTGAAAAAGAAAAAAGAGGAGAACCTGCAGAAGTACGAGCAGGCACTGGAAGAAGGCAGTTCCCGTGAAGAGCTTGAATCAGACCAGGATGAACTGGACCACCAGTTCAATGAGTATTTCAACATATACAAGGCCAATAAGGCCCGGTTTACCGAGATCCTCGAAAAGCAGAAAAAAGAGAACCTCGCCAAAAAACTCGAGATCCTCGCCAAGCTGAAACAGCTTTGCGACTCGGAGGAGACCCTGAAAAAAACCTACGATGAGTTCCGGTCGCTTCAGGATCAATGGAAGCAGATCGGCGTCGTTCCCCGCAACGAGATCAACAACCTTTGGCAGAATTACCATTTCCAGGTCGAACGCTTCTTCGAAAAGGTCAAGCTGAACAAGGAGCTGAAAGACCTCGATCTGAGGAAGAACCTCGAAGCGAAGATCCAGATCTGCGAAAAGACCGAAGAACTCCGTCATCATTTCGCGCGGGCTGATCCGCGCCATC
>DAIRDK010000310.1:0-2688 GCA_036796175.1 Bacteroidales bacterium | reverse complement strand
TGCCCGGGTCCAGGCTGGGCCATTACACCCGCTGTTCCGGCAAGGAACCAGACGAGCGCGGCCAGAAAGGTTTTCATTGTGCTCATCGGTTCTTATTTGTATTTGTTATTCTTGTTCATCTATTCTGTTTTCTCTTGTTCGGAGAAGGATGCCGATGCCTGCTCACACTTCCGCTTCAGCTTCAGGAAATAGCTGTTGATCTCCTGCACGGGACTTCCCTTCATGGCCGAAAACCAGATGTGATCCTGCTCCAGGTCGCCGTCGAGATTGACCACCTGGTCGCCCCGGAAGACGAGGTTCATGAAATAGACCCGTTCGAACTGGTCCGCCAGCCGGGCAAAATCAACCAGGTAATAATCATGTCCGCTGTCGGAGAGCACACACACCGAAAACCGGTCTCCGAACTGCACGGTATCATACTGCGCCCGGAAGGCGGGATCCTGCGGATTGACGTAAATATCCTGCGCCATCAGCCGGACTGCCGACAGCAGGAAGAGGATCATGGCAACAATAAACTGTTTCATCCGGTTCATGTTCAATTGATGATCATTTTTCTGATGGCCATCAGGCCGTCGCCCGTCAGCCTCACAATATAAAGTCCTTTCGGCAGGTCGGACAGGTCGAGGTCCTGTTCCGTTCTTCCCTGACCGGCCGGGAGGATCTGCGTTTCAAACACCCGCTGTCCTGTCAGCGTTTCCACTGACAAAGCGGCTTTCTCACCCAGGTGGTCTACGGAAACCCTGAACAATCCGTGGTTCGGGTTCGGAAAGATCATGAACCGGGCATCCCCTACCTGCTCTTCGGTCCCGGCACAGCCGGCAAAACTGAAGATCACGGTGATCGTGGCGGAGTCCACGCAGGCATAAGGATTCATGACCCTTACGGTATAGGTCTGCACCTCGAAGCCCATGCCTGAACTGCCGATGCTGATGCTTTGCGTTGTCGCCCCGTTGGACCAGTAATACCCGCACCCGGGATTGCCGGCGTCGAGCGCGAGGGTGTCATAGACGCAAATGGTGGTATCCGGCGGACCGAGATGGATCTGCGGCACCGGGTTGACGATCACGTTCACGTTCCCCGAAGCCTGGTTGAAGCCGTCACTAACAGTGACAAAGTAAGACGTCGTCTGCGACGGGGTCACGGTCGGGTTCGGTTCGGAAGAGGTGAAACCGGCAGGGACTGAGATCCAGGAATAGGTATAGTTCCCTGCCCCGCCCCCGGCCATGGCAAAGAGCTGGGTCGCGGTTCCGTAACAGATCACCGGGTTGCCAGCGATCGGGTTGACCGCCAGCGGACTCCCCGTGACCGTAACGATCACCTCATCCTGCGGTCCTTGGCAGCCGGTCTGGTTGTCGGTAACGCGCAGGAGGAACGCCGTGGTCATGGTCAGGTTGACGAATGAGGGATCCTGCTGGGTGGAATAGTATCCCGGCGGATTGGATGTCCAGGCATAGCTGTAATCGCCCGAGCCTCCCGTACCGTTTCCGGCAAGGTTCACCGTCGCCCCGTAAGGTATGCTCTGGTCCGTGCCGGCATGGGCGGCCGGCAAGGGATGAACGGTGACCGATGCAGATGCGTTGCTCGTATTGAAACCATCGTTGATGGTCACATAATACGTCGTGGGTACGGTCGGATAGACGGTGGGATTCTGCAGGTTCGACGTGAAACCGGCCGGAACGGAAGTCCAGCTGTAAGTATAGGTTCCGGCACCGCCTGTGGGAATGGCGTTCAGCACCACCGGGTTCCCGTTGCATATCGTTTGCGGGGTGGCCGTTGCTGTCACTCCGAGAGGTCCTCCCACCACCGACACCAGCACATGGTCGGTTCCGTCGCAGCCGGCGCTGTCGGTTACCGTGAGGGTAAAGAGTGTGGTGGCGCCCATGTTGATCGTAACCGGATCTTCCACATCCGGGTCGACCAGGTAGGCCGCAGGCTCCCAATGGTACGACAGCGGTCCCGTTCCGCCCGATCCCGACCCGTGCAGGGTGATCACCACGCCATTGTTCACGGTCGTATCGTTGCCGGCGCCGGCGACGGGGGCATTGACTTCCGTGAGGGTGAACGGATAGGTCTCATAGAGCGCGACATTATCGCACAGGTCGGTGAGGTCGCCGATAATGCTCAGGGTATAATCCCCGCCGAATAGAGCAGGACCGGTCGTCAGGATGAAATTGGGCGACTGGGATCCTCCCAGTACGCAGTCGTCGCTGCGGAATGTCAGGATGCCGATCGGGCCTGAGGGGCCGGTCAGGCTAAGCTTTTCCGGGTGATTATTGACCGACTCGCATTTCATGTTCTCCGAAAACCGCACGAGCAGATCGTGGGTCCCGGAGCAGGGGATCTCATCCTGCACCGAATCGATCACCGGGGGGACGGTGTCGTAGATCGCAGCCGTTGAGGCGCTGAAATCGAGCGTATAACCATCCTGTGATGAGGACCAGTTGCTGATGTTGATCAGGTAGGTCTCCCCGGCCTGCACGGTCAGGTCTTTGTTGAACGGCGGGCCGTTGGTGTTCCCCGGACCGTTGCAGTTCTTGTTGTTCCCCAGCAGGGTGCTGATTCCGGTTGGCCCGTTGTAGCCCAATACGCCGTAGGAGTTGCAGGAGACCTGCAGGGAAGTGGCGTCCGGATACAGGTGAGAGCAGTCGGAATTGGTCATGTTGAACACCGACCAGTCGTAGTCGTTGT
>DAIRDK010000309.1:0-2704 GCA_036796175.1 Bacteroidales bacterium | reverse complement strand
ACCCCGACGTGATCGAGTCACGTTCAGTCAAGGGTCCCTCGGCAACCATCAAATCGCATCATAATGTAGGCGGATTGCCCGACCACCTCAAGCTGAAGATCGTGGAGCCCCTGAACAGCCTGTTCAAGGATGAAGTGCGGCGGGTCGGCCAGACCCTGGGTATCGACCCGGATCTGATCGGCAGGCATCCCTTTCCCGGACCCGGTCTCGCGGTGCGGATCCTGGGCGAAGTGAACCACACCCGGGTCAGGCTGCTCCAGGAAGCGGATGATATCTTTATCCGCGGGCTGAGGACGCACGGCCTCTATGACAAAGTATGGCAGGCCTTTGTCGTGCTGCTCCCCATCCGCTCGGTGGGGGTGATGGGCGATGAGAGGACCTATGAGCATGTCGTCGCCCTCCGTGCCGTTACGTCGACCGACGGGATGACTGCAGACTGGGCGCAATTGCCGCATGAATTCCTGGCCTGGGTCTCGAATGAGATCATCAACCGCGTAAAAGGGATCAACCGGGTGGTTTACGACATCAGTTCAAAACCGCCGGCTACCATTGAATGGGAATAAAAAAGCAGCAGACCCATGAGGCCAAGCATATGGATGATCGTCGCGTTCCTGCTCCCGGTCCTGGCCGTACAGGCCCAGGGAGGGTTCGAGGTCCCCAAATCCAAAGTGATCCGCACGATCGACGGCATGGAATATTATATCCATACGGTCGACAAAGGACATACGGTTTATAAGATCTCCAAAACTTATGGCATTACGCCGGAAGACCTGATCCGCCTGAACCCGGAGATCTCCGACGGGTTGAAACCGGGCATGGAGTTGAAGATCCCTGTCCCTGCATCCAAAAAGGAACCGAAGAAAACCACGGGCAAAGAGGTCCCGGCGCCACCACCCCCTGTCGAGAAACCTGCGCCTCCGGCCGTCAAGCCATGCGGCATGGATCCATCGGTGAAAAAAGAGGTGTACGATGTGGCCCTGATGATGCATTTTTTCCTGGGGGATATCGATTCGATCAACACGGCCAATCCTCCGGAGGAACCGGCATTAGCCTATCGCCCGTTCCAGTTCATCCAGTTCTATGAAGGGTTCCTGATGGCGGTGGATTCGCTGAAAAAGACCGGGCTCTCCATCCGGTTGCATGTCTATGACGTCAGCACGGATACGGCCGAAACAAAGAAATTTCTCGAAAATCCCGAATTGAAGAAGATGGACCTGATGATTGGCCTGTTGTATCACAGGAACTTCCAGATCGTTGCCGAATTTGCGAAGCAGAACAGCATCCCGCTGGTCAGTCCCGTTTCGGAACGGGAATCGCAGGTGAACCGGAATCCCTGGGTCATCAAAGTCAGACCTTCAAACCTGGAACTGATCCCGGATGTGTCCCGGATGATCATCCAAAAGTACCCTGATGCAAATGTCGTGATCGTCAGGAATGCGCAATCCCGTTACAAGGATCAGGCGGATCAGCTGCAAAAACTCTGCACCGCCGGGAATGTGAAGGCGGATGTTTGCGATCCGAAAACGATGACCGACTACCTCCAGCAGGAGCCCTTGAACCTGGTCGTGATCTTCTCTGAGAACAAATCCTTCATCCTGGACCTGCTGACCCAGCTGAACAGCATCAAGAACCAATACAGGATCTCCGTATTCGGACTACCCTCCTGGGACCGCATCGACGGTCTCGAGGTGGATTACCTGGTAAACCTGAAGACCCACATTACCGCACCCTGCTTCATTGATTATGACAATGAGAATGTGAAGAAGTTCATCAGGATGTTCCAGGAAAACATCAAGACGGATCCCGATCTGCTGGCATTTGTCGGGTTTGATGTGGCCCACTTTTTTTTAACTGCGCTGATGAAATACGGAACGTCATTTCCTGAATGCATGAAGGAAATGGAGCCGGATCTCCTGGAGGCGGAATATGACCTCGTGAAACAGGATCCCGACGGGTACGAGAATCAGCACTGGATGATCTATTACTACGAGAATTTCCGGGTATACGATGCGATGAACGAGTGATCAGGAACCGATCACGCCGGTCAACAGCCGGCCGCTGACTTCATTTGAATACTGATCACGGAGGATCTTTTCTCTCGCTTCAATATCGTCTTGGGTGAATGACCGGTCTTTCAACGTGCGGATCCGGTCCCTGAATTCCCGTGGGGTTGTTGCGACCAGGCATAATGAATTCAAAGCCGTTCCTGCCAGCATCTGCGGATTGACCAGGCAGAACCGGCCGTTGTACAGGGCGTTGAGGAGCTTAAGTTTCAGCCCGGTTGGCTGAAAGGTGACCAACAGGTTGATGTGCGCGTTGCGGAGCAGCCCGGTCATGGCATCTTCGTCCGGATCCGGTACCAGGCGGACATTCGGATGGCCAGCGGTCAGCTCCAGGATCCTGTCAGCCGGCTTTTTTCCGGCCACAACGAGCTCCGGCATCAAGGGATCCCAAACCTGTTCAATCAGCCAGGATACGGCGGCGATATTTTCCGGTACGCTCAGGTTCCCTTGGTACAACACGTATTCCCCTGTTCCGGGAAGCGAGTTTACTTCGTTATCCCGGTGGAAACTGGGAATGCAGGTAACCGGCAGGTCCGGGAAACAGCCCGACAGGTATTCGCTGTCGCTTTGGGATACGGTAAGGATGGCAGAAGCATGTTTCAGGATCTTCTGGAAGGTTCTGAGTTTAACGCTCTCAGTAA
>DAIRDK010000308.1:0-2721 GCA_036796175.1 Bacteroidales bacterium | reverse complement strand
GACCAGGAAATCCTTTGGCCGGTTCTTCAATACCTGAAAGATCTGATCGAAATTTCCGGATGCTTCTTTGATCCCTGCAATGTTGGGACAATCTTTGGCCAGGCGCAGGGTTGTGGAAGCGGCAATATTCGAGGAGGTCCGGCCGGGAACCGTGTACAGGATGACCGGGACCGGGCTGGCTTCGGAAATCGCTTTGAAATGGAGATAGATGCCTTCCTGCTGGGGTTTGTTGTAATAGGGACAGACCGACAACACGCCATCTACTCCTTTCAGCGGCATGGAATGGATAGCCAGGATGACTTCGGATGTGCAATTCCCTCCTATTCCGACTACGATCGGAATCCGTTTCCTGACCTTATCGACCGTGTATTCGACCAGTGCTTTTTTCTCCTGTTTCGACATGGTGGACGACTCACCGGTCGTGCCCAGGACGACAACGAATTCGACACCTCCTGCGATGATGTGCTCGATGATCTTTCCGTAGGCTGGAAAATCCACTGCCCCCGAAGGGAGGAACGGAGTCACGATAGCTACTCCCGTACCCTTGAACTTATTATATCCCTTTCTCATTCCGGTTAATGACGGTTAGATAATGATGGATTTGTTCGATGTATTCGTTCATCGTGACACCCTGCCTGGTTTCAAGCATCAGATCGTAGAATTCCATATTCTCGTCCGAAAACGATCCCACGCGGCATTTCGCCCTGGACAAGCCTGAGATGTACTTCAAAGGGAAAAAATCCTGAAGGTTCAGATCGATCAGGATGTCAAAATCGCGTTCGATGAAATCTTTGACTTTTGTGTGCAGCGGCTTGTAAAACCAGGTAATGTCGCGCCGCGAGATAAAATCGTACGACAGTTTCGGCAGGAACCGGCTGATCAGGTTCTTGTTCCGCACATAGCCAAGGGCCTTGACCTCTTTGTGTTCTTTCTGGAGCCGGGTGACAAACCCCTCGATGAGTTCATAATCCGGAACATCATTCAGGACATAGAGGATGCCGATCGTCCTGGCCTCTTCCAGGTTTGACATGATCCGGGGATGAACAATGCCCGTGGCATCCTTCCTGTAACTCAACCATGCCAGAAAATTCCTGATCCTGTTCATAAACGGTATTACGGATTCCAAACTTCCGATGCAAAATTACGATATTTTTGCATGGGAAGAGAAGATATATAACATGGCATCAACTCAGGAAATGAGCATCACGTTCCTTGGGACGGGAACCTCCCAGGGTGTTCCCGTGATCGCCTGCCAGTGTGAGGTATGCAGATCCAATGATCCGCATGACAAGAGGCTGCGGTCATCGATCCTGATCGAAACGGGGGGTATGAGGATCGTAGTCGATTGCGGCCCGGATTTCCGCCAACAGATGCTTCGGGAAGATATCCGTTCCATAGATGCCATCCTGGTGACCCATGCCCACAAAGACCACCTGGGCGGACTCGATGATGTCAGGGCGTTTAACTATATCCTCCGGCGTCCTGCTTCGGTTTATGCGACACGGGAAGTGCAGAGGGAGATACGCCGAGAATATGCCTACGCTTTCGGAGGCCACCGGTATCCCGGAGTTCCTGAGATCCATCTGCACACCTACGGAAAACGGCCCTTCTTTATCAAGCTGCTGAAGGTCATACCCATAAAGGCCATCCATTACGGCGAAGATCAGTATGTCTATGGCTTCCGGATCAAGGATTTTACCTACCTGACCGATGTATTCCGGATCACTCCTGAAGAAAAGGAGAAGATCCGGGGATCAAAAGTGATCGTTGTGAACGCCCTGCGCAAAAAGCCTCACTATTCCCACATGAACCTGGATGAGGCGGTGGCACTTGTCCGGGAGCTGAAGCCCGACCGGGCTTACATTACCCATATCTCCCACCAGATGGGATTGCAGTCGGAAGTGGAAAAAGAGTTGCCCGAAAATATTAAGTTTGCATATGACGGACTGAGGGTTGTTATCTAGTCTGAACTGAATCTTCTCCTAAATATTTTCATATGAGCAGAAAATTACTGATGGTCATTCTCCAGTTCCTGGTGACGGTTGTTGCAGGACAAACGATAATTCCGGGGGGAACGGTCAGCGGAACCTGGCAGACCTCGGGTTCTCCCTACCTTGTCCAGGGCACGATTATGATTCCCAACGATTCAACACTCCTGATCGAACCCGGGACAACGGTCAATTTTCAGGGCCATTATAAAATACTGGTCATGGGAAGGATCCTTGCCCTGGGGACCGTGGAGTCACCGATTACATTCACCGCTTCCAATCCCACAACAGGGTGGTACGGAATCCGGTTTGATGAAACGCCTTCGACAAATGACTCATCCGTTATTGACCATTGCATAATTCAATTCGGAAGGGCTACAGAGCCTGAATTTGTTGGAGGAGCGATCAAAGCCGGGAGTTTCGTTTCCAAACTCAGGATCAGCAACTGCCTGCTGAAGCACAATTGGGCACAAACAGCCGGCGGTGCGATCTATTGCAGCCCTTACAGCAGCCCTCTCATATTAAATAATGTATTTGAATACAATGCTGTCGCAGGTGTTCCCGGGATCAGCGGCGGTGGAGGAGGCGTCGCCATGACCGGGTCCTTTGCGATGGTTTCCGGCAATACCTTCTTCAGTAATCATTCAACAAATCAGACTGACGGGGGTGGCGCAATCTGTATTAAAGAAGGTCATTCCTATGTCATCAATAATTTAATCCTCTATAATGTTGC
>DAIRDK010000307.1:0-2740 GCA_036796175.1 Bacteroidales bacterium | reverse complement strand
CGGCAGGGGCCAGCACCGTTTTGACAAAGTCGGCTTTGGCAAGCCCGCTTTGCTTGCCTCTTTCAGTAAAGGCATAGGCCTGCACGGTGGTATTTTTCGTCAGTTTTACAGGTCCGGCGTAATGCCTCGACGAAGGCGACGGGGTGGAATTATACAGGGTGTAACGCACCGTCTGCCCGGCATACTGTTTCATGGCGACATCGATGGTATCCAGGAAGAGGCTTCCATCCGGCTTCAGTTCGGGTGTGAAGACGTAATCGGGGCTGTAAAACCAGACATTCATCGTGCCCGCACCCCGGTGGCACCAGGCATAATAGGGTATCGCGCGGAACGGTTCCACGGATCGGGTAACCATTTCCGAATAGCCGTCCCCTTTCAGTTTCAGCACTTCACCGTCGAGCACGCCAATGCCTTTCAGGAGATCCGGGGCAAAACTGTAGTTCAGGTTTGGGGTAAAAGGCATGATGACGCCGGCAACATCCCCGCCGTTGTCAATCCCTTCTGCGCAGAAGACGATGGGGCCGCGTTCCAGGCTGAGGCGGTCCAGATCGTCGGCAACCAGCGGCGAAGCGGTTACCTTCCGGATCGCCATGGGCAACTCAAGGATGACGGTATCACCGGCTTTCCACTGCCGGTCAACCACGGCAAACCCCTTGTGCAGCCGCACAGGATATAACTTCCCGTTCACGCTGAGCGACGGCCTGCTGTTCCGTGTTTCCGTGTAATGGTAAAGATCGCCTGGCATCGGCTCGTTTTGTACCCAGCCGGGGATCCGGATGCAGAGGGCGAACTTCGAAGAAGCCTCCGGGCTCACAGCGATCTCCACACGCCCTTGCCACGGGTAGTCGGTCGTTTCTGACACCGCCACCTTCGTCCCGTCAACAGTCACGTTCCCGGTGTTCCCGATGAACAGATTCACAAACAGGCTGTCGCCACGGGTCGCGTAGATGTACCCGGAAACCGAGCTGATGAACCGGGTCACGTTGCTCGGGCAGCAGGAGCAGTCGAACCATTCGCTCCGCGCATAATCACCGTTCGAAGCCAGGGGATTGGGATAGAAGAAGGTGTTGCCCTCCAGCGAAACACCGGAGATCATGCCGTTGTAAAGTGTCCGCTCGAGCACGTCGATGTACTTGCTGTCGCCGTGCAGCAGGAACATCCGCTGGTTCCAGAAGATGTTCGCAATGGCGGCGCAGGTCTCGTTGTAGGCCGTCAGGTTGGGCAGCTCGTAATTGTCGCCGTACGCTTCACCGTCAGACCTCGAACCGATGCCTCCGGTGATGTAGATCTTCCGGCTCACGACATTGTTCCAGATCCGGTCGATCGCCTTCAGGTAGGCCGTATCCCCCAGCAACGCCGCTATATCTGCCATCGCGGAGTACATGTAGGTGGCTCTCACGGCGTGACCGACGGCCTCTTCCTGGTCCACCACCGGCATATGATCCTGGGTGTAAGTGCTTCCTGCCTTCTCCCCTTTCCCCCGCTCATCCAGGAGGAATTTCGCCAGCTCAAGGTATTTTTTCTCACCGGTGACCCGGTACAGCTTGGCCAGGCCGATTTCGATCTCCTGGTGTCCCGAAGCGATTTCCCGCTTGCCCGGGCCGAAAGTATTGCACAACAGGTCGGCGTTTTTGATAGCGATATCCAGGAATGAACGCTTGCCGGTGGCATAGTAATAGGCCACCGCCGCTTCATACATATGACCTGCATCATACAGTTCATGGCTCCCGTTGTAACGGTCGGAGGCCCACCGTTCTTTAGCCCATGATTTCTGCGGATTGATCGTCCGCATGGTATAGATGTATCCATCGGGTTCCTGGGCCGAGGCGATATCGGCAATGAGGCTGTCGAGGAACGCTTCCAGTTTCGGGTCGGGATGCGTCGTCAGCGAATAGGCGGCGCCTTCCATGATCTTGTACACATCGGAGTCATCGTACCCGTAAAGACTGCAGAATTTCCCTGTCGTGAGGGCCCCGCTGTTCACCCGGGCGGCGACCTTGAAATTATCCAGCCGTCCGGTGGTCTCGCACTTGCTGAAGGCGAACGGGATGGTCACGGTCCGGTTGGTCTCGATCCGGGGCAGCCAGAAGCTGTCATGAATGCGGACACTGGCAAAGGAGACCGGGCTGTAGGGATAATCGGCCGTGGACTGGGCATGCACGGCACACACAGGCAACAGGAAGACCATTGCCTTGAACAGGATCTTCATGATGAATGATTTTTCATCCGAAGATACACAGAAAATAGAACCCGGAACAGGACTTACATGATCTTTTTCTGGTCGAGGACCAGTTGGAATTGCTTCTTGTAGCTCTCACCGATGGGAATATGGGCATCTGAGATCCGGATCATGTTGCCTTCGATCGATTCGATCTTGTCGATGGCCACGATGTATGACTTATGCACCCGCAGGAAGTTGGATGTGGGGAGGATATCCTCTACCCCCTTGAAGGTCTGAAGCGTCATGATCCGGATGCGAGGCGTGACGATCTTGAGGTAATCGCCCTGCCCTTCCACATACAGGATCTCATCGAATGTGACTTTATGCAGCTTGAACCCGCTCTTGACAAAGAAATAGTCGGTCTTTGGATTAAATATCGATACCTCGGCCGGCTGGGCTCCGACAGGTGTCTTCAGTTTACAGAACTTTTCATAGACTTTGTCCACAGCCTTGACGAACCGTTCAAAGGAGATGGGCTTGAGCAGGTAGTCGGTCACGTCCAGCTCATATCCCTGTAAA
>DAIRDK010000306.1:0-2758 GCA_036796175.1 Bacteroidales bacterium | reverse complement strand
CGACGACAGCATTGTGAGGGGAACCCAGTTGAAGGATAATGTCCGTGACCTGTACGAAGCAGGAGCGAGAGAGGTCCATATGAGGATTGCCTGCCCTCCCCTCACCTACCCGTGCGAGTTCCTGAACTTCTCCAGGTCGCGCGCCACCAGCGATCTCGCATCCCACACGGCCATCCTCCAGCTGGAAGGCACGGAAGAGGTCGACCTCCAGGCCTACTCCGATCCCGGATCGGAACAATACGCCGCCATGGTGGAGCAGATACGTAAGAATTTAGGATTCACCTCCCTGAAATACCAGCGCCTCGATGACCTGGTCGATGCCATCGGCCTGCCTAAGGAGAAGGTATGTACCCATTGCTGGGACGGGACATCGTATGTTTAAATATCGATCATGATCCCGATCGCCGGCAGGATCGTTCCGGCGTAGTTTTTAATAGTCCTCAGCTGATAACGCTCATTCCCCTGCCCGTCGATGTATTTGACCACAGAGCCGTCAGGCTGGGTATTCACCAGGATATCGGGCTGATCGGCTTTGAAGTTCAGCACATTCTGGACATCCACGTACAGCATCAGCGACCATTTCTTAAAGAAGAAGCCTTTATCGATGCGGATATCCAGCTGATTGAACGAGCCGAGCCGAAGCGTGTTGAATTTTGAATATTCAAGATACCCCCGGTCCTGCACATCCCACGCGGCGACGAGGCTCGATTTATCCAGGTCATACGGAGTATACGGCGCCCCGCCGGCGAACCGGTACTTCACGCCGATCTGCCAGTTGTATTTGAACTTCCGGCTGACCACGAAATTCAGCAGGTTCCGGTTATCCCACGACGAGGGAATAAAATCGCCGTAATAGTTGGTAAACTCGCTGCGCACATAGGTGTAGGAGATCAGGATGTTGAACTTGTAAAAGTCGATATCCCTAACCAGCACTTCAAAGCCGTAAGCCCGTCCTTTGGAGATGGACAACACCGGTTCATCGCCAACCACTTCGAACCCTGAACCCTTGCTGGCGATGGATACCGAATCGAGGATCGAAAAGGGATAATGCTGATAGGCTTTGTAGAACCCCTCAACCGAGATCTTGGCACTTTCCTTCGGCAGGAACTCGAGACCGAGCACGACATGATCTGCAGAAATGTACTTCAGTCCCAGCGAATCGTTCACCAGCCTTCCCTGGTTGTCGCGAAATCCCATGGCCGTATAGGGAGGAAGCTGGTAATAACGGCCCGTGTTGAAATTCAGGTACCATTTATCAGCCAGCCTGTAGGATGCAGTAAAACGCGGGGAAAGCTGTTTCAGGGGATTCGACATCTCATCCGAGTAAGTGTTGCCATCCATCCGCAACCCGAGGGTCAGGGTCAGCTTCTCCCGGAAAACCGGCTTCGACACCTGGCCGAACAGCGAATATTTGAACAGGTCGATGGCCGAATGATAATCCAGCACCCTGACCTCGTTGGCCAGGTACAGCTGCTGGTAGGTCTTATTGTTGTATTTGGCGTATTCCAGTCCGCCCCCGTATGAGATGCGCCAGTTGCCGGTCTGGGTGATCCCTTCGTACCAGAATTTGTTCTCGATCTCCTGCGAGGTGTAATCCAGCAGCAGGCTGTCGGGAACCTCCACATTGCCCGCATACTTGTACCGGTCGTTGTTCAGCATATTCCGGCTGAGCACATAGGTATCGGAACCGCGATCGCGGAAATGCCGGTACACGAGACCGATGGCATAGCTCCACTGGTTGTTGACCGGCAAGGTGGCCAGAACATAGTTCTGGTAGTCATCGGGATTCTTGATCCCCGTGTTCAGTTTAAATTTATCCAGGGCGCCGATGGAAACCAGCGAAAGCTGGTTTTTCCGGTTGATGTCGATCTTGTATTTCAGCTGGTAATCGTTGTACGTCGGCAGGAAAGGCAGTTTCAGGACGTCGAAGAGGAACTGGAGGTAGGACCGGCGCACTGAAAGCAGCAACGAACTGGTTTTGGAGACCGGGACATCCACCGCCAGCGCAATGTCGCTGGATCCGATGGAGAAGCGGCCCTGGAATTTGTCACGGCTGCCTTCGATCTGGCGGAGTTCCATGACCGAGCTCAAAGCGTTCCCGCGGCTCGCCTGGAATGCGCTGGAATAGAGGTTGACTTCGCGGATGAAGTCCACGTTGATGATGCCGGCCGGTCCGCCCGAAGCGCCCTGGGTCGCAAAATGGTTGATGTACGGGATCTCGATGCCGTCCAGGTAGAACCGGTTCTCCCCCGGGCCTCCGCCCCGGACGATCACATCATTCCGGTAAGCCACGGTAGCAGCCACCCCGGGGAGGACCTGGATCACTTTCGAGATGTCGCGGTTCGATCCCGGGTCTTTCTCGATCTCCTGGATGGATAAGGTCTGCATGGAGACGGGTGTCGCTTCCTTCCTGACGACCGAAGCCGGTTTGACCTCGACATCCCGGAGGGTGATCACCTCTTCCTCCATCGGAATATCAATATATACCGGATGGGCATTGGTGACCAGGAAATCCCCGGTAAATTGTTTCTTAAATCCGACGGATGAGGCTACCAGCCGGATATATCCGGCCGGGATCCCCTGGATGGTATAATGGCCGTCCATATCCGTAGTCGCTCCGGTGGTCGGCTTGCCGTCAACAATAATGTTGACAAAAGGGATCGGCTCGTTATTGGTCTTGTTATAAACACGCCCCTTAACGGTCCCTCCCTGCGAGAAACCCTGAAGCGCAAAAACAACCAAAAGAAAAATGAAAATA
>DAIRDK010000305.1:0-2856 GCA_036796175.1 Bacteroidales bacterium | reverse complement strand
CCCCGGTTCCGAGTACACGGAAGCCGTGGACCTGGTGATCGAGGCCATCGGCTTATTTCCCACCACCTCGCCGTTCTCGAAAGAGATCGAACTCGACAAGGATGGCAGGATCATTGCTCACCCGGACACCCTGCAGACGTCCAACGGCTGGCTTTTCGCCGGAGGCGATGCGGTGAGCGGGTCCAGCACGATCATTGAAGCGGCCGGACAGGGGAAACGTGCAGCTTTTTACATAGATAAATATTTGCGAGGACTCGGACTTTCCGATTATCAGTTCGGAGACAAGCTCCCGGCTGTGGACAAGAATAAAGTGCTTTCACGACCAGGCCTGGTCCTGAAGCCGATCCTGGATGAAAAGATGAGAACCGTCAGTGAACGCATACGTGATTTCGGGGAAGTCGAACAAACCTTTACTGAAGAGGAGGTGCTGCGCAGTTCGTCCCGCTGCCTCGACTGCAGCAATTGCCGGGAATGTCATCAGTGCGTCTCGGCGTGTCCGGCAAACGCAATCGATTTCTCCCAGAAACAGGAGACGGTTCAGGCCTATGCCAAATCAGTCATCGTTGCCTCAGGCTTCTCCCTGTTCAATGCAGCCTATAAGCCTCAGTATTCATTCGGACAGTTGCCGAATGTTATCGATTCACTGCAGATGGACCGGCTCATTGCGCCGACCCGCCCGTTCAACAACGTGCTCAGGCCTGGTGATGGCAAGGTTCCGGGGAATATCGCCTATGTACTGTGCACCGGTTCCAGGGATTCTAGCCTGGAAAACTACCGCACCTGCAGTGCCGCAGCAGCCAACAATCCCATCTGTTCCCAGATCTGCTGCATGTACTCGCTCAAGCAGGCCCAGTTGCTGATGGGAGCCCTTCCGATGGCCGACATCACGATCTATTACATGGATATCCGCGCGTTCGGGAAAGGCTATGAAGAATTCTACCAGCAGTCGAAAGGAATGGGCGTTAACCTGGTCAAGGGAAAAGTGGCCAGGATCAAGGCCAAGGACGATGGTAAAGGGGACGTGATCCTGCGTGTAGAGGATGTCGAATCGGGCCAGGTAAAAGAGGTGACTCACGACCTGGTTGTCCTTTCGGTCGGCCTCCTGCCGGAAAACAAGGTTCTTGGGTCCTTTACCTCAGAAGTGCCGGCTCTCGACGAATACCGGTTCGTGAAACAGCCCGACCTGTTGTTGCATCCGAGCCGCACCAGCGTGGAAGGCGTATTTGTTGCCGGGACCTCGGCCGCGCCGATGGATATCCCGGATTCGATCCTGAGTGCAGGGGCCGCAGCATCAGAGGTTGCAGCATATCTCAATACGATTAACGGATAAGGTTCAACAGTCCTTATAGCATGGAAGAAAAACCGAAAAAACAAAGACTGGGAGTATACATCTGCCATTGCGGAGGAAACATCTCCGATTATGTGGATGTGGAACAGCTCCGCGACATCATGGCCGGGGAGGATAACGTGGTGGTTTCGAAGAACGTCATGTTCGCATGTGCCGATTCCAACCAGAAGGAAATGATCAATGATATCCGCGAGAAGCAACTCGACGGCATCGTTGTCGCTTCCTGTTCCCCCAAACTGCACCTGCATACATTCCGCGGAGTTGCGGAACGTGCCGGACTGAACCCATACGATTATGTCCAGGTGAATGTCAGGGAGCAATGCTCATGGGCTCATTCCGACCATCCTGACCAGGCCTCCTACAAGGCGGCCGGACTTATACGGGCCGGGATCCGGAGGGTCTCCAGTGCCGAAGCGCTCAAGAACATCGAGGTGCATGCCCGGAAATCCGTGGTCGTGATTGGCGCCGGGGTGGCGGGGATGCGGGCTTCGATCGACCTGGCCAACATGGGAAACCAGGTGGTGCTGGTGGAAAAAGAACCTGAAGCTGGTGGACAGCTCAGGGGAAAAGGAAAGCTGTTCCCAACGAACCAGACGGGCCGGGAGATCGTGGACCGGCTGCTGGACGAGATACGAAGAACTCCCAACATCACCCTGTTCACTTCCACCTCGTTGGAGAAAGTGACCGGAAGCATCGGCAATTTCAAGGCCGAGATCAGGACGGGAGGAGAAACCGGTGAGCTGATGACCTTCATGGCCGGAGCCATCCTGGTTACGACCGGTTATGAAAGTTACCTGCCCAAAGAGGGGGAATTCGGCTACCTTCCCGGGAGCCGTGTCATCACGCTCAACGAGTTCGATCAATTGGTTGATGCCTCCTCCGGACGCCTGGTGTATAACGGAAAGCCCGTTAGATCGGTGGCGTACGTGTATTGTGTCGGCATGCGCCAGGAGAAAGGCGAGAACAAATACTGTTCAAGAAGCTGCTGCACCGCTGCGATCCACTCGTCGCTCACTTTGCATGATAAATTCAGCGGGATCAAGGCGTTTCACCTGTACAGGGACATCCGGACTTACGGCAAGAACGAGGTGCTTTATGAACGCTCGTCAAAGTCCGGTGATATCTACCTGCTCTACCGCGAAAAGGAACCGCCTGTCGTGGAGCCGTCAGGAGACCAGGTCAAGGTGAAAGTCAAAGATTTCCTGACCAGGAAAAAAGAACTGGAATTCGAAACGGATCTTGTTGTATTGGTGACTGGCATGGTGCCCCGTACCGACAGTACGACCATTGCGGAAAAACTGAAGATCCCCATCGGCAGCGACAGGTTCTTCAACGAGATCCACCCCAAACTCCGGCCGGTGGAAACGGTCATCAACGGGGTGTTCCTGGGAGGCAGCTGCCAGGGGCCGAAGAATATTACGGAATCGGTTCAGTCTTCGCTGGCTGCCGCATCCAAGATCAATGCGATCATCCGGAAAGAAACACTCGAACTGGAGCCCATTGTCGCC
>DAIRDK010000304.1:0-2967 GCA_036796175.1 Bacteroidales bacterium | reverse complement strand
CAGTCCGAACACAAGGGTGTCCTGGGAGAAACCGCCCCCCCAGTTGTAATCGTATGGCGGCAATCCGCCAGAGATCTGTGTTTTGAACTGCCCTTTGCAGATGCCCGGACAACCCAGTTCATTGTACCGGTACAGGGTATCAAAAACGATCTCATCCCAAACCTGTAAATGCGAAAAATTGCTGGTATCGACATCGGTTCCGAAGGTGATCACGCACTGGTAGGATCCGGTGTCATTCCGGGTCACGCTGGGAAAGATCAGCAGGGAATCTTCCTGGAATGGGATCTCTGTGCCATTTTTAAGCCATTTGTACAGGACATTGTCCGCCCCTGTCACAACAGCTTCCAGCACGATGCTGTCGTGGTAGCAGGCGATGGTATCGGCAGGCACCACCTGCACCGAAACCTGGGCTACGGACCTGAAGGCGGTAAGCAGGATCAGAAGCGGTAAAATGCGTTTCATCGGAACTCTTGGGAGCGCAAATTTATAAAGATTATCTGAAATAACGCGTCAATGCCCGTTTTAGTACTCCCCGATGGAAAGAAGGATCAGCGTGCAGGCACGAACCGTTTCGATCCCCCGCTCCTCGAGCATCTGTTCAAATTCATCGTTCTCCGCTCCCGGATTGAAGATAACCCGTTTGGGGTGGAGGTACAGGATATAGTCATAGTAGATCGGCTGGTTTTTGGCGCCCACATACATCGTCACCGTATGGATGTTAAAATAGACCGGGAAAGGCCGCCGGATCACGACGCCTTCCACTTCGCCTTCCCTAAGTCCGACTGCAAATACAGGAATATCAAGTTTTTTCAGTCGCCGGACGGCCCGGTTCGAGAATCGTTCGGGATTGGTGCTTGCACCCAGTACGAGAGTCGGTTTGAACATAGTCAGGATGTTGGCGCAAAAGTACAAAATTCCGACGGGCCTGACCGACAAAAAGGCTTGTTTTTCAACATACATACTGACAAATCTGCATGATTTGTCCCTGCACAGGCTACGGCATGGATTTTGACTGGTGCAGGCCGCCTGTAAAGGCAGATAAGGAGATGAACCGATGAACCTGAATCAATTTACGGTAAAATCGCAGGAAGCGGTGCAAAAGGCGCAGGAGATCGCTGCTGCCTACCGGCATAACCTGATTGAGCCGGCACACCTGCTGAAGGGATTGTTCGCAGTGGATGAAAACGTTATTCCCTACCTGCTTAAAAAAGCGGGGGTGAATCCCGGGACGCTCCTGGATCAACTCGACCGGGAGATCGATTCCCTTCCGAAAACCGGGGGGCAGGAGCAGCAGTATCTGTCGAATGATGCCTCACGGGCCATGCAGAAGGCCACCGATATCTGCAGGCAGATGAAAGACGAATTCGTTTCGGTCGAGCATATGTTGCTCGGGATCCTGGCCGGGAGCGATGCCGCCGGCAGATTGCTGAAAGAGAACGGAGCGACCGACCGGGAGATCCGTGCCGCCATCACGCAGCTGCGCAAAGGCGCCAGCGTGAAAAGCCAGTCGGCCGAGGAGAATTACAATGCCCTGGGCCGGTTCGCCATCAATCTGAACGAGGCGGCGTTAAACGGGAAGCTTGATCCGGTGATCGGCCGTGATGAGGAAATCCGCAGGGTCCTCCAGATCCTCTCCCGCCGAACCAAGAACAACCCGATCCTGATCGGGGAACCCGGCGTCGGGAAGACCGCCATTGCCGAAGGGATTGCTTACCGGATCGTGGACGGGGATGTTCCCGAGAACCTGAAAACAAAACAGATCTTTTCCCTTGACATGGGGGCCCTGGTCGCCGGGGCTAAATATAAAGGAGAGTTTGAGGAACGGTTGAAAAGCGTGATCCGGGAAGTCGTCATGGCCGACGGAGAGGTGATCCTGTTTATCGACGAGATCCATACCCTCGTCGGAGCAGGCGGAGGCGAAGGGGCCATGGATGCCGCCAACATCCTGAAACCGGCGCTGGCACGGGGAGAGCTCCGCGCCATCGGGGCCACCACCCTGAAAGAATACCAGCGGTACTTTGAGAAAGACAAAGCCCTGGAGCGGAGGTTTCAGCCGGTGATCGTTGCAGAACCTTCGGCCGCAGATGCCATTTCCATCCTCAGGGGATTGAAGGAACGGTATGAGACCCATCACCATGTGAGGATCAAGGATGAAGCGATCATAGCTGCAGTAGAGCTTTCACAGCGCTATATCTCGGACCGTTTCCTCCCCGACAAAGCCATCGACCTGGTCGATGAAGCCGCATCCAAACTCAGGCTGGAGATCAACTCGCTGCCGGAAGAACTGGAGACAGCCGAACGCCGGATCCGCCAGCTGGAGATTGAACGCGAGGCGATCAAGCTCGAGAATGACAAAGAAAAACTGGAAAGCCTGAATGAGGAGCTCTCCCGGTTGAAAAGCGACCGTGACCAGATGAGAGCCAAGTGGCATGCCGAGAAAGAGATCGTTGAACAGATCCAGGCGACCAAGAACCACATTGAACAACTCAAACAGGAAGCCGATAAGGCCAATCGCGACGGGGAACTGGGCAAAGTAGCCGAGATCCGGTACGGAAAGATTCCGCAGGCCGAAAAGGCCATTGAGAAGTTGAAGTCGGATCTCTCGGCGATCCAGAAGGATTCGCCGATGGTAAACGAAGAGGTGGGCGCGGAGGAGATCGCCGGCGTCGTATCCCGGTGGACCGGCATCCCGGTGAACCGGATGCTGCAGAGCGAAAGGCAGAAGCTGATGCATCTGGAAGGAGAATTGCACAAGCGCGTGGTTGGCCAGGACGACGCCATCAGCGCCATTGCGGACGCGATCCGCAGGAGCCGTGCGGGTTTGCAGGACAGCCGGCGACCTGTCGGATCCTTTATCTTCCTCGGGACGACCGGCGTAGGGAAAACCGAATTGGCCAAAGCCCTGGCCGAGTTCCTGTTCAACAATGAGAACAGCCTGATCCGGATCGACATGTCCGAATACCAGGA
>DAIRDK010000303.1:0-2968 GCA_036796175.1 Bacteroidales bacterium | reverse complement strand
CTGACCACCGTTCCGTCGAGGAAATTACGGGCATGGTCAAGGTAGCCTCCCACTCCCATGATCTCGGTCACCTCTCCGTATTCAGAGGATCCCTGGAAAGTCTCCAGTTTCCCGATCCAGTATTCGCCCGAGATATCGAAAGTTTCGCGCTCCCATGTCTGGAAAACGGATGAGATGAGCCGCAGACGCAGGTTTTGCGTAGGCTTCCAGGTGAGTGTCAGCGCCGCCAGCCAGGACTGGTAGCTGTCCACCTCCTGGCCGTCGAAATAGATCTTGATCCGGTAAGCCTCGTCGAGCGTCCCGAAACTGGTCTCCCGCGTTTCAGGGATCAGCTTGTATTTGTTGTCGGAGTATATCCCGAGCACGGATAACTCCCACGTTTTGGAGATCTCATAGTTCAGCATGCCCTGGATATCGAAATAACGGGGCTTGTAATTTCCTTTCGTGTCCATCATGTTCAGGAAATACGTGGTCGTTTTATACCGGGCGCCGAGCAAGAAGGAGAGTTTTTTCGCAATGGTCCCCTCTACGTGTGCGGATGCCCCAAGCAGGCTGATATCGAACGATCCTGCAAATGAGGTGGGCTTCTTATAACGGATGTCGAGCACCGACGACATCTTGTCGCCGTATTTTGCATCAAAGCCGCCTGCCGAAAAGCTGATCCCCGAGACCAGGTCGGGATTGATGATGCTCATGCCCTCCTGCTGTCCCGACCTGACCAGGAATGGCCGATAGATCTCCAGGTCGTTGATGAATACCAGGTTCTCGTCATAATTGCCGCCCCTGACGGAATATTGCGAACTGAGCTCGTTCCGGGATGAGACTCCCGGCATGGTCTTGATCAGGTCCTCCACGCTGGCATTGATCGATGGGATGAACGTGACGGTCTTCGGGTCCAGACGACTGAACGTGTTGGTCCTGAGCTGCTGGTCTTTGACCTCGATGGTGGAGAGTTCGGTGGAGATCTGTTTCAGGGTGAGGTCAATCGCTTTCCGTTCACCCGGTTTCAGGTTCACCGTGACCGAGTCGGTCTCGAAACCCACAAATGAAAAGAGCACAGTCACCTCCTGGCCGGCCGGGACCGAAAGCTCAAACCGGCCATCCCGGCCCGTTGTGGCACCCGTGGTGGTTCCTTTGACGGCCAGGTTGACGAACTGCATGGAAGCCCCTTCCGCATCCGTCACCCTCCCCGTCAACACAGCCTCCTGCCCGATAACACAGAATGCTGTCAGGAAAAATACCATGAAAGATAGTAGCGCTCTGTTCAGCATTAGTCTTCAGTCTACAGTCTTCAGTCCTCAGTCCTCAGTCCTCAGTCCTCAGTCCTTAGTCTTCCGTCTCCTCGTCCTCTCGTCTGCCGTCTTCCAACAGCCAGCATCCGAATTTACTCTATTCCTCCTTATACTCCTTCTTCTTGAACTTCCCTTCCTTCCAGGCCTTGATGAACCGGGCCCAGGCAAACGGATCGAAGATCGTGATGGGCTGCTGCTGGCCGTAATAGTAAAGCTTGCTGGCCTGGTTCTGCATCAGGTAATTGTAGTTCATGTTGCCGTCGTTCGGCATCAGGTCGGCGTATTTCTTGATCTTTTCACCGCTCAGGTTTTTCCTGGCGATCTCCACTTCGTCGTCGGGGATGTTGAGGTTAATGAAAGCCTGCTTGAACTCTTCGTAGGTCGGCCACGGGAAGATATAGGCCGCCTGAAGGGTCAGGGTATCTGAAGTCATCAGCTGGATGAGGGAGTAGCGTTGCTTGGTGATCGTATCGGGGATGATGAAGAAGGCCGGCTTGTATCCCAGCGCCTGGAATACCACGGTATCGTGTTTATGAGCGACGAAAGAGAAATAACCGAAATTGTCGCTGACGGTTCCCCGGTTCGTGTTCCTGACCGCTATTTTAGCATATGCGACGGGATTGAGGCTGTCGACCGTGATGGTAACCCCGGAAAACTGGATCAGTTCCTCATCGGACACCTGGGCCAGGGCGGGTCTATTGCCGAGCAGAATGAACAGGAGGCAGAGAATGGCCGGGAGTTGTTTCATGGGCTATAACGGGGACCGTAATCGGTATAAACGGGAAATTCGGCAATTTATTTCCAAACAAAAAGGCGCCTCAACGGGTATGGAAGCGCCTTTTTATCCTGAACAGGAATACGTTATTTGGCCAGGTATCCTTTTTCCCGTGCTTCCTTCACACAGGCGTAGATGCCTTTCTTGCTTATGGTCCTTAGTCCGGCTGCGGAAACCTTCAGCGTGATCTCACGGTCTTCCTCGGGAATGTAGAAGGTCTTGGTCTGAAGGTTCGGGCTGAACAGGCGTTTGCTCTTCCGGTTGGAGTGCGATACCTTGTTGCCCTTCATGCTTCCTTTGCCTGTAATTTCACAAATCCTTGACATGACAATCTCCTTTTATTCAAAAATGGAGTGCAAAGATCGTGATTTTTTTTGAATCTGCAAATCTTTTTTTACTCTGTAAGGGTTTTACGCAGCATATTCAGCCCTTCCAGCGCGGCCCTGCGGATATTCCTTCCCCGGTGCTCCCCGAACAGGAGCTGCCTGGCAAACACCTCGTCGGGCGTTGCGATGGCGATCCAGGTAGCGCCGACCGGCTTGTCTTTGGTTCCGCCACCGGGACCGGCGATGCCGGAAACGGCGATAACGTAGTCTGTATTCAGTTTCGATTGGGCTCCGATGGCCATTTCGGTCACGACCGTTTCGCTCACCGCCCCGTACTTTTTCAAGCTCGCAGGCAGCACCCCCAGGAGTTCCTCCTTGAGCTCGTTGGAATAAGCCACAACCGATCCTTTAAAATACCCTGAGCTGCCCGGAACACTGGTGATCAGATGGGCGATGTAGCCCCCGGTACAGCTTTCTGCAGTCGACAGGGTCAATTTTCTGTCGGTCAGCAGTTTGCCGACAATCTCCTCCAAGGTTTCATCATCGTACCCGAAAATATATTCAGGGATCAGACC
>DAIRDK010000302.1:0-2968 GCA_036796175.1 Bacteroidales bacterium | reverse complement strand
CCTCTTCCAGCCCGGCAACATCATTGAAGGTGATGGTGACACTGGTGTCTTTATCAAACAGCTGCGCTTTCGATTTTCCGATGTTGAAGATCTGCCCGCCTCCGCCGGCTCCGCCGCGGCTCATAAACCGCATGATCAGGAACCACAGGCCGACCAGCAGAAGAATGGGGATGAGGTAACTCAGGATATCGCCGAACACATCTTTCCGTGTGTCGTTAGAGGGAGGATAGGGATACTGTTTTTTGAATTCGGCGACCTGCAGCGCAGGGATGCTGTCGCGAACCATCCTCGAAACAATGCTGTCACGGGTGTCTTTCAGCAGTCCGTTGAAGATCTCCTCCGAACCGATCTGGTAAAAGAACTGGGGTGCTTCTCCCGAACCAAACGTTTTTTTCCGGAAGTCTTTATAGGCCGTGTCCGAGGCCAGGGTGTCTTTTTTTATGTAGATCTCGGCTTTTTCCTTGTTGATGATAACTAATTTGTCAACATGCTGTTTTTCAAGCATCTGTTCGAGTTTCGGCCAGCCGATCTCTTTGGTCGGGTTCGAATAGTTAAAATAATTCAGCGCAATGAAAACAATTGCCAGAATAGCATAGATCCAGTAAAAACTGAACCTGGGCTTACCCCGTTTACCGGCATTGGGTTTGTTATCTTTTTCTGCCATTATGTCTGGTTTCTCTTCAAATTATGACTGGGTGGCTGGGGTCAGTCGTACCTCGTAATCACAGCATCCGCCCATAACTGCTCCAGGTTGTAGAAGATACGCCTCGAATCCTGGAACACATGGACCACCACGTCGCCATAGTCTATCAAAATCCATTCCGCATTCTCCAAACCCTCTTTGTGCCATGGATGCAGGTGAACGATCTTTCTTACCTGCCGGTCCACGTTGTCGGCGATCGCTTCCACCTGTGTCCGTGATGTACCGTGACAAATAACAAACCGGTCAAATGCAGCTCCGGGGATCGGGGTAAAGTCCATCACCACCGGGGCTCGTGCTTTTTTATCCTGCATGGCTTCCACGATGACCTTCACGAGTTCATCCTGCGGATCTGCCTTTTTTTTCCTGGGTTTGGCGGTTGTTGTTGCGGGCATCCTGTCAATTTCTGATGCAAAGATACAATCTGCTGCGGAACTGGGTTAAAAGACTAGAAGTTAGGTTTCAGGGAATAGGTGCTGTAGAATTTCAGGATGTGCTGCACCGCGTCCTCTGCCTTATCCAGAACCGTAAAGATATCAAGGTCTTCGGGATTGATGTTCTTTTCGGGGAGAATGGTTTCCTTGATCCATTGGATCAGTCCGGTCCAGTATTCGCTTCCCATAAGGATGATCGGGAACTTCACCATCTTATGTGTCTGCATCAGGGTGATGGCTTCGGTCAACTCGTCCAGCGTTCCGAACCCGCCCGGCATCGCGATAAATCCCATCGAATACCGCATGAACATAGTTTTCCTGACATAGAAATAATCAAATGTCAGGAGTTTGTCGGAATCGATGAACGGGTTTGGCTTCTGTTCAAACGGCAATGCGATGTTGAGTCCCACCGACTTTCCTCCGGCGAAATGAGCGCCTTTGTTGGCGGCTTCCATGATCCCCTGTCCGCCCCCGGTGATGATCCCGAAGCCGGCTTTGGTCAGATGGTAGGCGAGTTCTTCCGTCAGTTTGTAGTAGTGATTCTGTTCGCCGGTGCGAGCGGAACCGAAAATGGATACACAGGGCCCCGTACGGCTCAGTTTCTCGAATCCACTGACCATTTCCGACATCACTTTGAAGATTTCCCAGGTGTCGTAACTGATCGTTTCGCTCCATGTCCGCTCCATGAACGGTTCAGGGATCTTGTCGGTTTCTTCCTTTTGCATAAAACTACTCTGTCACTCTGTTACTCTGTTACTCTGTTACTCTGTCACTCTGTCACTCTGTCACTCTGTCACTTGTAAAGGTACTCTTTTAAATGAAACCCCGTATACCCGCATTGTTTTCCGACGATCTCTTCCGGTGTGCCTTCGCAAACGATCTCACCGCCCCGCTCGCCGCCGTCGGGTCCCAGGTCGATAATATGGTCGGCTACCTTGATCACTTCCATGTTATGTTCGATCACCAGGACGGTATTTCCCTTTCCGACCAGTTTATTCAATACGCACAACAGCACTTTCACATCTTCGAAATGAAGGCCGGTAGTAGGTTCGTCGAGGATGTAGAGGGTGTTCCCGGTATCTGTTTTCGACAGCTCCGTAGCCAGCTTCACGCGCTGGGCTTCACCCCCCGAAAGGGTTGTCGATTGCTGCCCGAGGGTGATATACCCCAGGCCGACCTCATTCAGCGTTCGGATCTTATGAACGATCATCGGGACGTTCTCGAAAAACCCGACAGCCTGTTCGATCGTCATGTTGAGCACGTCATTGATGCTCTTTCCCTTGTACCGGACTTCCAGGGTTTCACGGTTATACCGCCGCCCCTGGCAGGTTTCGCAAAGCACATAGACATCGGGGAGAAAATTCATCTCGATCACGCGAATTCCGGCTCCCTTGCAGGTCTCGCAGCGCCCGCCCTTGACATTGAACGAGAAACGCCCGGGAAGATAGCCGCGGACCTTCGATTCAGGCAACTCGGCAAAGAGTTTGCGGATATCGTCGAAAACCTTGGTATAGGTTGCCGGGTTCGATCGTGGGGTGCGCCCGATCGGCGACTGGTCGATCTCTATGACCTTGTCAATGTTCCTGATCCCGTCGATACGCTGGTAGGGCAGAGGCTTTTGCTCGGACTTATAGAAATGCTGGCTGAGGATCGGATACAGGGTTTCGTTGATCAGCGATGACTTCCCGCTGCCTGACAGCCCGGTCACGCAAATCAGCTTTCCGAGGGGGATCTCCAGGTTCACCGACTTCAGGTTGTTCCCGGTCGCACCGAACAGGCGGATATACTTCCCGTTTCCCCCGCGGCGGGTCTCCGGGACGTGGATCTGTTTCTT
>DAIRDK010000301.1:0-2977 GCA_036796175.1 Bacteroidales bacterium | reverse complement strand
CGGAGAAGTTTTCCGATACACCTGGAATGAAAGCACTTTTGAAGCGAATGTGAGCATCCCGTGGAATTTCACACGCGGACGGTGGTACAGGTACCTAACGCCCCGCATCAGTACGGGCATTACAAGCTACCTGCACAACAAATCCACCCCGGCAGACTTCTTCAAGGGCTACACCTGGTACATGACCTATTCGGTCTATGCCGCTAATTTTATCTTTTCCAATTTCAAGGACATGTACCCCCGCTTTGGCCAGACCGTTTATGCAGTTTACAAAAACGGGCCCTTCGGGGGTTATGATCCCGGGCAGATCCTGGCCTGTGAAACCAATCTATATTTCCCGGGAATATTCAAGCATCACGGGATCTGGCTTTACGGGGGAGCCCAGCAAAGGTGGAGGAGCGGAAACGGCGATAACCTCTTTTCGGATGTCATTGCATTTCCGCGCGGGGCTTCATCGTTTTACAGCGACAGGCTGTACAGCTTCTCGGTGAACTACAAGTTCCCGCTGTTCTACCCCGACTGGAGCGCTGGTTCGGTTTTCTATTTCAAACGGTTCAAACTGAATCTTTTTTATGACCTGGCGCAGGGATCCGAAGCCGGGAAGTTTCATACTGCCAGCTCCACAGGCGGAGAACTGACGACGGATGTACATGTTCTCCGGTTTGTTTTTCCGTTCGAGCTCGGGGTGAGATGTTATTATCTGCCGGACGATGATCGAGTCGGATGGCAGTTTCTCTTCGGGATATCATTCTGATTTCTTAACCACAAAGACACTACGACACTATTTGAATCACAATTATTGTGACCTTTGTGTGTCCTATTTTGGTTAAGAAAAATCCTATGGAATCAGTACTCCGCCAACTAAGAGCCGACCTGGCCAAAAACGCCGATGAAGCCGCCCGTATCACCGGCCAGCGGTATTTCAAGGAGTCCATGAGCATGTATGGGATGAAAGCAGCCGTTGTCAAGGCCATCTCGAAAACACATTACGAGCAGGTCAAGGGCAAAACGAAAGCGGAGATATTCGGGTTATGCGAAGAACTCTGGAAGTCGGAATACATGGAAGAAACCTTCATCGCCTGCTTCTGGGCCTTTAACAAACGAAAAGATTTCGTTCCAGGCGACATCCGGCTGTTCGAACACTGGATCTCAAAGTACGTCAACAACTGGGCTTCGTGCGATACGTTCTGCAATCATACCGTAGGTTTTCTTGTCGAAAAACACCCGGCTTTGCTTAAAGACCTGAAGAAGTGGGCCCGCTCCTCCAACCGCTGGATGAAACGGGCTGCGGCGGTCAGCCTGATCATACCTGCCAGGAAAGGATTGTTTCTTGCCGACGTCTTCGAAATCGCCGACACCCTCCTCACCGACCCCGACGACATGGTGCAGAAAGGCTACGGCTGGATGCTGAAGGTGGCTGCGGATAAGCACAGGGAAGAGGTCTTCGCATACGTGATCTGGAATAAGGCAGTCATGCCAAGGACAGCTCTCCGGTATGCGATAGAAAAAATGCCGTCAGAGATGAAGTTGCACGCGATGGGGAAGTGATTATAGTTACAGAGTTACAGAGTTACAGAGTTACAGCAATCGAGTCAGCGATTTTTTAAGACCTTGCGCCTGGCTGATGAGTTTTCGCATCTTACTCGTTATATTTTCATAATCATTGTCTTTAAGATAACCCAATCCTTTTGAAATGATTTACAGGGTTTCTATCTCTGAAAGACTTCCCATCGCTATCTGGAGAAATCTGAGCAATTCCCTGGGACCGGACCGCCCAGCCCCTTCACTGATGTTGGTTGGCACTGAAACTGAGGCTCTCCTCAATTGACTGACCAAACCGAACAGTTCCTCCTTTGGAAAATGTGATGTTACGGTATAAACATCCTGCACGAACTTAATACCGTCTTTCCAGAGATCAAGGTCTTTGTGTGTCATGATTTTTCTCCCTTAATCCGGGTTACCCTCAAAAGGTAATGCAGATGAAGAAGAAAGTTATCAACCCACTCTGTAACTCTGTAACTCTGTAACTCTGTAACTCTGTAACTCTGTAACTTGGTAACTCAAACCCTAATATCCAAAAACATCCTCCAATTTCAGCTTCGTCACGGGCCCGTATTTCTCCAGCACGCTCATGTCGAGTTTTTCCGACTTCCCAAGGACCATGATATTATAGTTCTTGTCCTTGATCATCTGTTCCTGGAAGGCTTTCAGGTCAGCGAACTTCATACCGGGAACGCGGGTATAGACATCCCTCCGGACATCATAGCCGATCCCGAATTTCTGCAGGGAAAGGTAGGTGTTCAGGATATTGCCTTTGGTGATGCGCTCCGTGCGGATCTTGTTCAGCAGGGCATCTTTGGATGCGGCCAGCGCTTTTTCGCTTTCCGGCATCTGGTTGAAGATTCCGAACATCGTTTTCATGGCCTCGGGCAACTTGTCGGTCTGCGTTCCGATGTAGGCGAAGATGTAATTGTGCAGCCAGGGCCAGGCAGCCGTGCGGTAACCGCCGCTTGCACTGTAAGCGAGGCCTTTGGATTCGCGGATCTCCTGGAAGACGATCGAGTTCATGCCGCCACCGAAGTATTCGTTAAAGAGGCGGATCTCCGGAAGCACGGATTTATCATAAGTGGTCGACTTGGAAAGCATGACGATCTCGACCTGTTTCATGTCGTAATCCACGGCATAGACTTTCGTGGCATTGTTGTCCTGCTCCGTAAACCGGGCACCTGCCGGAACCGGCTTCAGGATTGGCGGAACCTTGTGACCCGTGTTCAGGACCTTGATCAGCTGGTCCACTGGCATCGGTCCGTAATAGAGCACCTTGTGCTCATAACCGGTGATTCCCTTGATCACCGGGATCAGGTCTTCGGGTTTGAGCGTCTTCAGTTCCTGTTCCGTGAGTATATTGGTGAAGGGTGATTTCTCCCCGTAAACGCCATAATTGTACATCGCATTCCACAGGATCGTGCCCTTGTTC
>DAIRDK010000300.1:0-3028 GCA_036796175.1 Bacteroidales bacterium | reverse complement strand
GCAACACTGCAGGTCTCAGTCAGTCCGGGGCCCGATGCGCTCTTTGCAAATTCGAAGACCTGCCTGAACCAGACCACCCTGTTCCAGGATCAGTCGACTACAAGCGGTGAGCAAATAGTATCATGGACGTGGGACTTCGGCGATCCGTTGTCGGGAGTATCGAATACTTCATCTCTGCAGGATCCGGCGCATAAATATTTAGGTACTGGTACCTACCCGGTCAAACTGGTCGTGGTCAACCAGTACGGATGTCTTGATTCGATCATCAGGACGGTGCGGATTTATTCCAACCCGATTGCAGAATTTACCACCTCGCCGGTTTGCGCTGGCAATCCAACCTACTTCTTCGATGAGTCGCAGGGTGGCGATACAATTCCTTATTACTGGAACTGGAACTTCGGGGATCCGAATGGAACGGGCAATCATTCCTTGCTGAAGGATCCGGTACACCGTTATTATGACGCAGGAGAATACAATGTGACCTTGATGGTCAGAGACCTTAACGGTTGCAGCGATACGGTCGATTCCCTGATCAGGGTGAATCCGTCGCCCATCAGTGCCTTCCAGGTCATCGAAAACTTTGAAGGAACGCCGGGCAGGCTGTTGCTGAACAATGAGTCGATCGGAGCCGAGTATTTTGTCTGGGACTTCGGTAACGGACGGACATCTGAAGAGCCAAACCCGGTTGTAACCTATTCCGAAGATGGGACATACCTGATCACCCTGATCACACAGAACCAGTACCAATGCTTCGACACCACATATTATGAATATGACCTGTTGTTCAAGGGTCTGTTTGTCCCCAATGCATTCTCGCCGACCAACACGAACATTGGGGTAAGGTTGTTTAAGCCTGTTGGCATCAACCTGCTGAAATACCATCTCCAGATCTTCAACACATGGGGCGAGTTGTTATGGGAATCCGACAAACTCGATGACCAGGGAAGGCCGGTGGAAGGCTGGGACGGCATATTTAAGGACCAGTTGTGTCCGCAGGGAACCTATATGTGGAGGATCGATGCCATATTCAATGATGGGACGATCTGGCCGGGATCATCCCTTGGTGGTGACAGACCCAGCATCTTTGGGACCTTTACACTGTTGCGATAACAGTAGGGTCTTTTCAGGTTCCTTACGCCAACCCTCTTCCCCCTGTCAGAAGGCTGTAGACTTTCGGAACGATCTTCCTCAGAAATGCCCCTGTTGCTATGCAAAGTGCCAGCACCAGCAATGACAGCCCGATGAAGGTGACGATACGGCTGTAAGAAAAGGGATGAAGTAGCCCCAAAACCGGATCAATCGCAAAAGCGATGAGCGGGGTATGCATTGCATAGATGATGAAAGCGAAGGCTGAGAACCAGGTGAACCATCGCCTTTTCATGGACCACCTGACCAAAGGATCCAGGCCATACCAGCACGCAACAAGCCCACCGAAGACCATAAGTTTATGCATCACCGTGAGAATCGGAAAAACGGCATTTCCCAGGAACGGGTGGCCCTTGAATGCGAGCCAGGTTTTAATTGCCGCAACGACGACAAAACCGACTCCCCACCATCGTGGCGCCAGCCAGGCTTTTGGTCGTTCAATGTTGAAGCCATTCTTCTGGATCCAGATTCCCAGCGAAAAAAACAGGATGCCTTCGCCTTCAATTAAAACGAATCCCGACGTGCTCATCCAAAGAAGGAATGCAACTGAAAAGAAGATCCAGCGGCCGATCCGGTGCATGACACACCAACGGATCCATGGGTAAGCCAGGTTATATATGAGCAGCACCCTGATGAACCACAGCTGGTATGGAATTGGAAAAAATAGCCAGCGGGCCAGGACTTCGTACCACTTGTAATCATGGAGTAGCAATCTTGAATCGTTGAGCTGCAGGATATGAGAGGCAGCCACTATATTGCGTGTAAATGGAAAGAGCTCCAGTGTGAAGCTGAAAATGATCCCAAGGGCACTCCAGATAAGGTAGGGGAGACCCAGCGTTCTCAGGCGCTTGGCGGCACGTTCCTTATACGACCGCTGGTCGTGGAGAGCAAAAAGAAACCCGGAAATAATAAATAGCATCGGGATCCTGAAACGAAACAATCCGTTTGCAAGGAAATATTCTATAAATCCGGTCCCGGTCAGAGCCTCCTCTGGGACCGTCCAGGGTTGGAGGTACCGGATCTGAAGGTTATAGCCATGAACAAAAACAAGCAGGACCATCGAAATAAATGACCAGAACTTGAATTTGTCGCTGATCTCCTTAGAAATTTCAAGATTTGTCATAAATGTTGGCAGGGAGCTTAATCAGTTACTTTCAAAATTCCTTTGAGCCGTATATCCTTGGAAGACGATCCGATCATTATGATATACTTTCCGGGCTCGACCGTTTTTTTAAGGTCCTTGTCCAGCCATTGAAGCATATCTGTCGATATCGTGAAACGTATTTCTCCCGATTCACCTTTTTTCAGGCTAATACGACGGAAAGCCTTCAGTTCGGCGACAGGCCGTGCTATAGTTGATACCTGTCCATGGATGTATAGTTGTACCACCTCGTCCCCGTCAAATGTTCCTGAGTTGGTCAGGTTGAAACGGACCTCAGCAATATCTCCCGGGCCTAGACTTTCTTTGTCGATGACAAGATTGCTGTACAGGAAAGAAGTATAGCTGAGACCAAACCCAAACGGAAACAGGGGTCGCCCTGTCAGATCAGTATAATCATCACCCCTGCCCGTCGGCAGATGGTTGTAAACAAGTGGTAATTGCCCCTCGTGCACGGGAAAAGAGACCGGCAACCTCCCGGCCGGTGAATATTTGCCGAATAATATATCAGCGACAGCAATTCCCCCAGCTTCACCCGGGTACCAGGCGTCGAGAATGGCATCAGCGCGGTCGATCCAAGTGGACATGGTGATGGCACTGCCTCCAACCAGGATAATTATCAGTGGTTTACCGGTTGCCGCCAGTAAGTTGATCAGTTCCTCCTGGTTCCCCGGCAGGGCAAGGGAAGAACGATCTCTGAATTCGCCCTCTTCGATCCCTGCT
>DAIRDK010000299.1:0-3068 GCA_036796175.1 Bacteroidales bacterium | reverse complement strand
CCGGTATTGTGAAACGGCCAGCTTGCCCCTGGCGGGATCCTGGGAGGAGAACATCTTCTCTTTCGGACCTTCTGCAAGATAGCTGGAGATCTTACCCATGGACTTGGGCGGCTTCCCTTCAACAAAGGCGTAATAGAGCTTGGTGTTCATATGCCAGGTGTCCTTGAGCTCTTTTTGGATCGCTTCAGATTTCGCCAGGACAACCAATCCCGAAACCTCTTTATCCAACCGGTGAACAATGAAGATCCTCTCTTTCCCTTTCGACCTGTCGCGGATATACTGCAGCCACTCCTTGTAGAATGAAGATTCCCCCTGGTCCATCGTGTACCCGATCGTCAGCACGCCTGCCGGCTTATCGCTGACGAGGATGTATTCGTCTTCATATACTTTCCGGTAAGGGGTGTATTCGACCTCGGGGAGGCGAAGCGATTTGTCGTACTCCACGATATCTCCGGGTTTTACAGTCACGTCCCCCCGCATCGTTTTCGCTCCGTTGACGAGGATTTGCCCGTGTTTGATCATCTTCCTCACCGTGGTCTTCGAGGCGGAAGTGAACTCCTTCTCCAGCAGTTCCAGGAGTGGCATTTCGGTTTTTACGGCGATCTTCATCAGGGTTTACATGAGTCTAAAAGTTAACCGGACAGGATTGTGATCGGAATAGGTAAATCCCAGGTCAAAGGTTTTTACCGCACTGACCTCCACATTCGGCGATACGACGAAGAAATCGATCACGGTTGTGCCTGTCGTTCCCTTCCTGTATGGCATATCGACGTCCCTGTTGGTGGAAACTTCCGGATCAAAAGCAAATTTCCAGCCCGGAATGAACTGTTCCCCGATCGGCGGCGGAGCGTCGTGCGTTCTGTCGCCGGTGGCGACAGTGCCTGCAGTAAAACCCCGCGGATTGCTGTTCCAGTCGCCGCCGGCCACAACGTAATTGCCTTTGGTATATTCATTCTCCAGGAAGTCCTGAAGCTGTTTCAGCTCCTCTTTCCTGAGCCGGCCTGAATAATCGAACGCCGAGTTATGCAGGTTGACCATGACCAGTTCTTTCCCGTCGCCGAGAGGGATCCGTTCCGGCACAAAGCAGCGCTTCAGGAAGACCAGCCTTTTCGGCCAGGGGAAATTGACATCGTACTGGTGACGGGTTGCCGAAGCCACAGGCCACCGGCTCAGTGACAATAACCCGGATTCCACTTTACCGATCGGTTCCCATGGCAGGATGGGAATGAAACGGCAGTTGTAATTCAACGCAAAAACCGGGAGGAACCCCGGTAATGCAGCTGCCACCCGGGCTGCCTGGTCAGTATGGTAACTTCGCTTTGAATCGATATCGATCTCCTGGATGAATATGAAATCGACCGAATCATTCGATCTGATGAAACGCAGGATGCCTTCAAAATTCTTTTCAGTACTTTCATGGGATGGCTGCACAGTCTTCCCTCCGTCGAAGAAAAAATCATTGTCCTTCCCCAAACCCGCATATCCGATGTTCCATGATATGATCGTGAACTCGTGAACTCGTGAATTCGTGGAATCGGGAGGTATTGAGGACTTGGGTAACTGAACCGGCACAGGAATGACTTCTGTCGTCCCGGGCCGGTACTCCGTTATGACCAGGAACAGCAGCATCGCTCCTGCGGCCAGGACGATCAGGGCGACGATGGCGAGGAGGGCCGTCATGATGAATCGAAACACTTTCAATATCGTGCCTTTCAGCAAATGTAACTGAATTCTTCTTACTTTTGTGTATGCTTCATCCGCTGTTCGAAGGAATGTTCCTGGGCCTGACGGTCGCCATCGTCATCGGTCCGGCCATGTTCGCCCTGATGCAGACCAGCATCAAACACGGTATTAAGATCGGGATCTTCCTGGCAGTGGGCATATTTTTAAGCGATCTTACGCTTGTGGTCGGTTCTTATTTCGGCGCTTCCAACCTCATCTCAAACCCCAGGGCGCACCTGGTGCTCGGGATCGTCGGCGGTTCAGTTCTGATCCTCATCGGTCTCCTGACGCTGATCCGCAGGGTACCGAAAACGGAGCAGGTGGAAGCCTTCGAAGAGATCAAAGTGAAACACCCGGGTCCCTTCCCCTACCTGGTGAAGGGATATCTGCTGAATATCGCCAACCCTTCGCTCTGGGTCTTCTGGATCACCTCCGTGATCGCCATCAATGCAAGTTACGGCGGCGCCCATCAGAAGGTGGCACTTTTTTTCGGAGGGACCCTCCTGATGGTCCTTGGCACTGATATTCTCAAGGTGGTCCTGGCGAACAAGATCCGTGGCGCGTCCAACCCGGTGGTCAAGGTGTGGGTCAACCGCATTGTCGGAGTCCTGTTCATGATCATCGGCTCATTCGTAATCGGAAATTCGGTCTGGGCATTTTATCACGGTTCCAACCTTGCGTTGCCGTGATCCCGTGACCGGCAGTATAAACACAACTCAGAGCTATGGAAACAAGAGTTTACAAAAACTGGTGGATCCTTGCGGCCAACGGCCTCATCGCGGTCCTTTTCGGACTATTGTTAGTCGGTTTTCCTGAAGCCACCATTAAAACTATTGTTAAAGGCTTCGGAATTGTTGTCCTGATCTGCGGAATCCTGCTCGTCGCCCTGGCTATCAGGAATATTAAAAAAGACAGGGGCTCCCTCATGATCATCCTGGAAGCCGTGATCACCATTGCCATCGGGCTGATCATTGTGTTGCAGCCAAGTGATTCCATAAGACTGTTTTTCCGTCTCGTTGGAATTTGGGCCGTCATCATTGGAATTGTTCAGTTGGTCATCCTGATCAACATCAGGGATGCGATGAAACAGAACAAACTCCTGCTTGTAAACTCCATGGTGACGCTTGGTTTTGGGATCGCATTAATCCTTATACCGAATCTGTTCATCGGCATTCTTGTTTACGTCATTGGAATATTCTCCATTTTGCTCGGACTCCTGATGATCTATTTCTCGTTTGTCCTCCGCGGGATCAAATTCGTTCCCGGGAAGAAAGAGGAGCCTCCGAAACCGGAGCCATAGGATCAGATCGAAACGATCAGCTTTTCGAAATCGGACTTGTAATTGG
>DAIRDK010000298.1:0-3080 GCA_036796175.1 Bacteroidales bacterium | reverse complement strand
TCTTCCCCCAAAAAAACGACAAGCTAAATTAATACAAATCCAAGGCAAAATCAAGGCCTTGTTATAAAAATGTTTGGGTAAAAAGAAGCAGGAATTCAAAAATGGGAATGGGGCAGGAGGTAACCTTGAACATATTCTTCTACAGCGTCTTCCAATGGTATGAATGGTTTCTCGTAACCAGTCGCCCGAAGTCTTGACATGTTGGCTTCCGTGAAATACTGATACTTGTCGCGGATATCCTCCGGGATATCGATAAAATCGATCTTCGGCTCTTTATCAAGCGCAGAGAATACGGCGTTCACCAGGTCGACGAACGTCCTGGCCTGGCCGGTACCCAGGTTATAGATGCCCGGGTGATCCGGGTGGTTCATCAGGAACCAGAGGACATCCACAAGGTCCTTGACGTAGATGAAATCCCTGAGCTGAAGTCCGTCCCCGTAATCGGGCCTGTGCGAACGGAACAGTCGGGCCCGGCCGGTCTCATGGATCTGGTTGAATGAATGGAATACCACGGAAGCCATGCGGCCCTTATGGTATTCGTTGGGCCCGAATACATTGAAAAACTTCAGTCCATGCCAGGCAGGCGGATGTTTCTCCTGCTGCAGCACCCATTTGTCAAATTCATTTTTTGAAACGCCATAAGGATTGAGCGGCCGGAGTGACGGGATCAGCTTCGGATCATCATCATAACCCAGGCTGCCGTCGCCGTACGTGGCAGCGCTGGAGGCATAGATCAGGGGGATGTTGTATTCGGTGCAGAGGTTCCATATCAACTTGGAATAACCGATGTTCAGTTTATCGAACACGGACATGTCGAATTCCGTCGTATCGGTGCGGGCTCCGATATGGAATACAAATTCGATGTGACCGTTATTCTGCCGGAACCAGTCAGGGAAAATGGTCCTCTCGACAGTCGTGGTGAAGACTTTGTTTAAAATGTTCAGGTTCTTGTCATTCCGGGAGAAATCATCCACCAGAATCATGTCTTTGATGCCTTTGTTGTTGAGCTTGCTGATGAGGCAGCTTCCGATGAAACCGGCAGCTCCTGTGATGACGATCATGGGGTGGGGTTTTGTACAAAGTTAATATAAAAGTGACCGGGAGACCAAGTGACTAAGTGACCAAGTGACCAAGTGACCGGGTCACTCCTGGTCCCAAAACTTCATCAACTCTGCAATCCCCTCTCTCTCCTTCAGAATGGCGATTTCATCACCACGGTACCCAACCACTCTCGGTGTGAACCGGCTGTTGTACCTCGACCACATGGAGAGCGTATAGCCGCCGGTATCGTGAATGACGATATAATCGCCTTCTGCGATCTCGGGAAGGATGAGGTTCGTTGCGAGGATGTCGCCGGAAAAACAAAGCGGACCGGCGAGGTTCCAGGGCTGACGGCTCTTTCCCGTTTTCAGGTTGCCGTTGCGGTCGAGCACGGAGTACTCGTGCTGCCAATCCTTTGGATTGAGGCATTCCCGGACAAAGAGGTCCGCCCCGGTATGGATCATGGCCGTGCTGATCCCGGGATCATGTTTCACATACTCCACGCGGGTAGCCGTCCAGCCCGCATTGGTGAAAATCCAGCGGCCGAATTCAGTGAGCAATGAGCAATGAGCAGTGAGCAATGATGGATAGTTTAATTTGATGGAATCCGCGTAATCTTCAATGGATGGCGGTGTTTCATTTGATTTGTAGGAGATCGGAAAACCACCTCCGATATCAAATTGACTGATCCGGCATCCCTGCCTGGCCGGCAGGCAGGCGGCATCCGGTATCTGGCATCCGGGATCTGCATTCACCTCCTCCATGAACTCATATAACACGCCGATCCCGTTTAACAATAATCCCGTGTGGCAACCCTGGGATCCCACATGCAGGTGAACCCCGGTCAGCCAGGCAAAGTTCCTGAACGCCTCCAGAAGTTCCCTGCGTTTGGTTTTGATCGGGACCCCGAATTTCGAGTATTCACCGGCTACGCTCGATTCTGCGATCGCGCCGGTGCCAACCTGCGGATTGATCCGGATCCCGATTGTGCCATGGCCGCTACCCTGTGCAATCAAACCGGCAATACGGTCCAGTTCTGCCAGGCTGTCCGCATTCACATGTACGCCGGTTCCCAGCGCGAAAGCCAGCTCGTCCGCAGTTTTTACGGGCGAGTCGTACAGGATCCTCGCCGGATCGTACCCTGCGTGCAAAGCCAGGTGAACCTCGCCGATACTGGCGGCCTCAACGCCTGTTTGCGGGGAGATCATCCGGGTAAACTCCATCAAACGGATCAGCGGGTTTGATTTGATAGCCAGCGCGTGAAGGGCGGTCGGCGGGAACGCTGCAATGACCCGCCTGATCCGCTCTTCCAGGAATTCCAGGTCATGAAACATCACCGCGGTGTCCTCCTCACGGATAAATCCGCTCCCGAAAGCCGATCGGAAGCTCTTTTGGATTTCTTCTTTAGAGAGCCGTTCCTTCATCTCCATTTCGCGTCGTAGGGTCTTCACGGTTCAAGTTTATTGTTTAATCTCCGACAACCTCCTGATCGCCTCTTTCCCTTTCACGCCCAGATCGACCGTAAAATCGGTGACATACAGCCCAATGTGTTGTTTCATTACCTCTTCGTTCATTTCCTGGGCGTAATCCTTCACGAACGCCATCGTTTCGTCGGGGTGTTCCATCGCCCAAAGAACACTACGCTTCATGATCCGGTTCAGTTTGTTGATGACATCGTAACCCAGGCTTTTTCTGGCTACGATCCCCCCCAGCGGAATCGGCGATCGGGTTTTTTGCTCCCAGAATTCGCCCAGGTCGGTGATCTTCCTGAGGCCTTTGGACTGGTAGGTGAACCGGTTCTCATGGATGATCACTCCGGCATCGACGGTTCCCGCGAGGATCGCATCCTCAATTTCTGAGAATACCATGATCTTTTTCTTCTTCGCTTCCGGAAAGGCGAATTTCAATAACAGGTGCGCGGTGGTATATTCTCCGGGAATGGCGATGTTCAGCCCCGGTACCTCTTCCGGCTTGTATTCCTGATGGCTGATCAGCAACGGGCCGTTCCCGGATCCAAGGGCGCTTCCGGCATTCAGCAG
>DAIRDK010000297.1:0-3086 GCA_036796175.1 Bacteroidales bacterium | reverse complement strand
CCGCGCAGTGCCAGGTGGTTCAACGCTTCAACATCGGCCGTATGCCAGGCGAAGGAAAGACCCTCGGTGTCGACTTGCCCATGGGTCATGGCGAAAAAGATGAAGGTGTCGTTGGGACAGGGAGAGAAGGCAAGTGAAATTCGGTTCATCGGCGTTTTCTATACGCCAAAGGTAGCGAAAACGAAATTAGTTTCGCCCGCATCTTGCCCTGAAATGCCGCCCTTCCCCGGCGGGGCAGCAACCCATGATCTCGTAATAGAGGGAGGACAGTTTTTCCTGTTGCTCGGGCGTACATTCCTGCCGGATCATCAGGTACTGGTCAACGGTTAGATCTGTGAGCCGCGCCTGGAACATCCCGATGCGCTGTGCCAGCTGGCGGAGGCGGAGGGTATCGGGGATGTCCCTGCCCAGTTCGGTGACCAGGTCCGAACGGGTTGACTTTAACGAATCGGCAATGGTCATGGCGGTTGACCGATGCCCTTCCCGGATACGGTCGATCCTTTCCGCCTGGGCCGCAGATAATCCCAGCTCGCTGCTCAACAGGGCGCAGCGCGCTCCGCAGCCGCTTTCGTCCGTTCCGGGAACGGGCTGCCGGAAACGGCTGTAGATCAATGTTCCCAGGATCGAGAGCGAAACAACGAGAAGCCCTGCAAGGATCCAGGTTATGACTTGGTTTTTGATAAAGAAGTTCATGGTCTTATTTTGATGAAAGGATCTGTTCTTCAACGGAATTGTTCAGTTCGCTGATATAGGTCTCCTGCGTGAATTGACGGATGAGCTCGTCGCGTTCGGCAGCCTGCCGGGGGCCGGGGATCCGGTTCAGACGCATCCCCGTCATGATCCCGGTGAACACACCGATCATCAGGATTGCGGCGGCCAGAAGGGGACGCAACCGGTACATGATCTCTCCCCGGGATCGGGCCGGGGCGGGGGAAAAATAGTCCTGTGCCCGGGCCATCAGCCGGGCACTGAAGTACGGATCATCGGCCACGGTCTTGTCCTGGTCGATGTGATCCAATACACGTTGAATTTGTTCCTCGTTTTTCATCTTACTGTTTCCCTTTATAATAATCCGACAGGGTTTTCCGCAGATTCTGCCTGGCCCGGTGTATCAGGGATTCAACCGAGGCAAGCGATAAGTTCATAACCCCGGCAACTTCCTGGTACGACAGGTCCTCGTACCGGTGCATGGTGAAAGCGATCTTCTGGTTCATGGGCAAACGGTCAATTGCGAAATGAAGAGCCTCCCGCATTTCTTTTCGTTCAAGGTTCGAATCCGCACTGTTATCAGCAACGATATCCTCGTCAACACCCCCCCGGATCTCACCGGGATCAGCAGAAAGGAGGCCGATCCGTGAAAGGATCTGCTTCCGTTTCTGCCGTTTCAGGTGGTTCAGGGATTTATTGACCGCGATCCGGTAGATCCAGGTTGAAAGCCGTGCCTCTCCCCTGAACGAATGCGCCGATTCCAGCAATTCAATGAACACATCCTGCGCCAGGTCCCGGGCATCCTCTTCGTCATGAACCAAAGAATAACAGGTTCTGATCACTTGTCGCTGGTATGTTTCAACCAGTTCCCTGAATACTGCCTGGTCACGCCGTAGGATACCCTGGATGAATTCCCGGTCACTCATGCAGGCAAAGATAGGCTAACTTAGTTCTTTGCCGGTTTCGATGAAGTCTTCATCGGGCAGTTGCCCTGGCCGTGCTGGTTCTTCATGCCCATGCCTTGCCCGCAGCCCGTGCCTTGTCCTTTCCCTTTGCCGCATCCGCTTCCCTGGTCGCACTTCGCCTGGCAGTTGTCACACTTGCCGTCATTGTTCTTGTCAACGAAATTGGCGCACTTGCCGTTTTTCATCATTCCCTGATGGTTGTCACAGATGCCGTCGTGGTTGTTGTCAACGAATTGTCCCTTTACCGGTGCCGCCTGTTGGGTCTGTTTGCTACCGGTGTTGGTTGTGTTGGCTGTTTGAGCTGAAACCGACATGGTCATCAGGCTGAATCCCATGACGAGTCCGGCGAGGATCATTACTTTTTTCATTCGTCTTTGATTTTGGTTTGACATCAATGTTTTTAACTTTGACAACCCAACTGATAAAAACTTGCGGCCGGCATCATTTTTTTACCATTTTACTATTTCACCATTTCACCATTTCACCATTTCACCATTTGATATGTTCAGGAACCTGTTTCGCTTTACCGTCGCCACGATCACCATCCTGACCGTGGAACTGCTGGTGACCTGGATCACGGGCTACCTGGTCTCATTCCGGTCGCGGTTCGATCCGTACACGTTCACCTTGATGGCCATGGGGATTATCACCATCGTCTTTTATCCCCTGTTCGCGAAAATGCATGATTGGATCAACACCCTTTCGAAAAAGATCATCAAATCCGGCCGTTCAGTAGGGGGGAAGTTTTTCGGATTGCTGGCGGCTTTCCTGCTGTGTTTCGGGATCCTGTTCTATTTCTACCTGAACATGTGGTACGGGAAGGACCTTATTTCAATAATTCACTGACGACATCCTCCAGCACTTTGTTCAGTCTCTTCAGTGCGAACGGGACATCCCATTTCGCTTTATCACGCTCGTCCACGAAATTGGAGATCGCCCGGATCTGGGCATTGGGAACCCCTGCAGCCAGGCAGGAATAAAGGAATGCAGTGCCTTCCATGGTCTCGACCTCGGCGGATGAACGGCCTCTGACCCGCGTAATGCCCTCCGTTGAACCATGTATCGTATTGACGGTGCTTCCGATTACTTTCGGGATCCGTTCCAGCGACGGCACGCGGATGGGTTTGTTGTTGATCAGCCTCCCGCCATGGTACGGAAATGCCTCGGGATCCATCAGCCCGAGCTCGAAAAAGGAAACCATTCTGTCCCCCTCTTCCGCACCCAGTTCGGTGACACAATCTTCGGTCACCTCCACCACGGTTCCAATCGGGATTTCAGGCCTGAAGGAGCCTGCAATGCCCGGGTTGATCGCTGCCTCATACTGCTCCAGGGCAAACTGTTTTCCCAGGTGGTAAGCGGTCACAAGCATGCCGACGCCCGGGATCAGCAGGTCGATCGCATTGTCTTTTAGTT
>DAIRDK010000296.1:0-3097 GCA_036796175.1 Bacteroidales bacterium | reverse complement strand
ACTGGAGCAGGCCGTTGAGCGCCTGGCAGGTTCTGTTTCCCGGGACCACATCCTGCCTGTTGCCGTGGATCTTGGGGATCCGCAGGCCATCCGGGACTTTGCCGATCACTGGACCGGTGTATTGGATATCCTGATTAACAATGCGGCCACGGCCCCGCGGCCCCGGATCACCACGTGCGAAGGGATCGAGATGCAATGGGCGGTGAATGTCCTGGGATATTACCGGATGATCACTCAATTGGCCCCGAAGATGGCCGGTAGCCCGGATGCACGGATCATCAATGTAGCCAGTTACTGGGCGGGCGGGTTGCGACTGGATGACCCGGAATTCCTGCGCAGAAGATACGACAACGACTCGGCCTACCGTCAATCCAAACAGGCTGACCGCATGCTGACGGCGGCCTTTGCCGAACGGCTGAAACCGCAGGGCATCACCATCAACGCCTGCCATCCCGGGGACGTAAATTCAAAGATCAGTAATGACCTTGGATTCGGCGGGCACCAGACCCCGGCACAGGGCGCGGCGACGCCGGTTTGGCTCGCCCTTTCGGCAGAAGTCCAGGGGATCACAGGAAAATATTTTGAAATGAGATCGGAAACTCCTTGTTCCTTCATGAGTAACCGGCAAGAGGTCGAGGCTCTGTACTCCCTGTGCCGCTCCTATGATGATCAAACAGCCAGGCCATGAACATCTCCGTATTCACGATCCTGAACGTTGCCGTGGCGGCCCTCATCGTATTCCTGGCCGCCCGCTTCGCCTGGAACATGTGGTTTGCAACATCGTATTTCCCGGCCGAATGGAGCCAGGCCGGCCGGGAGGGCCGGATCACGCCGGCGCTTCGGAAGCTGATGCGCAGGTATTCCGATAAGACCAGGTTTTTTGGCTGGTGGCTGCAGGTCGAACGGCTCAGGAGGGACAAGATCCCCGGGGATTTCGCGGAGGTGGGTGTTTACCGGGGAGAAAGCGCTGGCATCCTTCACCGGATGGACCCGGACCGCAAATTCCACCTGTTTGACACCTTCGAAGGGTTCCCCCACACGGACCTGGCGATCGAACAAGGGGAATCTGCGGCCTATACCACGCATCATTTTGCCGACACGCATGAGCGCTCCGTGCTGAAAAAGATCGGCGGGAACGGCAACGTGATCGTTCACAAAGGACATTTTCCGGAAACTGCGACCAAAGTGGCAGATGCCCGGTTCGCACTGGTCAACCTGGATGCCGATCTCTACCTGCCCACCAAGGCCGCGCTGGATTTCTTTTATCCGCGGATGGTCCCGGGAGGGGTCCTGTTTATTCATGACCACAACCATCGGTGGGAGGGGATCAAAAGGGCAGTCAAGGAATTCTCTGATGAACAGGGTTTGTTCCCCGTATTCATGCCCGACCCGGACTCAACGGCAGTGCTGGTCAAGCCGAAGATCTAAGCAGGTTCAGAAACTGACCTTATAGCCCGCAAAAATGATGTAACTGGTCCAGGGATCGTTCACATTGAACTCCTTGTCGATGATATATCCCACCTCAAGCGAATGAATTTTAGTAATCCTGATATCCGTGCCGGCGGATAGCCGAAGGTTGTCGAACCGGCTCCATACCGGATCGATCAAATACCAGATCTCACATCCCAGATAGGGATCAAAGCGGGATTTCGTGTTGTAGGTCAATGAGATTTTCTGACGGAAGTACCATTCGGGTACGTGACCGGTCTCCGTGGTGTTATATCCTTTGTATTGCAATTGAAACCGGGCCCTGTATCCGGCTTCGAAACGACCGAATTTGTGCTTATAGGAGAGGTCTGTATAGATCCGGTGATAACGCATATACGAATTATCCGGCTGCCGCTTGTTGATGTAACGGTAAAACAAGCCTGCTTTAACACCCTTGATGATCTTGTATTCAGCCCCGATATCCGTAAAAAACGACCCCACTTCCGTAATATTTTCGTTCATCCTGACCTCTTCGGTCAGAACGGCATCCAGATCCTTTGTGATCGCTTTTTCGAGGGTGATATTGGTCCACAGTCCGGCATCGTTGACCTGGGCCGTTGACTCCGTGGAAACAGCGGACAGGAGGAGGGTGATCAACACAAGGTATGGAGCAAGGCTATTTCTCAAGGTAATAAATAATGATCGTTGCTGATTCGCTTAACAGGTTGATCTTTTCAATGCTGATCCTTCGGATCGGAAGGCCTGTCTTCTCCTGCAATTGCCGGATCAGTTCTTCCCGCCGGTCGGGATGGAGCATGTCAAGATTGTCATACACGATGGTTTTCGAGGACTCCCGTTTAAAGAACAGGCTGCTGTCGAGGAATAAGGTAAAAGCCAGGATCAGGCAGTTGATCAGCAGCAACTCATCCCAGCTTCCCTTGCTCACGGCATTGATCAGCCCCATGGCAATGACCGTGAACAGGTAGGTCATGTCGTTCATGGAGATCCCTTCCGTACGGTAACGAAGCATGGTGAACACCGCAAACAGGCCGAATGCCGCGCCAAGGGAGAATTCAACTTTGTTCAGAAGAAAAGTGATCAGGAAGATGACCAGGTTGAACATAAAGAAGGTGAAGAAATATTCCCTGTTCCGGTGCGTGGGATAGTAGATGAACCGGATAAGGACAAAGACGGATGCGAAATCAAAAGCCAGCCGCAGGAAGAACTTTTCCGTGAGTTTGTTGAAAAGGTCAGACCCGAGCAGCGCCAGGACCGTGTTCACTGTTTCCGTGAGAATCATACACTAATTTGTTAAGTTGCTTTATTTTGGGTTTGAAATGATTGTGCCTGACATGCCCGTACAGGGAAACGATCCCGAGGCAATACTTGCTGATGGAGAATTCACGGATCTTTTTTTTCCGCATCAGCCGTTCGAATGAAGAACAGGAGTGATGGTCCTGCTTGACCTCGGCAATAATGACCTCCTGGTATGACTTTTGGTGGGTGCCATTCGAATACTGAAGGTTGCAGTCAATGGTCACCCGTTCGGTTTCCTCAGGATTGACCAGGGTGATCCGGCAATACTGAATCCTCAGTTTGGGCTCCAGGAGGGAGGCATCCAGGGTCGACTTCTTCAGGATGAACGCTGCAACCTGCTCGTCGATACCGT
>DAIRDK010000295.1:0-3105 GCA_036796175.1 Bacteroidales bacterium | reverse complement strand
CAAAGTATCTTCCCACAGGGCCAGGTGTTCGGGCGTGCCGGAAATCTTTGAATTCATCAGGGCATGCGAAGAAGCCAGGCCGTCACTGCCTTTCGATATCGACGGGGTGGTGATCAAAGTCAATTCGGTCGCCCAGCAGCAGATGCTCGGGGCGACTGCCAAATCACCCCGGTGGGCCATTGCTTATAAATTCCGGGCGGAGACAGCCCGGACCCGGTTGGTTTCCGTTTCCTTCCAGGTAGGAAGAACGGGCACGGTCACGCCGGTTGCTAACCTGGAGCCGGTAAGGCTTGCAGGGACCATCGTGAAACGGGCGACCATGCACAATGCTGATTTTATCCGATCGCTGGATATCCGTGTCGGGGATACGGTGTTCGTGGAAAAAGGCGGTGAGATCATCCCGAAGATCACCGGCGTTGATCTCGAACGCAGGCCGGAACAAGCCGTCACGCTCAGATTTCCCGGGTTGTGCCCCGAGTGCGGCACCCCGCTGGTGCGAAATGAAGGTGAGGCGGCCTGGTTCTGTCCCAACGAAGCAGGTTGTCCTCCGCAGATCAAGGGCAAACTCGAACACTTTATCAGCCGCCGGGCCATGAACATCGAGAGCCTGGGCGAAGGAAAGATAGAACTGCTGTACGACCAGGGACTGGTCCGGAATGTGGCCGATCTTTACGATCTGAAGGCGGAACAGCTGATCGGGCTCAGCAAGACGGTCACCGGCGATGACGGCACTGAACGGAAGGTCAGCCTGAGGGAAAAGTCTGTCGCCAATATCCTCAGGGGGATTGAATCATCACGCAACGTCCCCTTCGAACGGGTGATCTTCGCCATGGGGATCCCGCTTGTGGGCGAAACGACCTCGAAACTGCTGGCAGCCCATATCGGCTCCCTGGACAAACTGCGTTCAGCAGATGTCCAGACCCTGACGGAAGTTGAAGGCGTCGGTGAAACCATTGCGCGGAGCATCATCGCTTATTTTGCCGATCCTGCGAATATCCTGATCCTCGAGCGGCTGGCAGGGCATGGTCTGCAGTTCAGCTCCCTCAGCCGGGAACCGATTTCCGATAAACTGGCCTCCCGGAAGATCGTCGTCACGGGCACGTTCTCGTCTCCGGAACGGCGGAAGGAGATCGAAGACCTGGTCGGGCTCCACGGGGGTAAAAACGTATCTTCCGTGAGCAAGAGCACCTCGTTTATTGTCGCCGGGCAGAACATGGGACCGGAAAAACAAAAAAAAGCACAGGAACTTGGCATTCCCGTGCTTTCCGAGGAGGAATTCCTGGATCTGATCCGTTGATCCCCTATGTTGGTCTCAATCGGCTTGCCTGATATCACAAGCCCCTGAGGAGTGTGCTTCCACCCTGGGATTTCCTTTATATCTCACACTGCATGCACCCGACATGTTGGCCTTCAGCGAGCCTGCCACGTTCACCCGGGTTTCGATGGCGCCGCTGCCAAACAGGGTCAGGTTGGTGATCACCATGTCGTATGCCGATACTTCCGAAGCCCCCGAAGCGTCTATCTTCGCCTCACCCGCGGTTCCGGAGAACGTCAGTTCAGAGGCTCCGCTGAGGCTGAGGTTGAGATCCTGCACGGCCAGGTCCAGGTTGGTTTCGGCCGCCCCGCTCACGTCCATCTCCAGTTTCGGAGTGGTGATCTTCCCGTCGGAGCGGATCTCCACGGCGCCGCTCAGGTCCAGCATGTCAAGCTCCTTGCAGGTGATATAGACTTTGAGCACGTCGATATCGTGCATCCAGTGAGGAGGAGCCTTTTTGAACCCGATCTGGAGGACACCGCCCGACACATCTGTCGTAACATATTGCATAGCTTCCGATTCCGTCTCGACGACGACCTCCTGGGCAGTTCCCTGCCTGATGACGACTTCAAACGCTCCACCGACGCGGATGCCTGAAAAGGGCGCTACCTGCCTGGTTTCGCGGATTACATTGCCCGGATTTGCACTACCCTGGTGATCGATCCGGCAAGCGGTCACCACGCCTCCTGATATGGCCATCATAACCAGGAACAGCATAGTCATTCTAATCGTTTTCATAGAAATATTATTAATTATTAATTATTAATTCGTAAGATCCACATTCCCGTAATTACTGCTCACCTTCACCGTACCTGTCGGGTTGGTGCCGATGGATCCCCGGATCTGCTGGTCATGGCTGGAATCGTTCAGATAGCTGAAGTTGGCCTTGCTTCCGTCGTATTCGAGGTTGCAGTAATGCATATCGGCCTCCAGGTTATAGGAGGCGGAGGAAGAGATGCCCAGGTCGATATTCCCGTAACTGTTCGTCACGGTGACCGAGGTGAAGCCGGAGGGGATCTGTTCGATCTCGAAACTCCCGTAATTATTGGTCAGGTCAAGTTTCTGGTCCAGCGTTCCGATGCTGATATCAGAGAACCTGGATTTGCATGCAACAACTGAAGCGGATTCCAGGTCGAGGTTACCGCCTTCGAATGTTGCATCCAGCGCGATCACTTTCCCGGAACGGAAATTGGAATACTGTGAGTTCAGGTTGAGGCTTCCGGCATATTCGCCTTCAAAATCGGAGTATTTCAGGATCATGACGGCTCCCTTGATCCATTCGATGTTGGATTTTCCGAAGCGCACGTCGATCAGGTTATCGGAGTTGGAAAGCCTGGTCATTTCCAGGTTCCCGTACCCCACCCTGACTTTGGCCTTGCCCCCGATCTCCCCGGTGATCACATCCCCGAATTTATTGTCGGCGTCCAGGCTCATGGTGACCGGCATGGAGATCGTATAGTCGATGCTGAACTGGCCTTTGACCTTGAAGTCATCTGCGATCTGGGTCCTGGCTTCAACCAGGTCGGCGGTATTGTTGAACTGGATCTTTACCTTTTCAAAGATCTTGACGGCGCTTTCCAGGTCCCTGGCATCCACGGTGATTAGGACCTGGACTGACACCTTATTCTGGTCGGTGGCTGATATCCTGATATCTCCGTATTTATTCTCCAGAACCAGCCTGGCATCCGGGTTGACGGTAAATTCTTTTTTGATCTCCCGGGTAAATTCGGCATCCTTTGCTGCGAAGCCTGTTTTACAGGCCAGGAGGGTCAGGATGACGAATGCGATGG
>DAIRDK010000294.1:0-3106 GCA_036796175.1 Bacteroidales bacterium | reverse complement strand
GCAGTGCCTGCAATGATCTTACGGATCCCTTTAAAGATAAAAGGGTGATGAGAGATCACGAGGCCGCACTGCTTTGATGCCGCTTCACGGATCACCATGGGAGTCAGGTCAAGGCTGATCAAGGCCCCGGACACCTCTGCGGAGGGATCGCCGCAAAGCAGTCCCGAATTGTCATATTCTTCCTGGAAGGCAAGAGGGGCCATTGCTTCCAGGGCGTCAGTGATCTCTTTTACTTTCATTCAGAATCCAGGTGCTGGTGTACACATCAAAAGTACTAAGGTCTGCTCAATATTCCTAACCAGGACCACATGAAAGTCATGTTCATAAGATGTTGAAAACTCCGGCCCGTAGGGCTCACCTATTCATTAAAATTAAATGAAACTTTGATCGTGGCAACTTTATCTTTTCACTGATGAAAGAACCTGTAATTTTCATTGTTGACCCCAACCCGGTACATGGCAATCTTGTCAAATACCAATTAACGATCAACAAATTCACGAATGTGTGGCTCTTTACGTCTGTTGAAGAATGCCTCTACCGGCTACGCAAGCAGTCTCCCGACTTCCTGGTTTCAGAGTATCATCTCGGCAAATACAACGGGCTGGAAATGCTACGGATGTCGCACAAGATCTCACCCGCAACGCGGATCCTTTTTCTGACCGGGATGGATGATCCGTCGGTAGCCGAGTCGCTGCTCGATGAAGGAGCTATGGATTATATCGTCAAGACAACCCGACTGGAGGTAAGTATTTCCGAACTGGTCCGGAACATCGGTTTCCTGAGAGCCCGGCCGGTGGCAGGACAGTACTAACTTTTTTTCAGTCGGTGTTAGGGCGATTTTTTGATCTTTCCCCATTGCTCTTATTATTTTCTTTATATTTACAGAGGTCAGACGAACATGGGGTTTCTGCAGATCATATTACTGCCTTTGTCGTATTGTTATGGACTGGTGATGATGGTCCGTAACTGGATGTTCAATGCCGGGATCCTGAAATCCGCCATCTTCGATGTGCCCATTATTTCCGTCGGGAATTTATCTGCGGGAGGAACCGGCAAGACCCCTCACATCGAATACCTGATCAGGCTGCTCAGGGAGCGGTTTTTCATGGCCACGCTAAGCCGGGGATACGGACGCAACAGTTCAGGATACGTCCTTGCCTCCAGGAGATCGAATTACAAATATATCGGCGACGAACCGATGCAGTTCGTGAAGAAATTTCCCGAAGTCAAAGTAGCCGTCGATACCGTAAGGGAACGCGGTATCCAGTCCCTGCTGGCCAAGTTCCCTTCTCTGAACACCATTCTTCTCGACGACGCATTCCAGCACCGGTGGATCAAGCCGGGATTGTCGATCCTGCTGACCGATTACCATCACCTGTACACCGAAGACCATGTGCTGCCTTCGGGCCGTTTGCGCGAATTTCCCTGCGGGGCCGCGCGGGCCGACATCATTGTCGTCACCAAAACCCCGAAAGTCTTCTCCCCGATCACCCGCAGGAGGATCATCGAAGATTTGAAACCCCGACCCAACCAGGAGGTATTCTTCTCCTATCTTCATCATCTTGAGCCCGTTCCCGCCTTTGAATGGCCAGTTCCGTTCCAGCAACGCTATCCGTTTATCCTGCTCTTTACCGGAATTGCCTATGACTATCCCCTTCGGGAGCACCTGGAAAGGAAGTGTACCGAACTGGTCCGAATGCAATTCAACGATCATCATCCCTATTCGGAACAAGACGTGAACGACATCAAAAAACGGTTTGAAGACCTCCCCTCCCAGAAGAAGGTCATTGTGACGACCGAGAAGGATCTGATGCGGCTCCGTTTACCCGAACTTCAACATCTTCTGAAAGGGCTTCCTTTGTACTACATTCCTGTCCAGGCAGAATTTCACCCGGGGGACAAGGAAAACTTCGACCGGAAGATCGTTGGTTTTGTAGAGAAATATACTGCAACCTAGGAACATCAAACATTACAGGAACTTCGTTTCGAGGATCTTCAGTTTCCACTTCTTGCCGACCGGATAGCGTTGTACGGACGACGCGCTCCACAGAGCCCCCAGGGCCGTCACCCCGGCCGCAGCACCCACATAAGGATCAACCACCACGTTCCCATGAGCCGCGTTGTTGATCATGATGATGGCAGCCAGCGCTCCGCTTCCGATCATCACCCGTGTCCCCTGTTTTTTACGGTGTGGAGATTTCCGCCAGACCGATTGTACATCCTCCAGGCTGACCCACAATTTCTGATCGATTATGAACCCGGAATCATAGATCGCCGTGATCGTGCCGGTAAAGCGGGACGAATCAACCGCCCTTTTCATGGTAATCGGATCACCGGCTTCGTACTGATAATGCTTCCCTGAACCGAGTTTCTCCAGCATCAGAATCTGCTGTGACCGGAGGGACAGGGACAGGAACAGAAGCAATATAGCGAGGATCGCTTTCAAGCGAGTTGATTTCAAACGCTAAGATACGGATTCCGCGGCATCCTTCAATGCTCTTTTCAGTACCTTTGCCGCTTCATGAGGTACATGGCTGTCATATTGTTGATCTCGGCGCTGATCATCGGTTGTTCGTCTCCGGCTAAAAAGGAAGAACCTCCCATGTCAGCCCGCGTACAATCCCCGGCCGGCGCCGGTAACCTCATGTCCAAACCGGCATCCCAGGCGAAAGACGTCAGCCAAGCCCAAACCATCCATCGAACCAGGAGACGGCCAATACCGGATGCAACCCAGCCTGACATGCACTCACCCCGGCAGCCGGATACCTTACTGATCCGGAAGATCCGACAGCTTCGGGCCAACCATATCGAACCCGATATAAACGAACCCCTGACCAGGGATTACCTGTTCTCGCCTGTCGATGTCACTCCATTCCCTACGCTTATAGAACTGAGCCGGGAACGGTATTTCAGGCTGCAGGCCGACAATGATCTGCTGGACAACACAGACCGCTTTTACACCAACGGTATCCTGCTTCAGTATATCTGCCCCGCTTTTAGTGGGTCGCCGCTCAGTAAAATTCAGATCCCTTACTGGCACCAGGGGATCAACTACTACGGGATGTCGCTGGTCCAGAACATGTATACTTCGTCAAAGACCAAAGAG
>DAIRDK010000293.1:0-3132 GCA_036796175.1 Bacteroidales bacterium | reverse complement strand
CCGAAGGCGGTTTTATTAAACCTACTACGTTAAACACAGATCCAACGAAAAATCGAAAATCGTCAATTCAGTCGTAAACCGTAAGAGGGCGGCTCACAAGGCCGTCTTCTTTTTTATGCTCAGGCCCCTGGGCCTCATCACCGCAACGCAGCTGCGTCCGGGGCTTTCCCGGATCATGACATGGCATGTGATAGCAGGGGCCCCGGCCAAGGCTGCTTATGCGATGATTGGTATTCGTTTTTCTAGATTGTAGGAAATATTAAGTGGACCGGTTTCAAAAAAATCGACAATCGTCAATCGTAAATTCAGTCGTAAACCGTAAATCGTAAATCGTAAATCAGGAAAGGTTCTGCTTAAAATCCTGCAGCACCTTCAGGTCGGATTCCTTGATGTAGCCGGTTTCGACGGCCTGCCGGATCAGGGTGTCGTAATCGGTGAGGGTGATGAGGCGGCAGTTGGCCTCTTCGAAGGCCTTGAGGGCTTTGGGAAGGTCGTAAGTGAAAATGGCGACCATGCCGAGGATGCGGCAGCCGGCATCCCGCAGGGCCTGGACGACACCCAGGCTGGAGGATCCCGTGGAGATGAGGTCCTCGACCACGACGATGTTCTGCCCCGGGCGGACTTCGCCTTCGATCTGGTTGGTCAGCCCGTGGTCTTTTTTCCCGCTCCGGACATAGACGAACGGCAGGCCCATCTCCTGGGCCACCAGCGCACCCTGAGCAATGCCGCCGGTGGCTACGCCGGCAATGACTTCGGGTTCGGGAAACTGCTCTTCGATGGCTTTCACGAAATTCTGCCGGATGAAGGTCCTGATCTCGGGATAGGACAGGGTTACCCGGTTGTCGCAATAAATGGGGGACTTGATCCCGGAGGCCCAGGTAAACAGGTCATTGGGACTCAGTTTAACGGCTTTTATCCTGAGCAGCAACTCGGCTGCGGTCTGTGCGGTTTCTTTACTGTATAGCATATATGATCGGAAATGTGCGGCAAAGATAAGTAAAAGCGATATGCTGAGAAAACTGATTTTATCCTATCTTCGTATAAATAATTCATTGCTATGCCGGCACCCACGCAGCATGAACTGTTCCGCGCCCTGGCCTCCAAAGCAGGCCTGAAACAGGAAGTGTTCCACAAGACCATCGAGGTTTTCGCGGAATTCAAACGGGAGGCGGAATCCATGCCCCTGAAATTCCATTCCATACGATCGAAGCACAAGTACCCGGTCCTCTTCGAGTACCGCGATCGCGGCGAATTCGAGTTCGAGCTGAAGTTCGGCGGCGACGTCCTCATCTTCATGATGCATACCAATGTGTTCGAATTTTCCAGGGACCACGAGGTCATGCGAACGCCTTACGTGAAAGAGGATCCGCGGAGATCGTACTGCGGCATGATCCAGATCTTCAATTTCCTGAACGACTCGTTCAAGTACAACCGGGTGAACGACCTCGGGTATATGATCGGGCGGGTATTCGTGAACCGCGAACTGCACTACTTCATCGAAGGAAAACGGGAAGTGGGACTGCTTTACAACAATTTCAACACTTCCCGGATCAACAAGGCTTCCGTCACCGGCATCATCCGCTCGGCGATGCTCTATACCGTCAATTTCGACCTCCTGACGCCCGATTTCAACAACGTAAAGGAGGTGACCGTGGCGGAACTGCTCGATACGATCGACCGCATGAAGATCAGGACGGGAAAACGGCTCGGGTACCGGTTCCAGGCCGACCGGGCAAACGGCGATACCCTATGAAGATCTACCTGAACGACCGGATCGTCCACCTCAGGAAAGAACAACCTGCCGGGAACGACTATCACCAGGTGGACAACCTGAAAGAGCTGACGATCCTCTACAAGGCCTTCGAAGCCGACCCGACCCATAAGCGGCTGGTCCTCTATGGCGCCGACTACAGGCTACTGAAACAGGATTTCTTCTCCCTGTTCCACCGGGTCACGGCGGCAGGGGGACTGGTCCGGAACGAGTTTGGCGAGATCCTCTTCATCTTCCGCAGGGGGCACTGGGACCTACCGAAAGGAAAGCTCAACCGGAAGCAGAACGGCATCGAGGAGAGCGCCGAAGCGGCCGTCCGCGAAGTGATGGAGGAGACGGGCCTAACGAACGTGGAAGTGATCGGCAGGATGACCAAAACCTACCACATCTTCTTCGAAAAACGGGAACGGTGGCTGAAAAAGACCTGGTGGTACGAGATGCGTGCGCCGAAAGACCAACCGCTCATCCCGCAGACCGAGGAGGACATCACCGAGGTGCGCTGGATCGCGCCATCGGACCTCGAAGAGGTGCACAAACTGCTCTATCCCTCCCTCGAAAAGCTGCTGAACAAGATCTGAACTGTTATTCGGCGAGAAAAACCTTTTTGTCGAACGGGCCATTCGCGTCTTCGGCCACCAGGAGGTAGATCCCCCGGGCCAGGCCGGAGATCTCCACGCCAACGGGTGAGATCCCGCCCAACGGGCCCCGGATGCGGATGACCGTTTCACCGGTGAATGTGACGATCCGGATCCCCGCCAGGGAACGATTTGGTTCCGTGCATTGCAGCCACAGGAGGGCATGACAGGGGTTGGGGTAAATATTTATGCCGGGGCGGGTCTGGGACCCGCCCGTTCCGGACCCGCCCGTGCCGGACCCGCCCGTGCCGGACCCGCCCGTACCCGTAATATCCATTACCGTTACCGTTACATCCCCTGAAATGTAATTGAATCCGTCCGACACCGTGACGGTATAGAGCGTAGTGGTATCAGGGGTCACTACAGGATCGGGCTGATCGGAGCTCCAGGGCGGGTTTCCGGCGGGCGTACAGGTCCACAGATAGGTGTAGGTCCCTGAGCCGCCGCCGGCGTTGGCGTAAAGCCGGGAGGCGGACCCGGAGTAAATGGAATCGGGCACGGCGACGGGGTTAACGGTGAGCGGACCGCCGGTGACCGCCACCACCAGGCCGTCGGAGTTCTGGCAGCCGGTTCCTGAATTGGTTACCAGCACCGTGAAGACATTCGTCGAATACAGGTTTACCGTTTGCGGATCCTGAACATCGGGATCGATGAGAAGAGAGCCGGGGGACCAGTGGTAGGCAAAGGATCCTGAACCGCCGTTCGCAGCGTGGAGGGTCGTGCTGG
>DAIRDK010000292.1:0-3132 GCA_036796175.1 Bacteroidales bacterium | reverse complement strand
CGTCCATGTTGCCAAAAGTCTCAATGAGGTACGTCAATGCATACTGGTAATCGGCTCCGTCCGTGGTATGAGTGTCGATAAAGAACTCCGGCAGCCAGTTGTTGAACAATTTCAGCCAGGCCCGCATTTCAGGGGTATCCGCTTTAAGGAAGTCCCGGTTCAGGTTGAGATTGTTAGCCGTCACCCGCCAGCCCATCTCTTCGGGGCCATTCTGGTTAATCCGGTTGTAAGGTCCGAATCGTTCATGCCCGTCGGCGTTGAAAATCGGGATGAACACCACGGAAAGATGGTCAAAGAATTTCAACAGGGATACTTTCCCCGAAGATCCTTCAGAAACGAGGATATCCCGAAACAGCATCAGGCCGGCATCCTTGCCTTCCGATTCGCCCGGATGGATGCATGCCTGGATGAGTACGATGCTGCGGCCCCGGGCATGGATTAACGCCGGGTCATTCAAGCCGTCAAGATCGGCCACGAGGTAAACGAGGTCACGTCCCTGGGCGCTGGTCCCAAAAGAGCCCATCGTGATCATGGGAGAGGCATCTGCGAGGCGGCGGCAGAATTCCATTGTCTCGCCATACCCCGGGGTGCGTAATCCCCCGGATTGTTCATAGTAGGTTGTCCAGTCATTCTGTCCTAAAATGAACGACGGAACGACGATAAATAGGAGCAGGACCAGGTTACGTGTCATGGGATGCAGGTCATTGAATGTCCAAACTTACGGAAAAACCATGAAATGCCGGGAAAGCCTCTGAAATAGCTATCTTTGTAAAACGAAACAGCATGAAATGACAACACGGATCCTGCTTTCCTTTCTGGCCGCCTGTTCAGCGATTGCGGCTTTTAGTCAATACCCGAATGTACTGATCGGGAGTTCGAATTTTCCGAATGAGCCGTCAGTGATGATCAGCCCTAAAAATCCAGACATCATGGTGGCCGGTGCGAATATTGATATCGTATACTATTCGGACGATGGCGGATTGACCTGGCAGGAGGATCATCTTGACTCCCCTTACGGCGTGTGGGGCGATCCCTGCATTATTGCCGATACAGCAGGTGATTTCTATTATTTCCACCTCTCGAACCCGTCCAACGGGAACTGGATCGACCGGATCGTGTGCCAGAAGTCGACCGACGGCGGGCATACCTGGAGCGACGGGACCTACATGGGATTGAATGGGGCCAAGGCACAGGACAAGGAGTGGGCCGTTGTGGATCCGTCGAACAATAATATCTATGTCACCTGGTCTCAGTTCGACAACTACGGAAGCAGCAATCCGGGTGACAGTTCAGTCATCCTGTTCTCCCGCTCCACCGATGGCGGACAAACCTGGAGTGAAGCGGTAAGGATCTGCAAGGAAGGAGGCGATTGCCTCGACAGTGACAATACCGTGGAAGGTGCAGTCCCGGCAGTGGGCCCGAATGGGGAGATCTTTGTGTCATGGGCCGGACCGGAGGGCCTGATCTTTACGAAGTCAATGGACCAGGGCCTCACCTGGCCGGTTGACAATACCTTCGTTACAGCGATCCCTGACGGCTGGGATTATGCAATTCCCGGGATCTACCGGGCAAACGGACTGCCCGTGACCTGTTGTGACCTCAGCCAAGGCCCGTACCGGGGAAATATCTACATCAACTGGTCGGACCAGCGCAATGGTCCGGACGATACGGACATCTTTTTTATCAAATCATCTGATGGCGGAGCCACCTGGTCCGAGCCTCTCCGGGTGAATGACGATGACCCGGGGCATCAGCAATTCTTTACGTGGATGACCATAGATCAGTCCAACGGGGATATCTGGATCATTTTCTATGACCGAAGGGAATATACCGACAAACAAACCGATGTCTTTGTAGCTGTATCCCATGATGGTGGGGCGTCATTCACCAATCTGAAGGTCAGCGAGACCCCATTTATCCCGATTGCCTCAGCGTTCTTCGGGGCCTACACCAACATCTGGGCATCCAACGGGATCGTGCGGCCTATCTGGCTTAGCATGGACATCCCCGGCCCGCAGATGAGCATCGACACGGCGATCATCGACAGCGTGATGACCGGCATTTCCCCGGGGCGGAAAATCCCAGCTTCTATTTCACTCGACCAAAACTATCCCAATCCCGCCAGGGGGATGACGAACTTTTCATTCAAAGTCCACTCTCCGACGGAGGTGACCCTGAAAGTTTTCGATGTTTTCGGGAACGTGGTCGCCATCCCGGTTAATCACAGTTTTCGCAGTCCCGGCAAGTATATCGAGCCGTTCGATGTGGATCGCGCAGGTCTTACACCCGGCTTCTATTATTATTCTCTTCTGACCAGGGACCAGTCCGTCAGGCGGAAGATGATCGTTGAATAACCCGGAAAAATTCATGTTCCTCCCGGGATGCAGAAACTTTGTATATCATTTTTGTTTCTCGGCAGGATGTCGTAATTTTGCCGCCGCAATCATTCCCTTATCCCACATCAAGCCGGATGGATCAAGTGTTTATCGATATCCTGGAAAAGGTTCGCGAGCTGTTTTTTAAATATGGGGTCCGCAGTGTCTCCATGGATGATATCTGCCGTGAGACGGGGATATCCAAAAAAAAGCTGTACCATTATGTTTCCAGCAAGAACGAATTGGTGGAAAAGTTGCTCGAGCTGGAGCGTCACAGCTTTGAGGTGATCTTCGACAAGTACAATTTCGACGGTGTCAATTCGATCGAGATCCTGATCACGGTCAGCAAGGAAGTGGGAGAGCATTTCTGGGATGTAAGTCCTTCCATGACCTTCGATCTGAAAAAATATTACCCGGAGGTCTATCACAAGCATATTGATGAACGGATCGAATTCATTTATGACAAAATGTGGAGGAACATCCAGAAGGGGATCAGGCAGGGGATGTACCGGGACGATCTGAGCGTGGAGCTGGTAACCCGGCTGTATATTCGAAGGCTGATCGACATCCACAATCCCGAATTCTTCCCGGCAGACAAGTTTTCCTTCCAGACCCTGTTCGACGTCATGTTCGACCATTTTGTCAGGGGGATCGCCACTCCTGAAGGAATCAGGCATTACGAATCGCAAAAACAAAAAGTGAACTTCAAAAAATTCAAATAATGAAAACGAGGTTGATATTGGTTGTTGTTTTCATT
>DAIRDK010000291.1:0-3147 GCA_036796175.1 Bacteroidales bacterium | reverse complement strand
TTCCCCTCGATCAATTCCACTTTGGCAAGTGAGATAATGAACGATTTATGGATCCGGGGAAATTTTTTAGGCGGGAGCAGATGTTCGATATTCTTCAGCGACTGGTAAGTGACCATCATCTTTTCGGCCGTGAAGACCTTCACGTAATCGCCCAGGGCTTCGATATAAAGAATATGGTCAAGATTTACCTTGTAGGTCTTTTTGCTCGATTTGATAAAGATGTATGCCTCTTCCGGTTTTTGTGCGGAAACCGGCGTAACCGCCCGGGCCTGCTTTGACCTTAATGTATCCTCCGCTTTCTCAACAGCTTTCAGGAAGCGCTCGAACGACACCGGCTTGACCAGGTAATCCAGTACATTCCACTCATACCCTTCAAGCGCATATTCAGGATAGGCCGTGGTGATGATCACCAGCGGGGGTTTCTTCATCGTTTTCAGCATATCCATGCCGCTCAGCCGGGGCATGTTGATATCGAGGAACATCAGGTCAACCGCATGCCCGTGAAGGAAATCCATCGCCTCCAGCGCGCTGCCGCACTGACCGGCCAGTTCCAGGTAGGGCACTTCGGCCGCATGCTTCTCCAGCACCCTGCGGGCCAACGGTTCATCGTCGACGATCAGACAGCGGATCTTCATGCTACATCAATTCTGAGGTTAACCCGGTAAACATTGTCCCGGTTGGTGATCGAAAGGTCGTATTTCCCGGCGTATCCGAGGTCGAGCCTCGATTTCACATTGAGCAGCCCGAACCCTTCGTTTTTCTCATCCTCTTTCGGATCGTAGTTGTTCTCGATGAAGAACAGGATACGGCCGGCTTCTTGCACATCGAACCGGATCCGGATAAAGGGTTTTCTTTCGGGGTCCCGGGAACCATGCTTGAATGCGTTCTCGATGAAGGCGATGAACAGGAGTGGTTCCACAGGGGTCGAGAGGTGCGGACCGGCCACTTCAAAATCCACCTGCAGGCCGGTTCCCGACCGCAGTTGCTCCAGGTACACATAACTCCTCAGGAATTCCAGCTGTTTGCTGAGGGGAACCTTGCTGTCATTCGCCTCATAGATCACGTACCGCATCAGGTCCGACAGTTTCAGGATCATCTCGGGAGCCCTGTCGGATTTATCGAGACTCAGCGAATAGAGGCTGTTGAGCGTGTTGAAAAAGAAGTGCGGGTTCACCTGTGATTTCAGTACTTTCAGCTCCGATTCGATCTTTTGCCGTTCGGCTTCCTTGACGCGGATCTCGGCATCCTGAAGGGCGATCGAATCACGCATGAATTTCAGCAGTGTGGTCACCACCAGCAGGATCGTCACCAGGATGACTTCAGCGATGAACTCGTTCCAGAAGTTGGGCCGGATCTCTTCAAATGCATGGGAGGTAAGATAATTCAGCAATACGAATAACAGGACATTGCCGACCTGGAGAACCGAAAAGAGGAGGAACCGGCGCTTTTTGAAAAATGCGGGGATCAGCCACAACAGGTTGATATAAACCGCAATGGCCAGGAACAGGATGGTGATGAAAAAGCTGACGGCCATGTTCATATCGATGGCCGCCAGGCTGAAATCCCTCGTAAATACAAGGGTTACGGTAAAGAACACCACGACGGCGATCCAGAACAGGAGATGGGGAATGATGAAATTCCGTTTGATCGATTCAAACACCTTTTTGAGCATGGGCGGGATTTGATGCAAAGATCAGGTGATCAAAGATAAAAATCATTTTTTTTTGACATCCGCCCGGATTTTCCGGCTGAACATTCGATTTTAACCCGGTGATCCGGTCATTCGTCGAGAAAACGGCCCGGTCATCGGAAATTCCCTGTACATATGGAAATTGTCCGTAATATTGCACCGTCAAAGCATTCATTTACTTAAATCCATCATGGTTATGCGCACAAACGGAACGGGCTTCGCCGGTGCCCTTCTGAAACCGGTTGTTATCGTATTGCTCGCGTTGATCTTCCTGGTCCCGTCGGCAAAGAAGGCGGGAGCCCTGAATCCGCCCGATGAGGGCATGTGGCTTCCATTGCTGATCCAGCGGCTGAATTACACCGACATGCAGAAGATGGGGCTTCACCTGACGTCCCAGGAGCTCTACGACGTAAACCACTCCAGTCTGAAAGACGCCATCGTCGGCCTCTCCAGCGGCGGGGCGACCGGCGGATTTTTCTGTACGGCCGAAGTGGTTTCCTCCCAGGGCCTCATTTTTACCAATCATCACTGCGGATATGGGGCCGTTCAGGACCACAGCACGCCCGAACACGATTACCTGACCACCGGTTTCTGGGCCATGTCGAAGAAGGATGAACTCCCCAACGAAGGGATGTGTGCCTCTTTCCTGGTCCGCATGGCCGATGTCACCGACTCGATCATCCCCTTTCTCTCCGACACCATGAGCGAAGCGAACCGCTCGGCCAAGGTCCGCGAAATCAGCAAGCGGATCAGCAAACAGGCTACCGAGAACGACAAATACGAAGCCGCCGTGAAAGAGTATTATGGCGGGAATGAATACTACCTGCTGGTTTACGTGACGTACAAGGACGTTCGCCTGGTCGGCGCTCCTCCTTCATCGATCGGCAAATTCGGCGGCGACACCGACAACTGGATGTGGCCCCGCCATACGGGCGATTTCACGGTCTTCCGCATTTACGGCGACTCCCTGGGCAACCCGGCTCCCTATTCCGAAAAGAATATTCCGATCACCCCAAAATACCACCTGCCGATCAGCCTCAAAGGCATCACAAAAGACGATTTCGCCATGATCTGGGGTTTCCCCGGCCGCACCAGCCGCTACCTCACTTCGTACGGTATCGACTACAACGTGAATGTCTTCTACCCCACCCTGATCAAGATCTTCGGAAAGGAACTCGAGATCATGAAGGAGCGGATGGATGTGAACCAGAAAGTGAAGATCGATTATGCCGGCAATTATGCGGGCATTGCCAACACCTGGAAAAATTTCATCGGGCAGGAGAAGATGCTCCGCAAGAACCATGTAGCTGAAAAGAAACAGGCCATCGAACAGGACTTCACCAACTGGTACAGCAAAGATCCGGCCCTGACCAAGAAATACAGCCAGGTGCTGCCCGGCCTGAAATCAGGCTACGAAACAATGAGCCAGATCGCGGTTCCCTTCTACTATGCGAACA
>DAIRDK010000290.1:0-3173 GCA_036796175.1 Bacteroidales bacterium | reverse complement strand
CCTTGTTTTACGCGATCCTTGTCCTGAACTGCCTTCCTGTGCTGGTTAACAAATTTTTCCTGACCCTCGACGGCCCCTCCCACCTGTATAACGCGTCCATCATCCGGGAACTGGTCGTGGGAAACTCACAGCTTCTCCGGGCCTTCTATGAGTTTAACCCGGTGCTGACCCCGAACTGGACCAGCCATTTCCTCCTGGCCATACTGGGATTTGTATTCAGCGGCTGGTTCGCAGAGAAAATCTTCATCCTGGCCAACCTGATACTGCTCCCCCTGGCGTTCAGGTATGCGGTCCTTTCCGTGTCGCCGGGAAATAAAACCTTAAGTTTCCTCATCTTCCCATTCTGTTATACCTTCCTGTTCCAGTGCGGATTCTTCAATTTCCACCTGGCCTTTATCCTGATGTTTTTCATCGCGGGATGGTGGTACAGGCGGAGGAATTCCCCCACCCCGGCAAACGTCATCGGACTTGCTGTCCTGCTGGCCCTCTCCTTCTTCTCCCATGCGGTAGTCTTCGCAGTCACAGGGCTGCTTCTGTTCCTGCTCATGCTCGCGGCAGGTCGTGGACAAGGAGCATCCTTCCGGGCGATCGGTTCCGGCATCCTCAAACGCACGGCGATCCTGCTGCTGGCAGCGGTCCCGGTCCTGATCCTGATGGCCGTGTTCCTGTCGGACGCTCCGTCCGGATTTCCCACAACGCCCTTGACACGGGCCGACATGTCGCTCTGGCTCCTGCAGGTCAAGCCATTGATCCTGTTCAACACCGACAAAGAATGGAAATTCACGGTCCTGTTCAATATCATTTTCCTGAGCATCATCGTTTATGCGGTCCTCGGCAGGATCAGGCAGTTCAGGGCAGCGCGCGCCGGAGGCCGGAGCATGCGGGATACATTGGCAGCATCGCTGAAATCATCCGACATGGTCTTACTCCTTTCCGCTGTAGTCCTTTGCCTCTATTATGTAGTTCCTTACAATTCGGGCGCAGGGGTCATGAGCGACAGGCTGGTGGTTATTTTCTTCATGACCCTGATCCTGTGGCTTGCCCTGCAGGAGCTTCCCAAATGGCCCCGCATCGCGGCAACAGGCGCCGTCCTGATCCTGAACTTCACCCTGATGGCGGTTCATTTCCCTCCGTTCAGCAACGGTTCACGCCTGGCCGGGGAATTCGAACAAGCATCGGGATATATCCGGGAAGAAAGTGTCGTTCTCCCGGTAAACTGGTCATCCACCTGGATCCTTGGTCACGTTTCCGGTTACCTGGGGAGTAAAAAGCCTGTGGTCCTGCTGGACAATTATGAAGCGCTGACGGCATGGTTCCCGTTAACCTGGAAACCAAAACATTTCCCGAAGGTCACCTTTGGCGATCGTTCAGTAATTGCAAACACCTGGTGGTACGGACGCGAAGGCACCGGGCCTGTACGCGCGATCGATCATGTGGTATTATACGGCCAGACGAGCCGGCTGAAAGAGCCGGAACAGGCAGAACTCAGGCAGGTTTTAGACAGTCAATACCGGCTTGATTACCGTTCGGAAACACATTACGTGTTCGTCTATACACGAAAACAGTAAGATCTTCAAAAAGCCGGTCAGTCGGTTTTGAAGAATGTTCCGGAGAATCGGGCAGTTCCCGTCATGAAACGGAGAATGTACATACCAGGCGTCAGGTCCTTGGTATCGAAATAGATTGATTGCGTATTCGTGCTTCCGGCCTTCACTGATTTCAGGACAATTCCTCTGGCATCCAGGATCTCGATCAGTCCTCCAGGTGCAATACGTTCAGGGAATTCAATTAATATATGATCTTTGGCGGGATTTGGATGGATGGCCAAGGTACCAATGTCCTGATAACCAAGTCCGCCTGGCGACCCAACGGAGTAATAAAAAACCCCGGATAACCGGTCTGCAACAAACAAGGTTGCTCCCATAATGAACATGTCTGTAATGTCACTAAACAATGGACTGGAGAGATCGGTCCATGTTATTCCGCCATCCTCACTACAGAAAATACGGCCAAGACTGGTCGCTGCAAACAGATGATTGCCCTGAGCCATGAGACGATTTGCATTCGTCCCGGCAGATGGGATCATCATAGGGTACCAGCACTTTTCAACCAGGTCACGTTTCAGGATACCCGATGCTGTCCCTGTATACAGGTTTTGCATGTCACTTGCGAGCGTCCTGATTTCCATCGCCGGGCATTCTGCCTCTTGCCATTTTTCGCCATGCTTCAGAACATAAAGGCCCTGGTCGGTGCCGGCAAACAGGGTATCCTGATGGACCAGGAGTGCAAATACCTTTATTCCCGCAAGGTACTTGTATTGCCAATTCTCACCGTAATTGTCGGTCACGAAGATGCCATGATCAGTTCCTGCGAGTATCAAATTTCCCGATGAGGTTGACAGGAACGAATACGCTTCAAGTCCACTTAATCCTTCCGCCGGAGTGATGGTCTTATCCATAAAATTAATCTTGCCGATCCCATTTTCCCCCGCGATAAAATACCCTGCGCCGGTCCGTATGGCGTCACGTACAGCCCAGCCATGATCTGTTTCAAAATAGTTCCAGGTAGTGCCTTCATTGTCAGACCAGTAAATAATGATCCCCCCTTCATTCTCTTTGGTTGTTAAGATTAGATCCCCGGTGCTTTTTGCGGAACTAATTCCGTTCGCGGAATCACCCACCGGAAGTGCGGGCGGAGGAATCCATCCCTCATCGTCATGGATCTTGAGTTTATAGTCGGAAAAAAGCCCCAGGGCACAAAAATATCCTTGGCAAGCCGCTATTCCCGTCATACTATTAAAGAAACTGGCAGGCTGTAGTTCTGTCCATTCCTGGGTTTGCAAGTCGTATTGACCAATTCCGGTACCGTTCCCGAATCTTGTATAAATATTCGCACCATCCCCGCACAATTCATGAAAATCCATGCTGGTTGCTTCACCGAGTTGAAACCAGTTTTCTCCAATGTCTGTAGAGTACATGATGCCTGTTTGGAATGGAGCATACAGCGTATCATGCTCACAGATCATGACTGGAATTGGTTCTACCAAATCAAAACTACGTACATATGACCATTCAGAAAATGAGTCTCCGTTGAATGTCGTTCTATATAATTCCTTTGTCCAGTTCCAGGTATCCACAACGACCAGGACTTCCTGACTGCTGATACAGGGTACG
>DAIRDK010000289.1:0-3190 GCA_036796175.1 Bacteroidales bacterium | reverse complement strand
AAAGGATTTCATAACTTTGTCATTGTTATTTTATTAACAATAAAATTTCTCTATATGGCTAAAGTTAAGGGTGATATCGTGATCAACACGGAACGCTGCAAAGGTTGCGAAGTGTGCGTTCCCTCGTGTCCCTTTGAAGTGATCGCAATGGCAAAGGAGGTCAACTCGAAGGGATACCATTTCGCCATGAAGGTGAACGACGAATGCACCGGCTGCACCAACTGCGCGCTGGTCTGCCCCGATGGCGTGATCACCGTATACCGTGTAAAACTTGCTGACAAATAAAACACTATACCCATGGGTGAACTAAGATTAATGAAGGGGAACGAAGCGGTGGCCGAAGCCGCTATCCGGGCCGGATGCGACGGATATTTCGGTTACCCGATCACGCCCCAGAGCGAGATCATGGAGTACCTGATGGCCGAAAAGCCTCACGAACGCACCGGGATGGTGGTACTCCAGGCAGAAAGTGAAGTGGCTTCCATCAACATGTTATACGGCGGAGCCGGGACCGGCAAAATGGTCATGACTTCGTCTTCCAGCCCCGGCATCAGCCTCATGCAGGAGGGGATCAGTTACATGGCCGGCGCCGAATTGCCCGCGCTGCTGGTCAATGTCGTGCGCGGAGGCCCGGGTCTCGGCACCATCCAGCCCTCCCAGGCGGATTACTTCCAGGCCGTCAAGGGCGGCGGTCACGGCGATTACCGCATGATCGTCCTGGCTCCCGCATCGGTCCAGGAGATGGCCGACCATGTCAAACTGGGCTTCGACCTGGCATTCAAATACCGCACCCCGGCGATGATCCTGTCCGACGGCGCCATCGGGCAAATGATGGAAAAGGTGGTCCTTCCCGACCCCATCCCGCGCAGGAGCGATGAAGAGCTGATCCGTCAGTGCCCCTGGGCAGCAACGGGCAAACCCAAGGACCGCGACCACATCATCATCACCTCCCTCGACCTTGATCCGGCAGGGCAGGAGCGAGTGAACCTGAAACTCCAGGCCAAGTATGCCGAGATCGAAAAGAAAGAAGTGCTTTACGAGACCATCATGACCGAAGATGCCGATTACATCTTCGTGGCCTTCGGGCTCTCCGCACGCATCTGCCAGAAAGCCGTCGACCTGGCCCGGGCTAAAGGGATCAAAGTCGGGCTCTTCCGCCCCATCACCCTCTTCCCCTTCCCGAAACACGAGATCCGGGAGACGGGACTGAAATCAAAAGGGATCCTGGTGGTCGAGATGAACGCCGGGCAGATGATCGAAGACGTCCAGCTTTCGGTCGGATGCAACATCAAGGTCGAACATTTCGGCCGGTTCGGCGGGATCATCCCCACACCCGACGAAGTCGTCAGAGCATTGGAACAAAAAGTGATCGGAGGATAACTATGGAACAGAACTATAACCACCCGGATTGGCAGAAACCGGAAAACCTGGTGTACAAGCGGACCGACCTGCTCGTCGACCGCCCCCTCAGTTATTGCCCGGGCTGCGGCCACGGCACCGTGCACCGGATGCTCATGGAGGTGATCGAAGAACTGGGCGCCCAGGAAACAACCATCGGGATCTCGCCGGTCGGATGCTCCGTGCTGGCGTACGATTTTCTTAATGTCGACATGCTGGGCGCCGCACACGGCCGTGCTCCGGCACTCGCCACCGCCATCAAGCGCATGTGGCCCAACCGGTTCGTGTTCACCTACCAGGGCGACGGCGACCTGGCCGCCATCGGCACCGCCGAAACGATCCATGCCTGCAACCGCGGAGAGAACATCACCATCATCTTCATCAACAACGGCATCTACGGCATGACCGGAGGTCAGATGGCCCCCACTACCCTGCCCGGGATGCGTTCCTCCACCTCGCCTTACGGCCGCGACGTACAGATGATGGGTCATCCCATCAAGATCACCGAACTGATCGCCCACCTGCCCGGCGTGCACTATGTGACCCGGCAGGCCGTACACACCCCGGCCAACGTCCGGAAAACCAAGAAGGCCATCCGCAAGGCGTTCGATATCCAGGCGCAGAACAAGGGGTTGTCGTTCATCGAGGTCGTTTCCAACTGCAACTCCGGCTGGAAGATGACCCCGGTGCAGGCCAACAAGTGGATGGAAGAGAATATGTTCCCCTTCTACCCGCTGGGCGACATCAAGGTCGATGGCGTACTGGTTGAACCAAAACCGGAAAAAGAACAGGAATAATCCACGAATCCACGAGTTCACGAGTTCACGATTTCACGATTTCACCATTTCACCATTTCACCATTTCACCATTTAAAGATATGACTGAAGAAATTATCATAGCAGGGTTCGGCGGACAGGGCGTCCTGTCCATGGGCAAGATCCTGGCCTACTCGGGGGTCATGCAAAACAAGGAAGTCAGCTGGATGCCCTCTTACGGTCCCGAGATGCGCGGCGGTACGGCGAACGTCACCGTGATCATCAGCGACGAACGCATCAGCTCCCCCATCCTGAACGCCTTCGATACGGCCATCATCCTGAACCAGCAGTCGATGGACAAGTTCGAGAAGACGGTTAAACCGGGCGGACTGCTCATCTACGATCCCAACGGGATCACCCGGCACCCGGAACGGAAGGACATCAACATCTACTCGATCGAAGCGGCAGATGAAGCAGGGAAACTCGGCCTTTCCAAGATCTTCAACATGATCGTGCTGGGCGGATTCCTCAGCCTGAAACCGCTGGTCACGCCCGAGTTTCTGCACAAGGGGCTGGAAAAATCACTGCCGGCACGCCACCACAAGCTGATCCCCGACAACGAAAAGGCCGTCGAGATCGGGAAAGGACTTCTGAAGCCGGTGCAGGTCCTGAATTGATCAGTTCACTGCGAAGACACGAAGACGCGAGCCGGGGAAACCCGGGATCGCGTCTTTGCGTTTTGGAGGGGATAACAGGATGGCGGGATCTTCGCGCCTTAGCTCCTTAGCGGTGAAGAAATTAATTGTTCCCAATTATATACCACTTTGCACCATCAGAATGAATCGATACAAAGTCAAACTCTGAATTCAATACTTTCAAGTAACTACCATCAATCTTTTCACTCATGTATCCATCTATTGTAACAGTGTACATGCCGGCAATCTTCTTGATCACCAACAGCCTCCCCTTTTGCCCGGCGGCTGAGCAGAGAGTAACTGTGATATTCCCGGAGGTGGCATCCGCCAGGATGGTATAGT
>DAIRDK010000288.1:0-3196 GCA_036796175.1 Bacteroidales bacterium | reverse complement strand
TCGGCCGTGAAAAAATATCCTGTGCCGCCTGTCAGGGAAAAGGAAACACTGTATCACCGGCTCTCTTCCGGCATCCGGTTTGTATTCGGAAACCAGGTTCTGTTGGGATCGATGACCCTCGATATGTTCGCCGTGTTGTTTGGCGGAGCGACCGCGATGCTTCCGGTCTTCGCCGGCGAAATCCTGCATGTCGGGCCCCAGGGGCTGGGATTCCTGCGTGCAGCACCGATGGCGGGAGCGGTGATCACTTCGTTATGGCTGGCCTACAACCCGCCCGCAAAGCGCGCAGGCAACTGGCTCTTCATCGCCGTGACCGGATTTGGGATCAGCATCATCTGTTTTGCGCTTTCAAAGAATTTCTACCTTTCGCTCGCCCTTCTCCTGTTCAGCGGCATGTTCGACAACATCAGCGTGATCATCCGCGCCACGGCGATGCAGCTCATCACCCCCGATGAAATGAGGGGCCGGGTGGCATCCGTCAATTCGATCTTTGTCGGCTCCTCCAACGAGATCGGTTCGTTCGAATCGGGTGTGGCGGCCAAGATAATGGGCCTGGTGCCCTCCGTGATCTTCGGCGGCGCCATGACGGTGATGGTGGTGGGGATCACGGCAAAGATCACCCCGATGCTGAGGAGGTTGGATCTGACGAAGTATAGGTGACTGGGGAACAGAGTGACCGAGTGAACGGTTGTGGATCTGTTGCAACTACCCGGCATCCAGCATCAGGTCGATCAGCTTCGGGTAATCCTCCTCCGTCATTTTCATATTCCCGCCGTTCACTTCGTTCGAGATGAACCCGGCAACCAGTTTATCCTTCTGATCGGGGCCGATATTGATTTCGGACAGGCGGATCGGACAGGCGATCTGCCTGAACAGGCCTTCTATCCGCAGGATGGACTGGTCTGCATCCAGCGGTTCCCGGAAGAGTTCTGTCCCGAGAGCGGCGATCCGGTCCTTCATCGGCTCCTTGAAAAACTTCAGCCAGGCCGGGTAGGCGATGGTCAGTGATGCGCCATGGGGCGTATCGTAAAGCAGGGAAAGCACGTGTCCCATCCCGTGCACCGCCCAGTCGCCAGACACTTTTCCATTAGCAGTCATGCCGTTCAGCGCCAGGGTCGCTGCATACATGATCCTTGCACGCAGGTCGTAGTCGGATAAATTGTTCAGCAATGGCGGACCACACTCCATCGCTTCACGGACGATCGATGTTATGAAGCGGTCGGAAAGCGATGCGTCGCCTGCCCCGAAATAGAGCTCAAAACAATGTGCGATCAGGTCTGCAATCCCATAAGCCGTGTACTCCCTGCTGACCGATATAGTCAGAGCCGGGTCCAGGAACGATTCTTTCGGATAACAGTGCAGATGTCCATAGCCGCTTTTCTTTCCTTCGGAATGGTTCGATAACACGGCAAACCGGTTCATCTCAGTCCCGGTGGCAGCAAGGGTCAGCACGGCGAGCAGGGGGGTTGCTTTTTCCGGTTTGGCCTCACCGGAGTAAAACAACCATCCCGAGTGATTAACGGGAATCGTTATTGAAATGATCTTGGCCGAATCGATCACGCTTCCTCCGCCTACGGCAAGGATCATGTCGACCTTGTGCCTGCGGCCCAGTTCTGCTGCCGCATCCACATCTTCAATAACCGGATTCGGCCGGATGCCACCGAATTCGACGACTTCCATACCTTCTTTATCCAGAAGGCTCCTGACCTTGTCATAAAGCCCGGATCGTACAATTGATCCCTTGCCGTAGACAAGCAATACCTTCCTGCCGTACCTTGGCAGGGATTCGGTTAGTTTTTCTGTCACATCTTTGCCGAAGTGAAGTTTGGTTGGGTTGTAAGCGATGAAGTTTTCCATAGGTTTTTTTTGTTCGGGCGATTCGGCGAATCGCTATTCCATCAGTATCGATATGCAGTATAGCTTCCTGTCACCACATCCACGGTGCTCCCCGGGTAATAAACGGAGAAGTTGCCGGTTAGTGTGATCGTAGTGGCTCCGTAGTTGAAATTCCCGTCTATTAATGCTGGTCCTGAAGAGCCGGTCTGCCCTAATGAAACCGTAAAATAGAGTCCTGATAACTTTGCAATCCCCTGTGTGTTAGTATGCTGGAATGTTTCCTGGCCACTGCCGAAGGTGACGAGCAGGTTGTACTGGGTGATATAAAGGGTGCCTTTTTTATTTTCAATCTTGAAGCTGATGGGATTTCCCTGTGTAGTTTGCCCCTGCCAGTAACCGATCAGGTCGGGGTAATCGGGAGTTTTGTTTTTCTTGCAACCGGTTCCCAGGAGGATGCAACAGAACATTAGAATGCCGGTTACCTGATTGAACCGTTGTACCATGGTCGTCCTCATTTGATTCCGCTTCAAAAATAAGAGGTTTTGCCGCAATTCTTTTGTAATTTTGCCGCTATTTTTGAAGAACCCCATCGGTATGTACGGAAAGATCAAACAACACCTTGAAAAGCAGATCGAATGCATAAAGAATGACGGCCTTTACAAGACCGAGCGCATCATCACCACCCCGCAGGGCGTCGAGATCATGACGAACGGCCAGAAAGTCCTCAACTTCTGTGCTAACAACTACCTCGGGCTGAGCTCTGAACCGCGTGTGATGGCCGCCTGTAACTACACGTTCTTCAAATACGGCTATGGCATGGCTTCCGTGCGGTTCATCTGCGGCACCCAGCAGGTGCACAAGGACTTGGAAAAGAAGGTCAGCGAGTTCCTCGGAACTGAGGATACGATCCTTTTCTCATCTGCTTTCGACGCCAACGGCGGGGTGTTCGAGCCGCTGCTCGGCGAGCAGGATGCGATCATCTCCGACGAACTGAACCACGCTTCCATCATCGACGGCGTGAGGCTTTGCAAGGCCCAGCGTTTCAAATACAAGAACAACGATATGGAGGACCTCGAGGAGGTGCTGCAGGACGCCAGCGAAGCACGGTATAAACTGATCGTCACTGACGGGGTCTTCTCCATGGACGGAATCATCGCACAGGTAGACAAGATCTGCGATCTCGCTGAAAAGTACGATGCCCTGGTGATGGTCGACGACTCCCATGCCACCGGCGTGATCGGGAAAACGGGCCGGGGCAGCATCGAACACTGCAGTGCCCAGGGCCGTGTCGATATCATCTCCACTACCTTCGGCAAAGCCCTTGGCGGAGCATCCGGGGGCTGCATCTCCGGAAGGAAAG
>DAIRDK010000287.1:0-3202 GCA_036796175.1 Bacteroidales bacterium | reverse complement strand
GAGGATCAGGGCGCGGCGGAGGAGGGAGCGGTCGCGGCAAAGGCGGAGGCGGGTGAGGTCGGAAGGGGTCACGCCTACCGGCGAATTACGAATTACGAAAGACGAAAGACGAGGGGTTGCAAACGGGTAGATGATAACAGCATTAACAAATTCCGGAGGTTTGTCGGGCAGCGGGAGATGGTTCATGTTGTGGAATGTAAGGAACTCGTTCAGTTCCCGGAAACCTTCGTTATTCCTGGCCAGTCCGATATAAAGCAGGGCGTCGTCCCTTCTGAATTCGATCCCGGCGATGGGTTTGACCCCGTGTTCGCGACAGGCCATGACCAGGTCCATCACCCCGGTGGAATTGTTGATATCGGTGAGGGCCAATGCGCCGGTGCCGGCCGCCAGGGCCCGCTCCACCAGCGTACCCACCGACATGGTGCCGTATCGCAGGCTATAATATGAGTGGCAGTTCAGGTACATTTCACGATTTCACGATTTCACGATTTCACGATTTTCCATCGCCACTCCCCTCCTCACGATCTTCTGCCCGTATTTCCTCCTCACCCGGTCCAGCGCCTGGTAGAGGTTGATCAGGTCGGTGCTGTCCTCGAACATGTTGAGCTGGGGGCTGCCGGGGATGAGGCGGCTGAACCGCACGCCGATGAGGCGGATCAGCATGCGGCGCTGGTAGAGGCGGTCGAAGAGGTCTTTCACCACGGGGATCAGCTGGTGGTCGAATGCCGTGTAAGGGATGTTCTGCTGCATGGTGTGGGTGTCGAAGTTGGAATACCTGACTTTCACCGTCACGCAGGCGGTCAGCTTCTCCTGGTCGCGCAGCTCGAAGGCCAGTTTCTCCACCATCTTCACCAGGATCTCCTTCATTCGCACGATGTCGATCGTATCCTGGTCGAACGTGGTCTCAGTGCTCATCGATTTCGCTTCGGAATAGGGCTGCACAGGGGTGTTGTCGATGCCGTTGGCCTTCTGCCAGATCACGATCCCGTTCTTCCCCATGACCCGTTCCATCATCTCCGGCGGCACCCGGCTGAGGGTGTTGATGGTGACGATCCCCATGGAACGCAGCAGTCGGTATGTCTTCTCCCCGATCATCGGGATCTTGCTCACCGGCAACGGGTCGAGGAACGGCCTGACCTCGGGCTGCAGCACCTGCAGCTCGCCGTTGGGCTTGGCTTCGCCGGTGGCGATCTTGGACACGGTCTTGTTCACCGACAACCCGAAGGAGATCGGCAATCCCGTGTTGCGGATGATCGCTTTCCTCAGCTCCTTCGTCCACTGCAGCGTGCCGAAGAAGCGGTCCATGCCGGTCACATCAATGTAATGCTCGTCAATGGAGGCCTTTTCATACAGGGGAGCCCGCTCCGAAATGATATCGGTGACCAGGTGCGAGTATTTCGAATAGAGTTCCATGTCGCCCCGGATGAACACCGCATCCCGGCACAGCACCCGCGCCATCTTCACCGGCATGGCGGAATGGACGCCGAACCGGCGGGCTTCGTAGCTGCAACTCGATACCACCCCGCGGTCGGACGTGCCCCCGATGATCACCGGCTTCCCCGCAAGATCCGGGCGGATCAGCCGCTCCACTGACACAAAGAACGTGTCCAGATCGAAGTGAACGATATTTCTGCCGGCAGGATGCATGGGGTACATGGTGAAATGGTGAAATGGCGAAATGGTGAAATGGCGAAATGACGAAAAAGTGAAAAAGGATTAAGTGCTGTTCCGTTTTTCCTTTAGTTTCCTTTTTATGGATGCAAACAAATACAGCAATTCTTTTGCTTCTTTTTCCATGCGTTCAGTCGTTGACGCTTGCAAAAGCCCTGTCTCCACAAGATATTCAAGCCAAAATGCAGATTCGTCAATCTCTTCAACAACGATACAGATCTTTGCATAAAACTCTGCGTCAGACCTTCCTCTGGTGGCAGCCCTGAAATTAGCAGCAACCGATGATGAACTTCGGATCAACTGCATGAATACGCTTCTGCCTAAATAGTCTGTTTTATTGTTTCTGAGCATACTAAAAACATTTATGGCAAACACTTTGGTCCTGAGTCTTAGTGTCTCATTGAACCGGATAACATCATTTGTATACATACTTTTTTTAGCATTAATCCGGTTAATCCATAAAAGGTAATGTGACACCCTCCTTTTTTTTCACCTTTTCGCCATTTCACCATTTCGCCATTTCACTTTTTCACCATTTTTTTGCTTTTGATTATATTTTAGTTATATTTGCGACTACAATATAGTCAATATATTTTTAAAAACAAAAAAAATGTACTTCGGACAGAACATAAAATTCTTAAGAAAGCGGCGGGGGCTGACCCAGGAAGATGTGTCCAACTCACTGAATCTGAAGCGATCAACCCTCAATAACTACGAAAACCTGGTCGCGCAGCCCGGTATGGCTTCACTGATCGCAATCTCCGATTATTATAAGGTAGCCATCGATACGCTGATCCGGGTCGATCTGCCAAAACTTCCGGAAAGCCAGGTCAGGCAGATCGAAAAAGGGTATGATGTCTTTATCCGGGGTACGGACCTCCGGGTGCTGGCAACCACCATTGGCGGCGACAACGAAGAGAACATCGAACTGGTGCCGGAGAAGGCCAAAGCCGGGTACGCAGCAGGGTTTGCAGATCCCGAATACATCAGCATCCTGCCTACCTTCCGGCTTCCCTTTCTCTCAAAACAGAAAAAATACCGCACGTTCCAGGTCAGCGGCGATTCGATGCTGCCTATTCCCGACAAAGCCTGGGTCACAGGTGTCTATATCCAGGACTGGTCGACCATCCGCGACAAAGACGCGTATATCATTATTACTTCGAACGAAGGGATCGTATTCAAGGTCGTGGAAAACCGACTGGCCGGAGAGGGCAAACTGATCCTGCACTCGCTCAATTCAGAATATAAGTCCTATGAGATAGAGGTAAAAGACATCCGGGAAGTCTGGCAGTTCGTGCATTACATCAGCGGGGAACTACCCGATAACGAAATGGCTTCGGCAGCCGAACTGACCCGCACAGTAAAAGCCCTTCAGGCCGAAGTCAGAGCGATCCAGATGAAATTGAACCTGGATTGACTGAACGTCACCAGGTGTTGTTTGTCATTGGTCATTTGTAATTGAGAACTCCGTCCTGCGATTGTTCGCCCTCCCCTCTTCCGTGTCATTTGTATCCACCGGACGGGTCAGCCC
>DAIRDK010000286.1:0-3212 GCA_036796175.1 Bacteroidales bacterium | reverse complement strand
ACATCTCCATGGCCGGTCCCTGGCTGAAATACCGCGGCCACCTCGACAACATCTCCAACAACCTGCTAATGGGGGCAGTGAACGCTTTCAACGACAAGACCAATTCCGTTCTGAACCGCGAAACAGGCGAGTATGCGGAAGTCTCCAAAACAGCACGCTATTATAAGGCTGCCGGACTCCCGACCCTGATCGTCGGCGACGAGAACTACGGCGAAGGATCGAGCCGTGAGCATGCCGCTATGGAACCGCGCCACCTGGGCGTGAAGGCGGTCCTGGTCAAGTCCTTCGCCCGGATCCACGAGACGAATCTGAAAAAACAGGGGATCCTTGCACTCACGTTCGCAGATCCCGCCGACTATGACAAGATCCGCGAGGACGACCTCACCGACATCACCGGGCTGGACACCTTCGGGCCGGGCAAGCCCTTGGAGGTCGTGCTCCGTCATGCCGACGGTTCGTCAGAAACAATCGTTGCCAACCACAGCTACAACGACCTCCAGATCCGCTGGTTCCGGGCCGGAAGCGCGCTGAATTACATGAAAACCTTATCTTAGTATCCACATTAAACTCCCCAATCCTATGAAAATAGACGAATTCATCTCCCGGAATGCAAATCTGACCGCAGCTTCCTGCCAGATCGAGGAGAGCCTGTTCAAGCAGTACGATGTCAAGAGGGGCCTCAGAAATGCCGACCATACCGGCGTTCTTGTAGGCCTGACCCGAGTAGGGAGCGTTGTAGGATATGAAAAAGTGGACGGGCAGCTGGTTGCGATCGACGGCAAGCTGATCTACCGCGGCATCGAGATCAACGACCTCGTGCATGGATTCCAGCAGGAGAAACGTCCCGGATTCGATGAGACCGTCTTCCTGCTCCTGTTCGGAAGGTTACCGAACCAGGCGGAGCTGGAGGAGTTCACGGCCGGGCTGGCCGAGCTGAGGGTGCTGCCCGAAAATTTCAATCGTGACATGATCCTGACCATGCGGGGGCACGACATCATGAACATGATGGCCCGTTCGATCCTGGCCCTGTACACCCTGGACGAACAGGCGGATACCACTTCCGTTGAGAATATCCTGAGACAATCCTGCAGCCTGATCGCCAAGTTCCCAACCATCGCCGTCTATTCTTACATGGCGATGATGCACCTGATCTATTACCAGACACTGTCCGTAAGGTACCCGGACAAAAGGCTGTCCACCGCAGAGAATTTCCTGTACATGCTGAAAGGGCATGAGTACACCCCGCTGGAGGCCGACCTGCTCGACCTTTGCCTGGTGCTGCATGCCGAACACGGCGGCGGCAACAACTCCACATTCACTACGCGGGTTGTTAGTTCCAGCGGCACCGACACCTATTCAGCTATCGTGGCGGCGATCGGATCGCTGAAAGGGCCCCTTCACGGCGGAGCCAACATTGCGGTGGTGAATATGATGGACAATATCAAAGCCAATGTCAAGAACTGGTCAAACGAAGAAGAGGTGGCTGAATACCTCCGCCGGATCCTGAAGAAGCAGGCCTACGACCGCTCCGGAAAGATCTATGGATTCGGGCATGCGGTGTATACGGTTTCCGATCCGCGTGCCCTGCTGCTGAAGCAGGAGGCCCGGAAGCTCGCCAAAGAGAAGGACCGCGAGCGTGAACTGGCCCTCTACGAGGCGATCGAGAAGATCGGCCCGGAGATCTATTATGAATTCAAAGGGTCGCGCGACAAGCTGATCTCTCCCAATGTAGACTTTTACAGCGGCTTTGTTTACGACTGCCTGAAGATCCCCAAGGAACTCTACACCCCGTTGTTCGCCATCTCCCGGATCTCCGGCTGGTGCGCACACCGGCTGGAGGAACTCATCAGCGGCAAACGGATCATCCGGCCTGCTTACAAAGCGGTTACGCCGGATGCAGCGTATGTATCGCTTGACAAGAGGCAGTAGTCCCGTTGATCAACGAATCGCCTGACACTCTTCAAGGCCGCCGGGGGTCATCCGGTATGTTTTCCCCGCCATCATCCAGGGATCATCATGCACCTCGTGGCTGAGGATCCTGTAAACGGAACTGTCGAGCACTACGTACTTGCCCGCCGGGACTTCCAGGCGGATCCGGACATTGCGTGACTGCCATGCCTGGCCCTCGGGGAGGATGGCGATCGGATCGAACACCAGGGAAGAGTCTTTCAGCGCATAGTGGTATCGGACGGCACGGTTGTATTTCAGGGCATCCGGGACCGACCGGCCACGGGAGAAGATGTTCCGGGTCATATGGTAGAGGCTGTCCTCTGATAACATGATCGACAGTGCAGGCTTCACCAGGATCGTTCCGTTTTCCATAACAAACAGCCCCGGGTCCTGGAAGGAGGTGACAATGCCTGTGTTCGCCAGGCTGTCGGTGAGCCGGGAATCCAATTTTACATACAGCGTATCCGAATGAAGCCCGCTGATCACCGCGTCCTTGTGTGTCAATGTCTGAGGCGTGCGGTAATTATTGGATACTTTGAACCCAGGTAGATCAACACAAAGAGGCTGACCAGCCAGATATTGAAAGCGGTAAGTCCGGCATAGGGAACCCTGGGGATGCGGAATGCCAGGCGGAGTCCGCTGTAGAAGATCAGCAGGAACGGGATTCCCAGGAACACGAGAACCGTCAGAAGGATCAGCCCCGGGCTTACGCTTTGTCCTGCTACCGTGTGCACCAGCGCGGGGATCGACAGAACGACATCCGACCCGTCGCTGTAAATCGGACCGAACCAGCCGAACAGCAGGGTAAGAAGGGCAAACAGCAGGCTCATCGCCACCAGGATCAGGAGAATGCCGAACACCACCCGGAACACACCCCAGATGGCGCGCAGCAGAACGAGAAACGCCTTCCCCAGGTTCTCCATCAGAATCCCGAGCGCAGGGGTGGTCCTGTGGTAGGTATCTTTGGCTTCTGACGCCAGTCCGTTGATCTTCCCTTTGACCTGGGTCCATTCGGTTTTTACCGAACGCTCGATATTCCGGATCGTCACGGGCTCTCCGCGCATCCTGAGGCGGTCGGCCGGGGTTTCGGCCAACGGCGTGATGATCCACAGGACGAGGTAGAGGGGAATCCCGAATCCGGAAAATATGAGGATGATGAATACCAGGCGGAATATGACAGGATCGAGGTTGAAATAAACTCCCAGTCCGCCGCAAACGCCGCCCAGTATCCGCTGTTCCGGATCCCTGAATAATCTCTTGGT
>DAIRDK010000285.1:0-3227 GCA_036796175.1 Bacteroidales bacterium | reverse complement strand
CGATACGGGGGCTAACGGGCTGAACCCGAACAGCAACTATTTCCGGAACGGCCGGACCGTTCGTGGGACAGAGGCGGGAGGTGTTGCCGGTTCGGCGGGAGCCGTCCGAAAAACCGTGGTGAAGAAATTGCAGATAGCGGGATTGCTGTATCCGAATGTCGGGGCTGAGGTGACCGACCTCGGGCACATCGAGAACCGGCGTGGAGTCAAAGTGTTGGGTCTCTTCGGCAGTGGAATGTTACGGGATATGGAAGTGGTGATCGATGTCGCCGGCAACCGGGTCAGCCTATACCGGCTCGACCGTACCGGCAAGCGGATCGGACCGGCAGCCGGGACATTCCGGGCTGACCTCACAACCAGGATCCAGGTGGTGCAGGATGTGATGTTCGTGCGGGCCACCATCGGCGCCAAGGAACTGAATTTTTGCCTGGATACCGGGGCTGAGTCGAACATCCTTAGCAGTAGCATGCCAGGTAAGGTCATGAATACGGTAACGATCACCCGCCGGGCCGACCTCCAGGGGGTTGGCGGTGGAAGAAACGATATGCTGTTCGGCCTGCTGGGCGATTTTTCCATTGGCACGAAAAAAATATCCGGGATGCAGACGTTGATCTCCAGCCTCGACGATATGTCGGCATTCTATGAATTCCAGGTGGACGGCATGCTCGGTTACGATTTCTTCGAACAGGGAATTGTTTCGCTGAACCTGGTAACCCGGCAAATGGGTATTATGTTCAGGAAGGGAGGTAAGCCATGAGAATGTGGATGAGGAGAGTGATCTGGCTGGTGCTTTTTATCCCCCTTGCGGGGAGCGGGCAGTCCAGCCCGGAAAAGGCCTGCAGGGTGGAAGAAGGCCGGCTGGTATTTACCCTCGATACCCGATGGAATACGCGTCAGCGGGACCAGCTGGTCCGGATGTTCGACCTCGACAGCGCCCTGGTGGCCCGGGCCATGAAAGGGGAAGCATCCCTGACGGCGCGGGGGGTAAAATGGGATTTGAAGAAACTCGATGCGAACCGGTATGAACTCTCCAAGCCGCTCGCAAGTGTTGAGACCGGAAAATCGGGACAAGTGGATGTGACGCTTCTGGACGACCGCTGGATGACAGATGTTGGCATCCGAGAGAGGGAGTCTGCCGTTTATGGGATGAACATGATCACCCGGGCCGATGTGTTCAGCTACAGGAACGGGATCGCACATTTCTGCCTCCCGGGCAGACAGGAAGCCAATGAGGTTTACCTGGCCGGATCCTTCAATGCCTTCAGTACGACCCGGGCCCCGATGACCCGTACCGATTCCGGCTGGATCGCAGCGATCAGGCTGAAACCGGGGAAATACCTGTACAAGTATGTCATCGATGGCCGGTGGACGCCCGATCCCCATAACCGGCTTCGCGAAGACGACACCTATGGGGATTATAATTCGGTCATATATTGCTATAATTACATATTTTATCTGAGGGGCTTCAACAATGCCGGCAAGGTGACCGTAGCCGGGAGCTTCAACGAGTGGAACGAGTCCGAACTGCATCTCCAGCATGTTTCCGGGGGCTGGATCCGGGCGATGTACCTCCGGGAAGGAACCCATTCATACAAATTCCTCGTCGACGGACACTGGGTCCTCGATCCGGCCAACAAGACCGTCCGCACCGACGGAGCCGGCAACATGAACAATTTCATCAGCATCGGCGACACCATGCATTTTCGCCTGAAGGGATTCACAACCGCCAAACAGATCATCGTTGCCGGCAATTTCAATAACTGGAACCAACGGGAATTGCCGATGGACAAGGTGGAGGGGGGATGGGACCTGCCGTATGTCCTGAAAGCCGGGAACTATGAATACAAATTCATTGCCGACGGCAAATGGATGACCGATCCCGGCAATCCATATTCCACCGGATCCGGAGATTACAGGAACTCGTTCGTGACGGTTAAGCCGAATGTCATGTTCAGCCTGGAGGGGCATTCCGACGCCCGGAAGGTCATCGTCACCGGAAGTTTCAACAACTGGAATCCGCAGGAATACGAGATGTCCCTGAAAAACGGTAAGTGGATCTTTCCCATCCATCTCCAACCCGGCAAATACCGGTACAAATTCATCGTCGACGGCAAATGGATCCTCGACCCCGCCAACACCCTGTGGGAACAGAATGAATACGGGACCGGGAATTCGGTGATGTGGGTGGAGGAGTGAAAAGTGAAGAGTGAAGAGTGAAGAGTGACTTTTGGGGCTATTTGAACGATTGAAACAGGTTACTTGGTCGTCGTGGTTCCAAACTGCCGGCCTAGTTTTTCATATTCTATGTCATTCGGTTCCCAGAGTTCAATCTTGTTGCCTTCGGGGTCAAGAATATGAATAAATTTTCCGTAATCATACACCTCAATGGAGTCCGTGACCGTCACTCCGTTTTTCCGTAATTCTGCAACCAGTGCTTCCAGGTTCTCAACCCTGTAGTTGATCATGAAGTCCTTGACCGAGGGCTCAAAGTACTTCGTATTCTCATTAAAGGGGCTCCATTGGGTAAATCCCTTTTTAGTGCTGTCAGCTCCCTGGTACCATTCAAAAACAGCCCCCCACTGGTTGGTGTTCAGCCCAAGGTGTGTCTGGTACCATTCCCGAACTTTTTTGGGGTCTTTGCATTTGAAGAAGATACCTCCGATTCCTGTTACTTTTTTCATGTGTGTCTGGTCTTCGGTTGAATGCGTAATGATGGCCTTAAATGTGAAGCCGCAACAGAATGATGTTGCAATGGCCAGGATCAGTAAACTCGTTTTTTTCATTTTCTTCACCTCCCGTCACTTATGATTTTTATTTTCATGATCCTGTAAAAGGCTATCCCGGTTATTGCGCCGTATAGTAAAGCGCCTAACGGAAATGCATAGGGACTCAGATAGGTTGACAAAATTAACAACGCCCAGCCTGTCGTGCTGGCGAATATCCAGAACAACTTGTTGGTGTAATGCGGTTTTAATAACTGAAACTGAATCATTCCCGCAATTAATCCGGCCAAAGCGAAGATCAGGGATTCCGGGAAATGAACATCCGTATTGAACATGTTAATCAGTCCCCTGTACATCTCCAGTTTCCATAAAACAATACCAGCTGCTGATTCGGCGACAACGAACCCGATCATTAACGCCAGTACCCAGAAAAAGGATACCCTGAAATATTCCTTTAACAATTCTCTTTGCAAACCCCCGGTTCCCAGGGCCAGAATCAAACCA
>DAIRDK010000284.1:0-3254 GCA_036796175.1 Bacteroidales bacterium | reverse complement strand
AACAGCGGCTCTGAAGAAAGATTTTGTAAAGACAGCCCAATTTTAAGATTTGACTGATAGAGGGAACTGGCCTGCCCGTTATAAAGCATTAATGGAACTTGTCCATTCGATTTCATCGGATAACAGAGGATCCCCCCGAGGAGTAGGATTATCCACCAAAGATTCTTTAAAATCGGTTTCCGTGTCATGGTTTTGGTTTTACGTATTCTCAATGAGACTATCTCCTGATTATGATCTGTGAATCGGAAAAATCCACTCCCTGAACGCGTAACAGATAACTGCCAGGATGGAATATGGAGAGGTCGACCTTAATATCACTAACCCCTGTGCTAATTGGATGGTTCTCCATCAGGGAGATTTGTTTACCGGATATATCCATTAATGTGACTGAAATCATGATTGTTCTGTCTGATTTGGCACGCACGGTCAGTATGTCATCGCAAGGATTTGGGAAAAACTGAAAAGAGGGTGTGAAAATAGACGGGTCCTGATCCATGTTGCCGGTATATGTGCTGTTCTGAGAGTCGAACAGGACACTCCCGTATTCGGGGTATATTTCAGAAATCCAAACATTTATCGCACATTCCTCCGAGTGGCTGATGCTGATTTTCGGCATGGGAGCCGACAGGGTAGTTTCCTCGTTGTATTTTCCGGTAATGACATTCCATGTTGAGGGGGCTTGGAAATTCATTTGCTGTGACACCACCGGCAGGGATTTGCTTTCAGAATCGAAATATGTTGCAAGGAAGTTATTATTGTATGGATTATAACAGATATCCGGTTCGATCAGGTTATCGGTCAGGCTGGATACGGAGAAGGGTTGAAAATAGGAAGTACTTGCGGCCTGCAGATTAAAACAACCACTTATTTTATTGCTGTTTTGAACCGGAACAAACTGTTCGAAAAGGACGACACTTGTGATATTCATGCTGTCGTTGTCGTTGTTTCCAGATTGGCATGCAATAACGGGGTTGGTAGAATGATCTGCATAGGTCGGATCTATCGTATCCAGGCGAACCGGGGGGGTGAGCGGACCGTTAAATCCGGAAACCGTATGAGCAGAATATATCCTGTGAATATCCGTATTCAGTTTATCTTCCCGTTCCCAAACAGCATAATAACCGCCGGTACTGTTTGATGGGGAGTATCCGTAAGAAAGATCCACATCCCGGATCGTTGTTGATCCTGGATACCCGACCGCATCTACAACCTGGACAGCATCAAACGAAAGTCCTCCGTTGCTTGATGTTAAAAGATACAGAGTATCAAAATAGTAAGAGTCACTCTTGGAATAAAGGAAGGCAATGCTGAAAGGATCTGCACCCTGGGAAGGGAATCCCATATCAGTTGCCAGGGAGATATCGCTGTATTTATTAAAATCGTCATTATACATTCCGGCTTCCAGTACGCCCGTTATCCCATTGATTCTGCTTACGCCAGGGAGATATATGTCCTGAATTGTATCATGCATTATGTATGCAAACCAGACCTTGTAATTGCTTTCATCTGTACCTCCCGCAACCAACTCGATTTTAGAGACAATTGACCACCAAAGGCCAACATCGCCCTGAAACAATACTGACCAGTTAATCCCGTTGTCTTCAGATTTCATGATCGTCAGGGTATGATAATCGTCGGGAGCGTTATGAGAATAGGCAGCGTATAACCACCCGTTAGGAGCTGAACAGATTGCTGCAGCCTGCTGATTCTCAGACGGTTGAAAGTTTATTACGATATCTTTGCCAAAGACCGGATTTATCAGGTTTGGTCTTTCATTCGGAAGTACAGGGATCTGGGGATGTGATTGTGCATTGATCAGGTTGGTAAATAGCAAACAGAACGCCACCAAGTGAAATAAGTTTCGTTTCATATGATAGTTAATTAATGATCTAACCGGATCAAATATACGAAATAATTATCTATTTGTCAAGCGACAAGCGGGTGGTTTATTCCCCCTCCCCAAACACCACCGCCTCATAGGTATATAGTTCCGCCGTCTTCCATCCGTCCCAGCCGAGGCCGGCTTTGTCGCGGGAGCAATGGCCGAGGAACTCCTCTTTATTCCAGCCGGTTTCCGTGGCCACCTGCGGGAGGAAGGTGCCGGAATACCATCCCTTTTTGATATAGATGCCGTGCTTTCCGAGGATGATATCGTCAGGCGAATCGATCCGCTTCATGGGCGAGAGGACAGAGATCTCGATCTCTAGTTCGGGAACTTCAGCAGGAGTGACCGGGTCAAACCGGTTGTCCTGGGTGGCCGAGGCGATCGCCATCTCCTGCACCACCTCATACAATGGGATATCTGCCGTAAAACGGCCGATACAGCCCCTCAGCTGCCCGTTCTCTTTCAGGGTGACAAATGCCCCGGCATGCAGCTTAAGATTGTCTGAAAAGCCCGTGGTGTCGATCACCGGCTGCTTCCGGGTGGTGACATAGGACTGGACCGTATTGCGGGCAATATCGAGCAGGATCTGCTTTTCTTTGTTGCTGAATTCAAAGGTTGAAGATTGTTGAGCTGCGCCCGAAGCGGTCACAGCGATGGACCAGTAGCCAACCACCGATTCTTTATCCCCGTAATAGGTATCTCCCGAATTGCGGTATTCGACGGGCTGCAGGGTATAACCCAGATCGCCGGTGATCATGTACAGCAGCGTCAGAACAGAGGTCCACCCGCACAGGTTGGTGGCCAGGTTATCGACGCGTTTGGATTTGTAGCTGTCGAGGAATTCCACCAGCCTGGCCGGGTCATCCTTAAGGATCGCATCGCAGGTGGCTTTATCGGTCACTTTGGCATCCTCATAGGAGGGATAATGCGAAAAATCGGTGCTGATGACGAACAGGTTGTTTCCGCCGAAATAAGGTTTCAGGGCGATGGCGATCTTCTGGCAGGTCTGTGCCGATTGAGTCCCCAGCACAATTGGGACCAGCCGGAACGGTTTCTTCAGGTGGTACTGAAGGAACGGGACCTGCACTTCGAGACTGTGCTCATACTTGTCGGCTTCGGGATTAAAGGTGAATGCGGGGTTTTCACTAATGAGCTTATCCGCCAGCTCACGGTTCACCGGCACCGTTCCCAGAGGCGTCACATAATCTCCTTTGTTGTAAATGGATCCGCCCATGAAGGCCACCTGGTGGCTGGAAGCGATGACGAAGACGTTGTCGTATTGCCGGTCGGGATCGACCTGGTTGAAGCCGCTGGCAGCGACCACCCCAGAAAAGACGTATCCTGCATGCGGCGAAATGATGGCCACCAC
>DAIRDK010000283.1:0-3290 GCA_036796175.1 Bacteroidales bacterium | reverse complement strand
GCTGTTCCTCTGGCAGAACCGGTTCCCGGAGGCCCTGGCCGATGCGAACACCTATATCCGGCTGAAACCCGACAGCTATCTCGGTTATTCGATCCGCGGGATCGCCTATTACAGGCTCAATCGTCCCAAAGAAGCCGTGGATGATTTCACGGCCAGCTTGCGGCTCAATCCCGAAGACGACGTCAGTTTGAACTACCGGGGCTCGGCATTGTTCAACACCTTTCAGAAGTATGATGAAGCCCTGGCCGACTTCAACCGCGCGATCAGCATCAAACCCCAGGGGAATTATTACCTGAACCGTTCGCATTGTCATTATATGCTGGGCGATCTGGCCAGGGCCCGATCGGATGTCGACAGTGCCTCCTTGCTTGGCGAGATGATCCCGGAGGAGTACCGCAAGATGCTTAATCCGTAATCTGTCCATCAACCCGGTGACCATGACTAAATACAAACATAAAGCGTCTTCCACCCCCCCGAGAAAAACGGTAAAGAAAGAGACGTTGCCCGGCCATGCAGAAGTTGTTGAATGGGTCATCCTCGGTCTGATCCTGGCTTTCATTGCCTTTATCCGGATCCGGTTGTCGTCGTTCCCCCTGGAGCGTGACGAAGGGGAATATGCCTATTTCGGCCAACTGATCCTCGATGGGTTCCCTCCATATAAACTGGCCTATAACCTGAAATTTCCCGGCACCTATTATTGTTATGCATTCAGTATGGCGGTTTTCGGGCAATCCATCCAGGGGATCCGGATGGGACTCTTGTTATTTGACCTGGGAACCCTGGTATTTCTCTTCCTCGCGACTAAAAAACTCTTTAATGCATTCACAGGCCTCATTGCAGTCATGACATGCGGCTTGCTGATTACAGGGCCGTCGTTGCTCGGCCAGGCGGCACACGCCACACATTTCGTTACCTTCTTTATGATGGCAGGGACATGGTGCCTCCTGCTGGCTCTGGAAAAAGAAAAATGGCTGTGGTTTCTGTGTTCGGGTCTCCTGATGGGCTTAGCGTTCATCATGAAACAATCGGGGATCTTTTTCTCCCTGTTCGGCGGAGCGGTCATTATTGCAGCCCGGGCCTTACATTGGAAGAAAAACCTGAAGACATCAATCGCCGGACTACTCCTTTACATCCTGGGGGTCTGCATTCCGGTAGTGCTTATGCTGATCCTCATGAAGACCTCGAGTGTATTTGAGAAGTTCTGGTTCTGGACGATCACCTATCCCGGCGAATACGGTTCGAGGATCCCGCTGGCGAAAGCTGGAAGCATGTTCCTTTCGTTGTTCCCTATGGTCACAAAGACATACACGGTATTCTGGATCCTGGCCGGATTGGGGTTTCTGGGTTTGTTTATCCCCGGGCAAAAACCATGGAACCGGCTCTTTGTCATCCTGTTTTTATTGGCCTCCTTCCTGCCGGCCGTTCCGGGTTTTTATTTCCGGAACCACTATTTCGTTCCCTTGCTGCCTGCCATAGGCATGCTGACCGGGATCTTCTTCGATTCTATAAACAGGATCCTGGAAACAAGGTTCCGGCCGGTTCGTTACCTGACTGCGGTTGCGTTCATCATGGTGGTCATTACCCAGCTCAGCGCGCGGAAAGACTATTTGTTTACGGAATCGCCTGCTGACCTTTGCCGTTATACATACAGGGGCAATCTATTTGCCGAATCGGTCGAGATCTCCAGGTATATTGAAGACCATTCCTCCCCGGATGAGAAAATCTTTGTTTTTGGCTCAGAGCCCCAGATCTATTTTTATTCCCACAGAAGGTCTGCCACGGGCTATATATATATGTACGACCTTTCCTTCGATCAACGGTACAGGAAACAGATGCAGAATGAACTGGAAACGGAGGTTGAAACGAATGCTCCTAAGTACATCATCTACTGTTCCAGCCCGTCGTCTTGGAACATCTCAGGAGGGGTGACCGATACTCTTTTTCAATGGTTTAACAAGTACCTGACTGAAAATAAGTTTATTGTTGTTGGTTATGCTGATTATCGTTTCCCCGGTCCGACAACTTACATTTGGGATGCCGAGGCTTTGCGGTACCGACCGCAATCACAAATCTACATGGCGGTTTTACGGAGAAGCGAGTAACGTAAATATTTTCCCGATTAAAACTTTATTAAATATATCATTTTCGTAACAAAACTGCACATTTTTCTTGACATCACCCTAATATTTACCTATATTTGACCCCATCATTTATTAACATTTAAGACGCGAGGTAACGAAATCAATGGTTGGTAGCCTGGATTTTTACTCAGTCGCAGCATATCAGGGAAGGTCACTCCCCCTTGGGGGAATTGACATAACTCCCTGATATGCTTTTTTTTGTGTGTCTCATTAAATTGGGACAACCGTTGAATCTCTCCTGAGTTCTGCCAGACAGCCGTCTGTTGGTTCGACATCTCCGACTAAGATGTCAGTTCTGTTTGCCCCAATCCGAAAGAATCCAAAAAGACCATATTATGAAAACTGAGATTTACACCGGGACAACAAGAATCTGTGCCAGCCTCCTGCTGAGCCTTGTTTTCTTGCTGATGAGCAGTACTCTGGTTGCCCAAACCGACAAGCAACAACCAGGATACATCATTACTTCCGTTGGACCTCCCTGTACAATAACGGGGGACCTGGGTCCTGTCTGTCCGAATACGACCCATGTATATACGGCTCCGTCCGGAACCGGATACACGTATTTATGGACGATCATCGGAGATGGATCCATCCCTGTGCCAAGCACAGATCAAACAGTCACCGTCACAGCCGGCAACAACTGCAATGGCAGTTATACCCTGACGTTGACCGTCACGGATACCCACGGGTCGTCAAGTACATGTACCCTGACGGTGGAGGTCCAGGATAATATCCTTCCTGCCTTTACCTACTGTCCGCCCGCTGCAAATCTGGGTTGCAATCCCACTACCTGGCCCATCGGGAACGCGACCGCGACCGACGAGTGCGGAACGCCCACCATAACATCGTCACTGGGGGATCCTGCTCCCGGCCAAGGCTGCACCTGGACCCGGACCAGAACCTATACGGCAAGTGATGCCTGCGGTCATACAGCTACATGCACTCAGGTATACACATATATTGTCGATCAGACGCCACCTTTATTTACCTCCTGTCCGCCGGGCAGTAACCTGGGATGCAATCCCACAAGCATACCCGGACCAGGAGCAGCAACGGCCACTGATAACTGCGGAACACCGACCATCACCTCCGTACTGGGAGATGCTGTACCCGGAACAGGCTGCACCTGGACCAAGACCCGCACCTATA
>DAIRDK010000282.1:0-3325 GCA_036796175.1 Bacteroidales bacterium | reverse complement strand
CGTGGAGAGCCTGTCGGTGGAAAAGGGAAGAACTGAAGAGTTCCAGCTGTATTCCACGGTGGAACGGCTTGCGGCGGAAATCATCGCAGACGAGAGGAAGATATATAAAGGCGTCAGCGCCAATATCGACTTTTACAGCGGTTTTGTTTACAGTATGCTGGATCTGCCGCTGGAGCTCTACACGCCGATCTTTGCCATTGCGAGGATCGCCGGCTGGAGCGCCCATCGCATCGAAGAGCTGATCAACTACTTTGATTATGATTATCCCCAGCCGGTGAACGGAGATCCTTTTTCGGTGAACCTTGACCTCGGCGACTGCCCCTGGAACCCGGCCCACAAGCTGGTGCTGATCGGGATCAAGGGGAAAGAGGTGAAAACCGACCAGGTCCCTCCCAGCAACCTGGTCTTCCTGATCGATGTTTCGGGCTCGATGGCAGATGAGAACAAACTGCCCCTGCTGAAACAGGCTTTACGGATCCTCGTGAACAACCTTCGGCCAGCCGACCGGGTCGCCATGGTGGTCTATGCCGGTGCTGCGGGGGTGGTGCTGCAATCCACGCCGGGCAATGAAAAACAGGAGATCCTGTCGGCCCTCGGACAGCTGGAAGCAGGAGGATCGACCGCAGGCGGGGCAGGGATCAACCTCGCCTATCAGATCGCCAAGCAAAATTTTATCCCGGGGGGTAACAACCGGGTCATCCTGGCGACCGACGGCGATTTCAACATCGGCGCCAGCAGCGATGCGGAGATGGAACGGCTGATTGAAGAGAAGAGGAAGGAAGGCGTTTTCCTGACCGTGCTGGGATTCGGCATGGGCAACTACAAGGACTCGAAAATGGAGAAACTGGCCGATGCCGGCAACGGGAACTACGCCTATATCGATAATATCCTCGAAGCGAAAAAAATGTTCGGGACGGAACTCTGGGGAACCCTGTTCACCATTGCCAAGGACGTCAAGATCCAGGTGGAGTTCAATCCCGGGAAGGTCAAAGCGTATCGCCTGATCGGCTACGAGAACCGGATCCTGAACAAGGAAGACTTCAATAACGACCGCAAAGACGCGGGGGATATCGGCAGCGGGCACTCAGTGACCGCCCTGTACGAGATCATTCCGTCCGGCTCGGCGGAATCCTTACCTCCTGTCGATCCGTTGGAATACCAGCACAGCCAGGTTAACGGGAGCCCGAACCTGATGACGGTCAAACTGCGGTACAAGAATCCGGACGACACGATCAGCCAGTTGATCGTGAACCGGGTGAAGGAAAGTGATCTGAAACATAACAGCTCATCGGCGAACCTGGGATTCGCTTCCGCTGTTGCCGAATTCGGCATGCTCCTGCGCGATTCGGAGCACAAGGGAAATTCAAACTGGGACCAGGTGATCGCCCTGGCGAACTTATCCCGCGGGAATGACACCTACGGATACCGCCAGGATTTTATTCAGCTGGCGGAAACGGCGAAGTTGCTTTCAAGGTGACAGAGTGACAGAGTGACAGAGTAACAGAGTAACAGAGTGACAGAGTAACAGAGTGACAGAGTAACAGAGTAACAGAGTAACAGAGTAACAGAGTAACAGAGTAACTAAGATGAATACCGGCAGACCACCGCCCTGAGAAACCGACCCGATGACTGTCATTCCGGGAGGTCGTTCCAAATGCATTGGAATGGCCTCTTTTTTTACTGCCTCCTTGCGTGAACGAACGTCCTTTGGCGGTGAATGACACGAAACGATCGACCAACTCCCATCCAATTGTAAATCCACTGATTTTCAGTGATGGCCGTTGACACTGCCCGGTTGGTAAAGTAAACTTGGAATTGCGTGCCTCTGTTCGGAACTTCGTTTCGTAATTAAAACATCTGAGCTATGAAAACAATCATTTCCATCGGTTTCGCCCTGGTCCTCGGGTGGGCCGTGTTAGGACACGGGACGGCTAATGCTCAGGGATCACCTGACACGTATGCTTTCAATCCCTATACCATGTCCAAGAAGCCGGTTATCCAGGATGGTTTTATGCCGGGTCCCGTCCGGATGATCATTTTGCCCGTGCGGATCACTCCTGAGGACGGGTTCCCGCAGAATCCGAATTCATGGTATACGGCGCCCAACAATGATCCCAACCAGGATGCCATGCCGAAAATCCGGGTCGCCACTTACACGGTGAAGCCGCACAAGCCTTACTGAGCCCTGGGTACGAATTTCGTAACCTGGTTTGAAATGGGTTTCACGGACTTGAGATAGGTATAAATCGCCAGCAGGTCCGTGGTATCCATTTCCGAATACATGGTCCAGGGCATAAGCGTATTGTACCCGTTGGAATCGACGGTCATCTGCGAAAAAGCAGCCAGGGATGACGCCTTGAACCGTGCCACAAAAGCCTCTGGAGTCCATTTCCCAATGCCTGTTTCAGCGTCGGGCGTAATGTTGGCCGAATTGAGGTCGCCTCCCGGGAGGGGGAACGATCTGCCACCGGCAAACGCCTTATCCATGATGAGCTGACCTTTATTTGCCTGCGTATGGCATTCGATACAGCTGGCCGCGTCGGTGAGATATTTCCCGTACTCTGCCGTGACCGCTTTTTCAGGTCTTGTTCCCGGGCTTCCCGCTTTCGGGATGGTATGCAGGATAATGCTGAAGGGGAAATCCGGTTCCGACTTCTCCGGAGTGCTGCTGATCTCAGGCAGGGTGCGGAGGTACGCGATAATGCTGAAAATATCCTCCTGATCCATTTTACCATAGGAAAGGTAAGGCATGATCGGGAAAAGTGGACGGCCATCTTTGCTCACTCCTGCCGTGATGGCCCGGTAGAGTTCGGCATCGGTCCAGGTCTTCAGGTGGAACGGGGTGATGTTCGGGGCGACAAATTTGCCGGGGAACCCCATTCTCTCGTCGAACACCTCTCCACCTTTGCCTTCGGTCCCCGGGACGATCGGCCCCGACATCTTGCTCCAGTCCCTGGTCGAATGACAGTCAATGCAGATGGTCACATGATTGGCCAGGTATTTTCCCCGTTCCACGCGTTCGGGAGTGATCTCCACCCGTTCATTGCCCAGGGCGATATCCGGCTTGAGCCAGGAGATGTAACCGACAAAACCGGCAACCAGGAGAACCAGGAGCAGGACAAGGATCGCAAGGATCCGGAATATTTTTTTTGATTTCATCATGTTCGGGATTTATATGTTGAAACCCCAAAGATAATAGTAAAATATTAGATTTAGTCTAAATACAATAAAATTTTTTTCGAGGATCCTGAATGGATGGGACTTTTTGTGAACTTTACACGAAGTTACACGGAGGTGAGGGGGAGGTTCAAGAAGGGGTTGCCCT
>DAIRDK010000281.1:0-3337 GCA_036796175.1 Bacteroidales bacterium | reverse complement strand
AAGGAATCCTGTGGCAGGTTACTCCAGAATATTCCAAATCCTGTAAATGGAAGTACTACGGTTTGGTACAGAATTGAAAAACCCTGCGAAGTAAGTCTTCGGATTTCTGACATGGCCGGAAGGCATCTGAAGACATTTTATTTAGGAAGCCAGGATCGCGGAAATCAGAAAACCGATGTCAACCTGGAATGGATGAAACCTGGTGTTTATTTTTACTCCCTTATAATCCACAGAACAGTCAGCGACACCAAAAAATTGACCGTAATAAATTAATTTTTCTGAAGGAAAATCTGTGCAACCTCTCCGAGGTTGAGCGGTGAACCCACACCCCTCGGTGCTACCGGAATTGAACCTCTACGAGGTTCGGATCCGTGAGACAGGAAAATTATTCCTGATTAATGATTCCTGATTTATTCGTAATTCGTAATTCGTCTTTCGTAATTTATTTCGCTGCTCTTTTCCTATCGATCTCGTTCAGCAGGATCTTGCGTAAGCGTAGGGATTTCGGGGTGACTTCGAGGTATTCGTCATCGCCCAGGTATTCCATGGCTTCTTCGAGGGAGTGTTTTTTCGGTGGGGAGATGTTCATCTTGTCGTCGGAACCTGAAGCCCGCATGTTGGTCAGCTTTTTCTTGATGCCAACGTTCACGGCGATGTCCTCCTGGCGGGTGTTCTCGCCGATGATCTGCCCTGTATAGACCTGCTCGAACGGTTCGATGAAGAAGGTGCCGCGGTCCTGTAGCTTGTCGAGGGAATAGGCAATGGCAGGGCCGGTCTCCATGGAGATCAGTGCGCCGTTGCGGCGGATGCCGATCTCGCCGCGCCAGGGCTCGAAGCCTTTCAGCCGGTGGGCCATCACGGCTTCGCCTTCGGTGACGGTGAGCACGAGGTTCCTCAGTCCCATCAGGCTTCTCGAGGGCATGGTGAACTCCATGTGGATGCGATCGCCCTTGGTGTCGATGCTCACGATCTCGCCCCGGCGCGCCGTCACCAGCTCGATCACTTTGCCCGAAGTCTCTTTCGGAGTGTTCACGGTCAGTGCTTCAACCGGTTCACATTTCACCCCGCCGATCTCCTTGATGACAACCCGCGGCTGGCCTACCTGCAGTTCGTATCCTTCACGGCGCATGGTCTCGATGAGGATGGAGAGGTGCAGGATGCCGCGGCCGTAAACGAGGTATGAATCGGGCGAGCCGGTCTCTTCCACACGGAGTGCAAGGTTCTTCTCAGTCTCCAAAAAGAGGCGATCACGAAGATGCCGTGATGTTACATATGTGCCTTCCTTCCCGTAAAACGGCGAATTGTTGATGGTGAAGAGCATGCTGATGGTTGGCTCATCTACCGTAATGGGTTCGAGGAACTCCGGGTTCTCAAAGTCGGCAATGGTGTCGCCGATCTCAAAATTCTCGGGACCCAGGACGGCAACAATCTCGCCGGCTTTCACCTCATGTTTGATGCGCTCTTTCGCAAGTCCTTCGAAGACATAGAGTTCCTTGATCTTTGATGTCAGGACCGTGCCGTCGCGTTTGCCGAGCGATACGTTCATTCCCGGGGCGATGGCGCCGCGGAGGATACGGCCAACTGCGATACGTCCGGTATAGGAGGAGTAATCGAGCGATGTGATCATCATCTGGAGGTTTCCCTCTTCGACTTTAGGTGCCGGGATCTGCTCGATAATGGTGTCGAGGAGGAAGCTGACATCCTCGGTGGGTTGCCGCCAGTCGGCGCCCATCCAGCCCTGTTTGGATGATCCGAAGACGACGGGGAAGTCCAGCTGGTGCTCATTTGCGCCGAGGTGGAACATCAGGTCGAACACCGCCTCGTGGGCCAGGTCGGGATCGCAGTCAGGTTTGTCGACCTTGTTGACGACCACGATGGGCATGAGGTTCATGTTGATCGCTTTTTCAAGCACGAAGCGCGTTTGCGGCATCGGTCCTTCGAACGCGTCGACCAGCAGCAGCACCCCGTCGGCCATGTTGAGCACACGTTCCACCTCCCCGCCGAAGTCGCTGTGTCCGGGGGTGTCGATGATGTTTATCTTAACTCCTTTGTAGCGTACCGAAACGTTCTTGGCCAGGATCGTGATCCCGCGTTCCCGCTCCAGGTCGTTGCTGTCGAGGATGAGGTCCTGCACTTCCTGGTTATCGCGGAACAACCGTACCTGGTGCAGGATCCTGTCGACCAGCGTGGTCTTTCCGTGGTCGACATGCGCGATGATCGCGATATTCCGGATGTTTGTCATGAAGGTCCCTCCCCGTTAAAAAAGCGTGCAAAGGTACGGATTTATTAAACTCAAAACTCAAAACTCAAAAGTCAAATCTGTTTGTTGATTTTTTAACCTGACTCCTGACTCCTGACTCCTGACTATTTTTCACCACGAAGTCACGAAGACACTATTCTGATCTCAAAATTCGATTGTTCTACTGTTCGATTGTTCAAGACAGAGGCATCGTAAGTGAAGGTCAGAGCCTCAGCGCCCCCCGAAATCCCCTGGCGGCGTAATAGGAGGGGGCGCTGTTGTGGTACACGAAGACCTTGCCATATCTGAATTCGGCGTAGAGGGCGCCGCCGAGGGTTCGGATCTCCGGGGGTGTCAGGATCCAGCTGGATGTTTTCGTATCGAACTTCCCGGGTTTCTGCAGCTCCCGGTATTGTTCTTCCGTCAGGAGTTCAATGCCCATTTCTGCGGCCATATCGAGGGCGTTGTTTACCGGTTTGTGTTCTTTCCTCGATTCCAGTCCTTCCCGGTCGTAGCAGAGACTTCTGCGGCCTGCAGGACTTTCCGGAGAGCAATCAATAAAGACATATTCGCCTGTCTTCTTGTCAAAGCCAACCACATCCGGCTCACCGCCGGTCCTTTCCATCTCATTGAGGGACCACAGCTTTCCGGCATGGGCTTCGAGCTTTGCCTGCACTGCGGCCCATTCAAGGCCTTTGTGGCGGTTTGTGTTTTTTTCGAAACGGTTTTTTAATATGCTGAGGAGTTGGTCACGCTGGCTTAGGGACAACTCCGATTTTATGCTGGTTGTCATGATTCGTAATTTAATACTGGTTAAGGGAGTAAAGTTAATGAGTTACCGGGTTACCGGGTTAAAACTCAAAAGTCAAAAGTCAAAAGTCAAAACTGCAACTCAAAAGGCAAAACTGGTGTTCGGTATTCGGTATTCGGTGTTCGATGTTCTGCAAGACGTGAATTCTCCGTTGCTCGCAGACTTCCCAGCGTCGTTGCGTGAATTTTTTTACCACAAAGGGACCGGAGGATTCACAGAGGCTCACAGAAAAAAACAGTGAAAATCAGTTTTATCAGTGTTCATCAGTGTTCTAAAAGATGGCATAT
>DAIRDK010000280.1:0-3343 GCA_036796175.1 Bacteroidales bacterium | reverse complement strand
AACTGATCTGTTCATCTTTGGAAATGAATGCGGGCATACCGTTGACCACCGGGTAGAAGATCCGGCAATGGTTGCAGAACAGGCTTTTTTCGAGGCCGTTCACCTGGATGCAGGGGATTTGAACGGTTAGCCGTTTGTTGCATCTCGGGCAACAGATGAGATTTAATGATGCGGTTTTCATGGCTTCCTGTGTTTATAGTCGGAACAATATTACTACGGGGACCGGGTGGTTCAAAACGGCTCTTTAAGACCGTATCCCGGGTTGTTGCGTATTATAAAGAGGAATCCGGGGTAGCCGGAAATTGCTGTGGCAATTCCACGGTGATGCGGGAGTATTCAGCTTGTGATGGTATTTTTTGCCAGAAATATCCGGATGAGTGGCATTTTTTGCAACGTATCCGTGCCTGCTTCAGTAATCCTGATTAATTTTGAAGATATGAGGCCGTTTCTCACATGCATCCTGATCTTTCTCCTGTCAGCCCAGGCTCATGCCCAGCGGGAGTTTGTCTATTTCTATGGTAAGATCATAGATCAGTCTACGGAGAAACCGTTATCAGGGGTTAACATTTCATTCCAGGGGTTAAAGATGGGGTATGCCACTGACAAGGAAGGAGAATTTTCCTTTTTTATCGACACGATCCCTGTATATATGGTTATCAGCCACCTGGGTTATGCAACCAAAAAGATCTGGCTGGATGGAACCTCGCAGAAGCTGAGCATCCGGCTTTCACCTTCGGCCCTGCAGCTGAAGGAAGTCGAGGTAGTCGCCAAGGCGGGACCTGAGCCTTTCTACAAGGACAACACCTATTCAGTCCTGGATTACGCGGTGGACACCGGCCGGGTGTACATCCTGATCTACCGTTTCAGCGTAGCCCAGTCGGAGATCCTGTGCAAGTCGATGGATGGAAGGCTCCTGGCCTCTTCCGGACGACTTACATTCAAGCCTGACTCGCTGTTCAAGGACTGTCTTCGGAACGTACACGTCCTGGGGCATGATTCCTGTTACCAACTCTTTGCGGATACTGTCGGAGTGCACCTGGTCTTTCCCAACACCCTGGAGAAGTTTGAGAATATTCTCCAGAACTGCGTGGCATCAACTGAAACGAAGCTGTTTTTCAAAAAGGTCACGAATGATGGTTTCGGAGTGGATTTCTACCGGGTGGACCGACTGACCAGTGTGTCGGAGAAGATGGTGTCGGTAGTGGATGAAGAGAACCTGAAGCGGCTTCGCCGGAACCTGGATGATTACGCGAGGATTCGTTCCTCGACCATTCCGGAAGGCCGGAGTGAATTCCAGGAGTGGAGTTTCGCCCGGAAGATCATGTACAAGCCCAAAACCGCTTCGATGGTGCGGATCGGGGAGAGTATCTGCATTTTCAATACGGCGGATATGACCATTGAGTTTTATACCCCTGACGGAGATTTTACTTCAAAAGTACGGCTGGATGTTTCCCGGGTCCGTGATGGTCGGTGGACCAAGGAGATCTATGTGGACGTGGTCAGGCAGCGAGCCTATACCTCCTTTAGCCGGAGTGGGGAGTACACCCTGTACCGGGTGAATCTTGAAACGGGGGAACTGGAGAAGAGCACGAGGCTGGCATTTGTGTTTCCGCAGCGGGTCCGGGTGAATGACGGGAAGGTGTTCTACCTTTATAATGTGCCGGGGGAGCAGGATAACAAACAGCTTTTCAGACAAACCCTGACAGGGTTATGAACCCTGACAAGGTTGAGATCGTTAATGTATCTTTGCCTCATGCCAACCCTCCTCCAGGTCGATAACCTCTCCCGTTCATACGGCGAAAAAATCCTTTTCGAGAACATCTCCTTCATCCTCAATCAATACCAAAAGGTGGCCCTGATCGCCCGTAACGGGATCGGGAAAACCTCCCTGCTGAACATCATTGCAGGCCTTGAACCTTCGGACGGAGGTACGGTTGAGCTCTTCAACCAGGCGACCTGCGCCTATCTGATGCAGGATCCGGAACTCTCCATGGACAACACGGTTTTTTCAGAAGTTTACAACACGTCCAACGAAACGCTCCGCACCATCCTGGAATATGAACATGCGGTGGCCGGATCCGACCGGCTGGCGATCCAGCAGGCCCTGACCCGCATGGACGCGATCAACGGCTGGGAATACGAGGTGCGGATCAAACAGATCCTGACCCGGCTGAAACTGCCTTCTCTTGACCAGCGTATATCTGAGCTCTCCGGCGGCCAGAAGAAACGGGTCGCCCTGGCCAAAACGCTCATCACCGAACCCGACTTCCTGATCCTCGATGAGCCCACCAATCACCTGGATGTGGAAATGATCGAATGGCTCGAAGAGTACCTTTCGAGGCCCAATATCTCCCTGCTGATGGTGACGCACGACCGCTATTTCCTCAACCGGATCTGCGACGAGATCATCGAACTGGACGAAGGGAACCTGTACCGTTACAAGGGTAACTACGAGTATTTCCTGGAGAAGCAGGCGGATCGAAAGGACAACCTGACCAAAGACCGTGAAAAGGCCCGTAACCTTTTACGCCAGGAGCAGGAATGGATGCGGAGGATGCCCAAGGCACGCGGAACCAAAGCCAAAGCGCGTGTCGACAGTTTTTACGAGCTGAAGGAGCGGGCCGCCGGATCATCCCGTGAATCACAACTCAACCTGACTATGGAAGGTACGCGAATGGGCAGGAAGATCGTTGAGATGCATGATGTTTCGTTCGCCTGGGGCGAAACAAGGATCCTTGACGGATTCTCCTATATCTTCAAACGCAATGAAAAGGTCGGGATCATCGGGCGGAACGGTTCAGGCAAATCAACCTTTCTCGATATCATCACGGGAAGAATCCGGCCGGAAACCGGTCGGGTGGAAACAGGAGAGACCGTTCAATTCGGCTATTACCGGCAGGAGGGGATCACGTTCGGCGAAACAACACGAGTTATCGATGTGGTGAAAGCCATTGCCGACAATGTCCGGATGTCGAACGGCGACACCATATCTGCAGCCGCGTTCCTGAACTATTTTATGTTCCCGTACTCCACGCATCAACAGTATGTATATAAGCTCAGCGGGGGTGAGCGCCGGAGGCTTTACCTCGTCACAGTCCTGATGCAAAATCCCAATTTCCTTATCCTCGACGAGCCGACCAACGACCTGGACATCCTTACCCTGAATATCCTGGAAGAGTACCTGCTGACCTTCGGCGGATGTGTTGCTGTCGTTACACACGACCGCTATTTCCTCGACAAGATCGTTGACCATTTGTTCGTCTTTGACGGGGAGGGCATGGTGAAAGACTTCCCCGGAAATTATTCACAGCACAGGGATCATGCAAGCCGGGTAAAGAAGGCA
>DAIRDK010000279.1:0-3354 GCA_036796175.1 Bacteroidales bacterium | reverse complement strand
AGGTGAAAAGGTGAAATGGTGAAAAGGTGAAATCCCTGCCACATGCCACCCTGCCCGTAATTCTACCCATGAACTTACGTAGTTCCACCCTTGACTGTTCCCCTGCGTTGGCGCTACATTTGGTGGTTTTCACTGAACCAAATCAGCAAATTATGAGAAAGTTAATTTTTACCATACTCATCCTGGCATCGTTCTCCGTGGCAGCCCAGCAAAAGGCTGTACAACGGGAATTGTACGATAAAGACGCCCAGGCCGTGGTACCCGAAGCAGGGTACATTCTTTCCGGCACCCATACCGACCTCCCATCCCGCCTCTCCTTCCGCGAAGGCGCAGGAATCGCCGTATCCGATTTCATCCCATGGTTTAAAAGAACCTTCCAGGTATCCGACAGGATCGATTTCAAGCTGACCAGGTCGGAAACCGATAACCTGGGTTTCCTCCAGCAGTGGTATGTGCAGACGTACAACGGGATCCCCGTCGACCGGGCCGAATACCTCGTCCAGAGCCGCAACGGGAAGGTCACCTCCTTCGGAGGAACGGCTTACCGAATCCCGGAGCAGCCTGTGCGACCCGCCCTGAACGAACAGGCTGCGCTGTCCAAAGCGACGGATTTCGTGGGAGCCAAACGATACAAATGGCAGGACGACCGCTGGCAGAATGAGTTGCGGCGTGCCAAGGACGATCCCTCCGCCACCTGGTACCCGGCCGGTGAACTGGTGATCTCGAACAACGAAGGGCTCGCTTCTCCGCTTGTGCAGGCTAACTTCCGGCTGGCCTATAAATTCGACATCCATGCTGCCGAACCCGACAAGGCGGTTCGTGTATATGTGGATGCGGCGACCGGTGCGGTGCTGTATACCCTGCCTCTGGAGTCGGACTGCGAACCGGCGGTCAATTTCACCTCCATCTTTAATGGCACGCGGTCGGTGCAGACCGAGAAGTTCACCGGGTCGGATTTCCGGCTGAAGGACAACTGCCTTGCGGCCGAGGTCTATATCCGCGACTGGGGCAGCGCCACCAGCACCCCGAGTCCTGTGGACATCCAGAACACCACCAACACCTGGACCACAATGAACGAGCGGTTCGGGGCGACGGTGCTGTGGGAGACGAAGCAGTCGTACTGGTACTACAAGAACGTGTTCGGCCGAAATTCTTACGACAATGCCGACGGCGACGTGAACGGTTACATCAATGCCGTGTTCTACGACGGCGGATGCAGCTGCGATTACACCGACAACGCGTCGATGTCGTTCACGGGAGGAACACTGGAAGTGGGCCTCGGCAGCAGCGGAACACTGGCCAACTCATGGAGTTCGACGGACATCCTCGGCCATGAATACACCCATGCCGTGACCGGCGCCACCTCGGCGCTGACTTACTCCAATGAGTCGGGTGCGCTCAACGAATCCTTCTCGGATATTTTCGGTGAGATGATCGAGAATTATGTGGAAGGGAGCAACGACTGGCTGATGGGGAATGACCGGACCAGCGGCGCGATCCGCTCCATGGCAAACCCGAACCTCTACAGCAATCCCGACACCTACCAGGGCACCTACTGGTATTCGGGAGCGAATGACAACGGGGGCGTACATACCAACAGCGGCGTGCAGAACTTCTGGTTCTATCTCGTCGCGGTGGGCGGATCGGGCACCAACGACAACGGCCAGGCTTTCTCGGTAACGGGCATCGGGCGTGACAAAGCCAGCGCCATCGCCTTCCGTAACCTCACGCTGAAACTCTCGTCCGGATCCGACTACGCCGCCGCGCGGTCGGGCGCCATCGAAGCCGCCCGCGACCTCTACGGGAACTGCTCCGACGAAGTGAAGCAGGTCACCAACGCCTGGTATGCCGTGGGAGTGGGCGATCCGTATGTCGGCGGAATGGCAGTCAGCCCCGCGAAGCCGGGCGGGTTCAACATCTCCTGCAACGGCGGTTCCGACGGCAGCATCAACTTTACGCCGGCCGGTACCGGACCGTTTACCTTCTCCTGGAGCAACGGCCCGGTCACAGAAGACCAGTCGGGGCTTCCCGCAGGCACTTATACCGTGACGGTCACCGATGCCACCGGATGCTCCTCTTCGGTCAGCGTGACTCTCACCGAACCGCCGGTCCTGGCTTCAACGGCTGAGGTGGTCTCCGACTACAACGGCTATGGCGTCTCCTGTAACGGCGGCTCCGACGGGATCGCCAAGGCGTTGCCAACGGGTGGTGCGCCACCGTACAGCTATGCCTGGGACGCCAATGCAGGCAGCCAGACCACGCAAACCGCCACGAACCTGATGGCGGGAACGTACTATGTGGACATCACCGATGCGAATGGCTGCATGACCTCGGCCTCGGTCACCCTCACCGAGCCGCCGGCACTGAGCATCACCGCGAGCCCGAACCAGACCGTCTATTACGGCTATCCGCCGGCCGCCTGTGCCACGCTGAGCTGGTCGGGGGCCGCGGGCGGGGTGCCTCCGTATACTTATCTGTGGAGCACCGGCGAAACGACCCAGGACATCACGGTCTGTCCCGTCACAACGACCACCTATTCCATCACCATCACGGATGACAACAACTGCACTTACACCGATTATGTCAAGGTTTGCGTGATCGACGTCCGTTGCGGCCATAACCTCGACAAGGTGCAGATCTGCCATATCCCGCCCGGGAATCCCGGGAACAAGCAAACGCTTTGCGTGGCGCTGTCGGCGGTGGCGACCCACCTGGCACACGGCGATTCATTGGGTGCCTGCGGGATCGTAAGGACCTGCGACGACACCAAAGCCGGCCCGGAAAGTATCGCCAATAACGGCGCGTTGAACCGGAACGAGCTGAACATCTTCCCGAACCCGTTCTCAAGCTCGGCCACGGTGAGCTTCACTTCGGCCGCGGAGGGAACCCTGTCGCTCGTCCTGGTCGACCGCATGGGCCGCACCGTCAGCCACCTCTTCGAAGGGTTTGTCGAACAGGGTGTTGAGAACACCGTCAAAATTGAAGAACAGGGACTAACGGAGGGGATGTACTTCGTCGTCCTCCGCGATCCCGACGGGGAGACGGAGATCAGGAAGGTGATCTATATTGAATAGCATGGTGGCAGGTGGCAGGTGGCAGGTGGCAGGTTGAATGCCACATGCCACCTGTTACATGCCATTCCACGAGTTCACGAATTCCTTTACGGCTTGACGCCTTCGCGGTAAAAAAAAAGGTTTCACGCAAAGACGCAAAGAACACGCGGAGACGCAGTTATTTCTCCAGAAACTTTGTGCTCCTTGTGTGACCTCATGTGAATTCTATTGTGGTTGAAAAAGTCAGGAGTCAGGAGTCAGGAGTCAGGAGTCAGGAGTCAGGAGTCAGGAGTCAGGAGTC
>DAIRDK010000278.1:0-3357 GCA_036796175.1 Bacteroidales bacterium | reverse complement strand
GGAAAGCGATCTATATCCCCTTTCCCCAGGCGGTGCCCAATAAATACCTGGTGGATGCCGCCAGCTGCATCTACCTGAAAAACGGCAAATGCAAAGCTTGCGTAAAGGCATGCCCCGTTCCCAATTGCATCAACCTGGATGAGCAGGATGAGATCGAGGAGATCACTGTGGGGAATATCATCGTGGCCACCGGATACAAACCTTTTGATGCGAAAAGGATCCCCCAGTACGGTTACGGCAAATTCCCCAACGTGGTGACCTCCCTCGAATTCGAACGGATTCTGAATGCCTCGGGACCGACGGGAGGCAACATTCATCTGAGGTCAGTGGACAAAAAAGGCAACCCGGTGTTCACCACGGACGCCCCGCAGCCCGAAAAAATCGCGATCATTCACTGCGTTGGCAGCCGCGACAAGAACTATAATAAATACTGTTCCAGGGTCTGCTGCATGTATTCCCTGAAGTTCGCCCACCTCATCCTGGATAAACTGTCGGATGCCGAAGTGTTTGAATATTTCATCGACATGCGTTCGTTCGGCAAGGGATACGAGGAATTCTACGAGCGGATCCGGGAGGAAAACGTGAACATCATCCGCGGGAAAACGGCCAAGGTCGAAGAGAAGAACGGAAAACTCCTCATCCGCGGAGAAGACATCCTGAAAGCGGAAGTGATCGAACAGGAAGTCGACATGGTGGTTCTGTCGGTGGGGCTGGAACCGGCCGACGAGGCCGTGAAGCTCGCAGAGATGCTTAAGATACCGCTGTCGGAAGGAGGCTGGTTCGAGGAATCGAATTATAATACGTCCTCGACCGGCACGTTCAGGGGCGGCATTTACATTGCGGGGACGTGCCAGGGCCCGAAAGACATTCCCGACTGCGTGGCCCAGGGATCCGCAGCCGCAGCGCGAGCGATCCGGGCCACGATCAAGGGAAGCGTATCCACCGATCTCATCGGAATCCCCCTCGACCAGATCGAAACAAGAATCAAAGAACTTTCACCCGTAATTTAATTCCATGCCATGAGCACTCGTGTTAATCCCGAACTGAGAAATGAACTGATCCGGTTCGGCATCGGTGACTGGAACGCCTGTTACCACTGCGGGACATGCACCGCCATCTGCCCGTTATCGGAAAACGGTTTCCTCTTTCCGAGGAAAAAGATCCGGCTGATGCAGATGGGGTTGCAGAACCAGCTGGCCGCAAGTGTTGAACCCTGGCTTTGCTACTACTGTGGAGACTGCACTGAAACCTGCCCCAGGGATGCCAACCCGGGGGAACTGATGATGTCGCTGCGGCGATACCTCACTTCGGTCTATGACTGGACAGGGCTCTCCAAGAAGTTTTACACCTCCGAGGTCTGGGAGATCGCATTCATCCTGTTCTTTGCCGTCCTCGTGACCGTCTTTTTCCTGGCTCTGCTTCCCGCTATGGGATACCAGTTTACCAACGAATTGACGCCTGAAGGCGGAGTGAAGATCAATGCGTTCGCCCCCTCACATATCATCGAGTGGCTCGACTGGTCCATGGCCATTATCGTGGCGGGCCTGCTGATCACCAACATCCTCAGAATGTACTACAATATTGTATGGAAATACAGTAAAACCAAGGTTTCCCTGTGGGTCCACATCCGGGAATTCTGGCTTCTCCTCTTCAATTTCTCGACACAGCCCAAGTTCAGCAAATGCAGTGAAAAGAACTACTGGCTCGCGCACTGGCTCCTGATGTCAGGGTATACGATCATGTTCATCGTGATCGTGGTTTACCTTCCCTGGTTCCAGACTGAAAAGATCCATGCCTGGTGGCACCCGCAACGAAGCCTGGGCTACTACGCGACCTTCGGGCTGCTCTTCGGACTGGGATTTGCCTTTATCGGCAGGCTGCGAAGAACAAGCGTTAAGTTCAGGTTCTCCCACATCAGCGACTGGCTGTTCATCGTCATGCTGACTCTCACAGTGGTCTCGGGGATCCTCGTTCACATTTTCCGCATCAACGGACTGGCTATGGCCACGTATATCACTTACATCGCCCATATTGCCATCCTGGTACCGATGATCCTGATCGAAGTGCCGTTCTCGAAATGGTCGCATCTTGCCTACCGGCCTTTTGCCGTCTATTTCCAGCAACTGCAGAAATTCGCTGTCCCCAGATAGTTTATGATCCCAGAAAAAGAAACGTCATGGAAGAACTGAGAATAGGCGTATACATCTGCTGGTGCGGAACCAACATCGCCAAAATGGTGGATGTGGAAGCCGCCTCGCAGGAGTGCGCGAAACTGCCCAATGTAGTGCTCGCAAAGAACTACAAGTACATGTGTTCGGATCCGGGCCAGGACCTGATCATCAAGGACATCAAAGGGCATAAGCTCAACCGCATCGTCGTGGCGGCCTGCAGCCCGAGGATCCATGAGCTGACATTCAGGAAAGCCATTGAAAAAGCCGGGCTCAATCCGTACCTGTTCGAAATGGCTAATATCCGCGAGCAGGATTCATGGGTCCATACCGACCGCGCTGAAGCTACGCAGAAAGCCATCGAACTGATCATTGCAGCGATTCACCGGGTCCGCTACCACTCTCCGCTCGAAAAGAGATCCGTTGCGGTGCATCCTGCCACGCTCATCCTTGGAGGAGGCATCAGCGGCATGACTGCAGCGCTGGAGATCGCCAATGCCGGCAAACAGGTCTACCTGGTTGAACGTACTGACCGGCTCGGGGGCCATGTCGTCAAATTCGACCTGACCTACCCCCATTTGTCAGACGCAAAACAGCTGATCCGTCCAATCATCCAACGCGTATCGAACCATCCGCTGATCCGGATCTTTTACGGCACGGAGGTGGACGAAGTGAAAGGTTATATCGGGAACTTCACCACGGTACTGAACACCCCGGATGACGGGGAGGTGGAACTGAGTTTCGGCAATATCATTGTAGCCGTCGGATTAAAGCCCTTCGATCCTTCGAAGATCGAGGAGTATGGGTACCGGAAATTCCCGGATGTGATCACCTCATTCGAGTTCGAGGAGATGATCAGTGCAGGCCGCCTGCTCACCAAGTACGGGAAAGAACCCCGCAACATCGCCATCATCCATTGTGTCGGGAGCCGGAACAAGAAATACCATGAGTACTGCTCCCGCACCTGCTGCATGGTGGCCCTGAAATTTACCAACCAGATCCGTGCAGCCCTGCCCAACGCGAACATCTTCGAGATCTATGCCGATATGCGGGCGTATGGCAAGGGATGCGAGGAATTCTATGCGATGACGACGCACCGTCAGATCATCTTCCTGATGTTCGACCAGCAGGGTAAACTCCCAGTGATCCGTGAGGCCGACCGCGACGACAACTGCAACATGATCATCAC
>DAIRDK010000277.1:0-3378 GCA_036796175.1 Bacteroidales bacterium | reverse complement strand
AAAGCCCTTCGGGATACTCTTCTGCGACATCTGTGGCGACGATCTCGAAATCAAGGCCGAGATCTTTCAGAAGGTACTGGCGGCGAGGTGATTGCGATGCCAGTATGAAGCGAAAACCCGGCAATCTGGTTCCGATCATGGTGCTCAGAAATGTAGTGTGAGGACTTGCATGGATAAGATGCCTGTAAGCATGATCACCTTTGTGATCGTGCTGGCGACATGGTAATCGGCTTTCGACCTGGCGATGGAAACCCGGTAGATCAGGTAGATCACGGGCACCTGTACAAAGGCTAAAAAGTACCAGAAAGCCAAAGTATAATGGAGGCGGTTGAGGATCAGCATGCCATATCCGAGGATGACCATATTGACCGCCATCAGAATGATCGCGATTATCCGCGTACGTTTCATGCCGATGACCAGCGGAAGTGTCCTGCAGCCGTACCGTTCATCTCCTTCCCAATCCTCCATGTCCTTGATAATCTCCCGGAACAGGGATACCAGGAAGGCAAACAACGCGTAAGCGAGGAACAGCCTCGTCACGGAACCCAGCTCCTTCAGGAGGAATGCGAAGGCCTCCGCATCGAGGCGGAGATGGAAAAATTCAAAGAGCCAGACGATCAGGATCACAAAAGCCGACAGGAAGGCAACAACGATATTGCCCCACAGAAAGGTTCGCTTATAACTCGCTGAATAGAACCAAAGCATGATCGCGATAAACGGAAAGATCAGCCCGAACGAGATGCTGTGAATCCTGTAGGCCAGGTAAAATCCCAGGACTGTCGCGATCCCGTTGATAACCAGGTGGCTTGCAATGGCTCCACGTGCCGTTACCTGCCGGTCGATGACTGTTTTATCGGGTTTATTGATCCGGTCGATCTTTACATCGAAATAATCATTGATGATATACCCTCCCGAGGCGATCAGGATCGTAACCACCACGAGGATCATGAAATCGGCCAGCGAAGAGGGTTCAATTCCTGAATCCTGATAAAGAAACGGTTCGAGCAAGGCAAAGCGCAGCAGGAACTGGGTGAGGATGATGATCAGGAGGTTCGGGAAGCGGATCAGCTGGCTGATCCCCGAGAGGAAAGCGATGGCTTGTTTCATCGTCTGTAACCGTTTTCGTTATTACCAATAATAGGCGTCATGGTTCATCCATTTGCCCTGGACTTTCATTACCTGCTCGATCACGTCCCTGACGCAGCCTTTTCCACCGGGCTGGTGGGAGATGTATTTTGATACCTTCTTGATCTCCTCGGCCGCATCGGCAGGACATGCAGGAAGACCAACCTCAAGCATGATCTCGTAATCCGGGATGTCGTCACCCATAAACAGGACCTGGGAAGGATCTATCTGCTTGGATGACAGATAATTTCTCAGGGTGTCGAGCTTGTTTTCAATGCCCAGGAAAACATCCGTGATCTTTAACGCCTTCATGCGTTCCGACATGGAAGCCGACCGGGCTCCTGAAATGATGGCGACATGATATCCTTTTTTTACGGCCAGTTGAAGCGCATAGCCGTCTTTAATATTCGAGATCCGGAGCGCTTCCCCGTCGGGCATCATGATCACGCTCCCGTCGGTCAGCACCCCGTCGTAATCGAAGATGAACGTTGTGATGTGCTTCAGCAGCACCTTATAGTTTGCCATGTTTTCGCTTTTGTTCGATAATGGTTTGACTGATCAGATCGTAGATCTTCCGGTACTCCGGATGGTGTTTCAGCAAATTCCTGTGAATCTCCATGATCTTCCTGTCTTCCCGTATGGCCGGCCCGGTCTGCAGGCTGAACGGCTCTCCCCTGCTTACATTTTCAGCCGTTTGCCGTACAAGTGGATAGAGGAGTTTCAACGGAATATCATGATCCGAGAGTAACTCGTCCGCAATGGAAAACAGGAAGTTGGGAAAATTGGATGCGAAGACGGCGGAAAGGTGAAGGATTTTCCGCCGTTCAGAATCGAGGACCGTGACATGCCCGGATAATTTCATGGCCAGTGCGCGGAGCAGGGTCTCATCGTGATGTGTTGACGCCTCAATGCAGAAGGGCACGTTCCGGGTCAGCAACCGCCTGCCTTTCCGGAAGGTCTGAAGGGGATACAGGACGCCTGTACGCGGTGAGGCCTCCGACAGGATATCCATCCCTAGAGAGCCGGAGGTGTGGATCACCAAGGCCCGGGTCCTGAACTTGCCGGCAATACCGGCTACTGCATCGTCAGAGACCGAGATAAGGACAAGATCGGCATTCGGATCCAGTCCGGCCGGACCGGGAATATACCGTGCCCCGGTCCTGCGGGCCAACGCACGTCCGGAATCCGGGGTGCGGTTGCAGATCTCCAATACACGGATTCCCGCTTTTTTCAACGCGCAACCGAGATGTGCGGCCACATTACCTGCACCGATGATACTAACTGTTTGAATGGTTTTTACCGACATGACCCAGGGGCAGACTGCAAATTTAACATTCTCCCGAAACCCATAAAAAAAAGACGCAGGGCCGGCCGACAGACCGGTATCAAGCGTCTTTCAACGTTTCCCTTTCGAACGGGATCAGGCCTGCGCAGTCGGCGTTCCGAAGTTGATCGGAAAGTCTCCTTCCACATCCCGGATCTCGCCGTGGACCGACTCGAATTTACCGATGTTCTCTTTCAGGGCCTTGAAAAGCCTTTTGGCATGCTGGGGCGTCAGGATGATCCTGGATTTCACCTTGGCTTTCGGAACCCCGGGCATCATCTTAACAAAGTCGATAATGAACTCGGCCGGAGAATGGGTTATGATGGCCAGGTTCGAATAGATGCCTTCTCCAACTTCGTCGGAGATCTCGATATTGATCTGGTTGGCTGGATTGTTCTTGTCCTGCATGGTTTGTCGGTATGTTATTCTTCCTTGGAAGCAAGCAGAGCTTCGTATTCTTCTTTGCTGCCAACGATGATGTTTTCGTACTCCCTTAAGCCGGTTCCGGCAGGGATCAGGTGGCCTACGATCACGTTCTCTTTCAGGCCCGCCAGTTCATCCTGGCGTGCATTGATCGCGGCCTGGGTCAGCACCTTCGTGGTTTCCTGGAAGGAGGCTGCCGAGATCCAGCTTTTCGTCTGCAGAGAGGCTCGTGTAATACCCTGGAGGACCTGCCTTGCGGTGGCCGGCTTCGCGTCGCGGGCTTCCACCAGGCGTTTGTCCTTGCGCTTGAGCATGGAGTTCTCGTCCCTGAACTTACGGGCGCTGATGATCTGCCCTGCTTTCAGGTTGGGAGAATCACCCGGATCGACGACCACTTTCTTCCCGTAGATCCAGTCGTTTTCGTCCTGGAAGTCGATCTTGTTGGCCAGTTCGCCTTCAAGGAACCGGGAATCGCCCGGATCTTCGACTTCCACTTTGCGCATCAT
>DAIRDK010000276.1:0-3380 GCA_036796175.1 Bacteroidales bacterium | reverse complement strand
GACAAAGAGATGTGTACAGACTCGGGCAGGAAGATCCAGGCCGGCGCGTTCAGCAGGAAGGTCATGGAGACGGAATGCACGGTATCCCGTTTTCCCAGGTCGATGATCACTTCGGCATCGTTCCCCAGGAAGCCCTGCCAATTGCCGTCGCGGTGGTTGATGCCTCCGCGGAAACCGTTGATCAGCGCATCGTTGCCGGAAGCAGGATAGCGGTAGCTGTATGGCTGGTTGTAGGTAATCTTCGCGGGGATTGCTTTATGGTAGATCACGGGCATTTGGGTGAGTGATCCTTTCAATTGGCCATCCGGATAATGGCCCGCCTTGATGTAGCAATTGCGGTTGACGCCGATGGGTTCCGTGTAAAGCGGCGACACGGAAGTCGGATCGTTCCCGTCCAGGGTATAGCGGATTGGGACATTGATCTGTTCTGATTCCATGCCGATCATCAACATTTTTTTCTTTTTATCGTAATGGCTGGTCAGGCTGACCCGGAATGATCCTTTGGAATAGTTGACCCCCATGTAGTCCAGTCGCTTGAACTGGTCTTCCATCCGGTATCGAAAGCTGTTCCAGTCGCGGAGCGAGGCAGGCGACCAGGTCACTTCTGCCAGGGCGATCATGCGGGGAACCGCCATGTATTCTGCCTGGGCAGTTGTGGGGATATATTCCGTCCACACGTTTCCCTGGGCGCCGAGAATATGTTTCGCCTCTTCGGGGGATAACTCTTTGGGGGTCGGCTCAAACGAATAGACTTTCTTCAGTGTGACATATCCGCCGATGGCTTTGGGTTCCGTTTCCGGATCACCCTGGTAGTAATCAAAATAGCAATAGGCCCCCGGGGTCATGATGGCGTCGTGACCCATCCTGGCCGCTTCGATGCCGCCTTCGATCCCCCGCCATGACATGACTGTGGCCTCAGGTGCCAGACCCCCCTGCAGGATCTCATCCCAACCGATCATCTTGCGTCCCCTGGACACGATGAACTTCTCGATCCGTTTCATGAAATAACTCTGCAGTTCATCCACGTTCTTCAGCCCTTCCACCTGCATCCGGGCCTGGCATTTGGGACAGGTGGTCCATTCGGTCTTGTCCGCTTCATCTCCCCCGACATGGATGTACTGGGATGGAAACAGGTCCATGATTTCGGTGAGCACATCCTGAAGGAAGATAAATACCGAGTCGTTCCCGGCGCACAGAAGGGAAGCATTCGGCCAGTAACTGCCCGGAAGGACCGTGTATGGTCCGCCCGCGCAAGAGAACCGGGGATAAGATGCAAGAGCAGCAACCGAATGGGCAGGCATCTCGATCTCCGGAATGATGGTCACATTGCGTGTAGCAGCGTAGCGAACGATCTCCCGAACCTCGTCCTGCGTATAGAATCCGCCATAGGTGGCCTTTTCCCCTGGTTTCTGCTGAGGCCTTTGCGTCCAGGGCAGGGTTTCCCGGTCAACCCGCCAGGCGCCGACCGAGGTGAGTTTGGGGTATTTTTTGATCTCGATCCGCCAGCCGTTGTCATCGGTCAGGTGCCAGTGAAAGGTATTCATCTTGTACATGGCGATCAGGTCGATATAGCGCAGGATAAACTCTTTCGGGAAAAAATGCCGGGATACGTCAAGATGCATTCCGCGGTAAGGATAGCGCGGGTAATCGAAGATCTCGGCGCAGGGGATCTCCCAGCGTTTCCCGCGTGCAGGATCAGCCTGTCCGGCGATCTCCGGCGGCAGCAGCTGAAGCAGGGTCTGCATCCCATAAAAGACCCCGGCGGCATCCTCTCCTGTGATCCTCACCTGGTCTTTCTTAACGGAAAGTTTGTATCCCTCTGCGGGGATCTTTCCCTGGGCTGCTTTTTTCTCAAAAATGATGGCGCCGGCAAGCGGGATATCTTCTGCCGAACCACGGACCATCAGTTTCGGCCCTCCTGCATGGTGAAGCTGGTCAGCGAAGAGCTGGGCAGTGGCTTTCAGGTCCTTGTCACGTGTGGCAACAACCAGCGGGGTGGATTCGCCAATGCTGAAAGTTCCCGGCTTCATGGAAACTTTGACCGGTATCGGAACGATGCTGACGGCAGGAACGGATGCTTTCTTTTCCCCGGCGCCTGCCGTCAGGGAAACCAGGATCAATCCCAGTAACAGGATGTGTTTTTTCTTCATGGTCATACTGATGATAACTGTAAAATGATCTTTTCCATCTGTTCCAACCGTTCTTCCATCCGGCTGACCAGCCTGAACTGGGAACGGGCACGGACCAGGTTGTGTGTCTTAAATCGGATTCGGTAATAATGATCCCCGCCCAGGTAGTCGGTCAGGAACCGGAGACCGATGAGGAATGTCATGAACCGGGCTGAACAAGCCAGGTTGTCGGTTTCTTCGCGGACCAGGAACTGTCGGGCTGCCGACAGGTAGCCCTCGGAATAGGCGCTGAACAGGTCCATCCGGATATCGACTTTCGACAGGTCTTCCTCATCCTCGGCGGCTGCACTGGTCCCTGTCCGGATCGCGTCGCCGAAGTCGTATAGGGAGTATCCGGGCATCACCGTATCGAGATCGACGATGCACAAGGCTTTCCCTTCGGCATTGAACAAGATGTTGTTGATCTTGGTATCGTTATGCGTCACACGGACCGGGATCTTCCCCGATGCGCCCAGGTTGAGGATCGAATGCATCTCTTTGGCACGGTCTTCCACAAACCGGATCTCTTCTTCGGTTTCAGCGACCCGTTGTTCAGGATCCCGTTCAACGGTTTCCCGGAACGTCTTCAGACGCGTGGAAATGTTATGAAAATCGGGGATCGTCTCAACCAGGCCGGCACCATTCAGATCGGAAGTCAACAGCTGGAACGTCCCGAACGCCTTGCCGGCTTCCCTGGCGAGTGTCGGATCACTGATGAGATCATAACTGACACTTCCGGGAATGTAGTTATACATTCTCCAGTAGTTGCCTTCTGCATCTTGATAATACGCATGGCCATTCCGGTCGGGGATCACCCGCAGAGGAACCAGCCCGTATGCGCTGAGATCCTTCTGTTCCAGATGCTTCAGGACCCTGCTGATATTGGACATCAATCCATCAACATCCCTGAACACTGCATGGTTGATGCGCTGCAGGACAAAAGCGGGATCATTTCCTCCTGGATAGATGAAATATGAATCGTTGATGTGGCCCGTTTTGACAGGAACAACCGACAACGGTTTGGTCGATGTTACAAAGTTATCAGCAACACTTAAAATATTTTCAGGATCCTGGTGCATTTGAACAGTATTGCCTCGGTCTTCAGACCTTTAATTTGAGAGCCCAAAGGTAATAAGGGCTTTAGCATTATCATAATCTGTTCATTTCTTTTGCTTGCCCAAAAGAAACGAACCAAAGAAAAGGGCAGCCTCG
>DAIRDK010000275.1:0-3400 GCA_036796175.1 Bacteroidales bacterium | reverse complement strand
TTCATCCTGGCGGACCATCGTCAGGCTGCCTTTGTACCGGACCCGGCTGTGATAGCCCGTTTGTGTGACCGGCATTACGGCATCGGCGCTGACGGACTGATCCTGCTAGAGGTCCGGGAAGGATTTGATTTCGGCATGACATATTTCAATTCGGACGGAAACGAAAGCACGATGTGCGGGAACGGTGGACGTTCCATTACGGCCTATGCCAGGCAACTGGGTATTATCGGTGATAGTGCGCGGTTCATGGCCGCCGACGGAGTTCACCAGGCAGAGATCCTGTCGGCCGCAGGGAATGATTTCCTGGTGAGGGTTCAATTGCGGGACGCGATGGTGGAACATTCAACGGCTCTCGGTACGACCGTAAATACCGGGTCTCCTCACCTGGTCCGTTTTGTTCCGGAAGTCGCCAAAGTGGATGTAGTCAGGGAAGGCCGCAGGATCCGTTACGGCAAGAAGTTCTCCGAAGCAGGGATTAATGTTGATTTTGTTGATATCGTGAAAGATACGCTGAACGTCAGAACCTATGAACGCGGCGTCGAGAACGAGACGTTATCCTGCGGAACGGGGGTCACTGCAGCTGCCTTGGTGGCGGCCTGCAAGTTCGTTCCTCCCAAAGGGTATTATTTTGTCCAGACTCCGGGCGGACAACTCAGGGTCAGTTTTACGCAGCACCGGAACCAGTTCACGGACATTTGGCTGGAAGGCCCGGTTAAAAAAGTATTCGAAGGGGATATAGTCATATGATCCATTCGGAACATATCCGGTTAAGGGCCGTAGAACCCGGCGATGTTGACCTGCTTTACAGCTGGGAGAACGACCCCGAGATCTGGCACGTCAGCAATACGCTGGCCCCCTATTCACGGTTCCAGATCGAGCAGTTCGTCATGAATGCCCAGCAGGACCTCTTTGCTTCAGGGCAGCTTCGGCTCATCATTGAGATGAAAGGGGATAAACTACCCGGCGAGTCGGCCGGTGCGATCGATCTGTTCGACATCGATGCCGTCAACCGAAGGGCGGGAATCGGTATCCTGGTTTCCAATGCGTTCAGGAACAAAGGAATCGCAACGGAAGCGGTGGAGGCTATGATCCTGTACATGCGGGATACCCTGCACCTTCACCAGCTCTACTGCCATATCTCAGAAGACAACCTCCAGAGCATCCGGATCTTTGAAAAGCTGGGATTCACGAGGTGCGGCACCCGGCGGGAGTGGCTGATCACGACCAACGGCTGGAAAGACGAATACATGTACCAGCTCATTCTCGATTCGTTTACAACGCGTGCCTGACCTTCGATGACCAAATCCAGAAAATCGAGATCTAAAACGCTCATAACCATTGCAATAATTCTGGCAATCGGTGTGACTGGCGGCTCCATCCTGCATTCGGTTCTCCGGGCCAATGTCAACCTGCACGGGGAATCTTCGGCCATCCTGCTGATCCCCACGGGAGCCTCCTTTGCAACCGTACAGGACAGCCTCTATACCCACGATTATATCCGACATCGAAGGTCCTTTGAGTGGACCGCCGCCCGGAAGGGGTATGATCAACGCGTCAGGCCCGGCCGTTACAGGATCCGGAACGGCATGAGCAGTAACCAGCTGGTGGATCTGCTGCGTTCGGGAAAGCAGGAGCCCGTGCGTCTCTTTTTCCAGAATGCAAGAACCCCGGCGGAGCTGGCAGGGAAAGTGTCCGGGCAGATCGAGGCGGACAGCGCAGAACTGATGAACCTGATGAACGACAAGGCCTATCTGGGCCAGTTCGGGGTGGTTCCGGCGACCTTGTTCACGATCATCGTGCCCAACACGTACGAGTTCTTCTGGAATACCTCCGCGAAAGGATTCCTGGAAAGGATGTATAAGGAATCCAGACAGTTCTGGGAACAAGGCAGGACACAACGGGCGGATTCAATCGGTTTATCGAGGGGCCAGGTGGTGACCCTGGCTTCCATCGTTGAAAAAGAGACCGCCATGAATTCAGAAAAGCCAATCATTGCAGGGGTTTATATGAACAGGCTGAAGCGCGGCATGCCCCTCCAGGCCGATCCGACCCTGATCTTTGCCTGGAACGATTACACGATCAAGCGGGTGCTGAACAAACACAAGCAGATCGATTCGCCCTACAACACCTATCTGCATACCGGATTACCGCCCGGCCCGATCTGCCTGCCCTCCATTGCCTCCATCGACGCCGTGCTTTCCTATCGCCGGTCCAACTATTTATATTTCTGCGCCAGGGAAGATTTTTCGGGCTACCATCATTTTGCCGTCACCCTCGCCGAGCACAACCGGAATGCCTCACGTTACCAGCAAGCGCTGAAGAAAGCCATGATCCTCAAGTAAGATGAAAGGGGAAATTCGATACATAATGGCGTTCATGCTGATTGTGTCCGTTTCGGGGATGGCAGCCACGAACGATACCCTGACCGCGCCCGCTCCCGACTCGACAACCCTCAATAACAAACGGCTTGCCGGAGTATTGATCGCGCAGGGGGTCATCTATACCGGGTCCCTGGCGGGTCTTTATTTCCTGTGGTATGCGGATTACCCGCAATCATCATTCCATTTCTTTAATGACAGCGGGGAGTGGATGCAGGTTGATAAAGCGGGTCATATGACGGCGGGCTACCTGATCAGCAACCTCGCTTATGCCAGCTACCGGTGGGCCGGTATGGAACGGAAGAAGGCGATCTGGTACGGCGGGCTCCTCAGCTTTGCATACATGACCAATATCGAGATCCTGGACGGTTTTTCTGCAGAATGGGGCTTTTCAGCCGGAGATTTCATTGCCAATACCGCCGGTTGTTTCCTGTTTGTCGGACAGCAGCTGCTTTGGGATGAACAACGGTTCCGCATCAAGTACTCCTTCCATCCCACAAAGTATGCGGATTACCGGCCGGACCTGCTGGGGGAGAATTTTATCCAGCAGATGTTCAAAGACTACAACGGACAGACTTACTGGTTATCGGGGAATATCTCCAGTTTCCTGCCAAAGACCTCCAGATTCCCTCGCTGGCTGAATGTCGCCGTGGGTTACGGGGCCGAAGGGATGACGGGGGCCTTTACTAATCCCGGCGAATCCGGGGGCAACCCGATCCCTTCGTTTGAACGGTATCGCCAGTTCTATCTTACACTGGACGTAGATCTTTCGAGAATCCGGACGAAATCGAAAACACTGCACACCATTCTTTCCGTGGTGAACATCCTGAAGATCCCATTGCCCACCCTGGAATTCAACACCAAAGGGCAGGTTTTATTCCATCCGATCTATTTCTGACATGTCACGGATCATCGACTGGCTCGAGCAACACACGGGAACCTGTTCCTGGAAACAATATTTCGGGGTGGAGTGCCCCGGATGCGGCATGCAACGTGCATTCATTGAACTTCTTAAAGGTCAC
>DAIRDK010000274.1:0-3414 GCA_036796175.1 Bacteroidales bacterium | reverse complement strand
AGGTGCACTGTTTCACCGTAGGTGTGGATCCCCGAACGGACCACCTCGCCCTGCCTGTCCTTCTCCGTGACCGGTTCCATGTAAGGTTTCGCACCGCGTTTAACGGTCTCTTCGAACGACTTTCTCGCATCGTCGACCCACAGCGCGATCACCTTGCAGCCGTCGCCGTGCAGTTTTACATGCTCAGCAACCGCCGAATCCGGATGCAGGGCGGAGGTCAGTACAAACGTGATCTTGCCTTGCCGGACCACGAAAGAGGTCGTTTCCTGGTTGCCCGTCTCGAGTCCGCTGTAAGCCAGCGGCTGGAAGCCAAACGCGGTCTGGTAATAGAACGCAGCCTGCTTCGCATTACCGACGTAGAATTCTACGTAATCCGTGCCATTGATCGGCAGAAAATCCTCAGTCATATGAATATCGAATATTGAACAACGATTTATGAATTTTGAAGCGTTTTTATATTTGTTCACCCGACTTTTATCCTTGCATCCTTGTATCCTTGTATCCTTGCATCCTTGTATCCCGTCATCCTTCGATCCACGACCGGTAGTATTCCGGATCCTCCAGTTCCAGCGCCTGTTTCGTGATCTTCAGCGAGCGGAACGTATCGACCATCACGGCCACCTCGTCGGTGCCTTCTTTGCCGAGGCTGCGTTCCACCGCCCCGGGATGCGGGCCATGCGGGATGCCGATGGGATGCAGCGTGATCTGTCCCTTCTCCACCGATTTCCTGCTCATGAAATCGCCGTCGACGTAATAGAGCACTTCATCCGAATCCACGTTGCTGTGATTGTACGGTGTCGGGATGGCCAGGGGATGATAGTCATACTTCCTCGGCATGAATGCGCAGGTGACGAAGTTATGCGCTTCGAAAGTCTGGTGCACGGGAGGGGGCTGATGTACACGTCCGGTGATGGGCTCAAAATCATAGATGGAGAAGGCAAACGGATAGTGGTTCCCGTCCCAGCCAACCGCATCAAAGGGATGCACGGCATAGTGATACGGGAAGATCAGGTCGTCGCGCTTGATCTTCACGAGGAAGTCGCCGGTCTCGTCGTGTGTTTCCAGTTTCTCCGGGCCCCGGATATCGCGTTCGCAATAAGGGCTGTGCTCAAGCAGCTGGCCCATCCGGTTCACATATCGTTTCGGGTAGCGGATCGGGCTGAACGATTCGAGGATGAACAGCCGGTTGTCCTCGCCGTTGAACTCCACCTGGTAGATCGTCCCCCTGGGGATGACCAGGTGATCCCCTTTATGGAAATGAATCGTGCCATAGACGCTTTTGAACCGGCCTTCGCCCTGGTGGATGAACAGCAGTTCGTCGGCCGCTGAATTTTTATAAAAGTAACCCGCCGTGCCTTTCTTTGGCGCCGCCAGGCAGATGTAAACATCACCGTTCACGAGGACCGGCACTCGGCTGTCGAGGAAATCATCGACGGGTTTCACGCGGAACCCAAGGAAACTGCGGTGTTGCATGTTCTTCTCCAGCGCGATCTCGGGGGCGACGCTGTAAGGTGTGCCGATCTTCCGGACCATGGTGGGGGGATGGTGGTGGTAGATGAGCGAATAGATGTCGGAGAAGCCTTCCGTGCTCACCAGCTCTTCGGCATAGAGCCGGCCGTCAGGCTTGGCGAACTGGGTGTGCCGTTTGTGGGGCACCTCGCCGAGTTTCATATAATGTGGCATTGTCTTTCCGGTTTAAAATTTCATTTCCGGGATTTCTCCCTCGACCATCATGCGGCCCTCCGTGGAGGCCTTGATCTCTTCAACGCTGACTCCCGGGGCGCGCTCGATCAGCCTGAATCCTTCGGGCACGATATCGATCACGGCCAGGTCGCTCACGATCCGCTTGACGCAGGCCAGCCCGGTGACGGGCAGCGTACACGACTTCAGCAGCTTGGAGTTGCCGTCCTTGTCGCGGTGTTGCATCGCAACAATGATGTTTTCGGCGGAGGCCACCAGGTCCATCGCGCCTCCCATTCCCTTGATCAGCTTCCCGGGCACCTTCCAGCTGGCGATATCTCCCGCCTCCGAAACTTCGAACGCGCCCAGGACCGTCAGGTCGACATGCTTCCCGCGGATCATCGCGAAGCTCAGGGAGGAATCGAAGAAGGCGCCGCCCGGGAGCACGGTCACGGTCTGTTTGCCCGCGTTGACCAGGTCGGCATCGGCCTGGCCTGCTTCCGGGAATGGGCCCATGCCCAGCAGTCCGTTCTCGGAATGGAGCACGATCTTAATCCCTTCGGGGACATAGTTAGCCACCAGCGTCGGGATCCCGATGCCGAGGTTGACGTAATAGCCGTCCCTCAGTTCCTGCGCGATGCGCATAGCGATCTGTTCTTTTGTCAGTGCCATGTTCCCTCCTTATGGTTCGCGTACGGTGAGCCGCTCGATCGGCTTTTGGTAATCCGTACCTTCTAAAATATACTGCACGAAAATGCCGGGGGTGTGAATGAAATTTGGATCCAGCGCGCCCACGGGAACGAGTTCCTCCACTTCGGCGATCGTGATCTTCCCGGCCATGGCCATCGCCTGGTTGAAGTTGTTGGCGGTATAGCGATAGACCAGGTTGCCGTAGGGATCTCCTTTCCATGCTTTCACGATCGAAATGTCGGCCCGGAGTCCGCGTTCCATCAGGTATTTTTTCCCGCCGAACTCGCGTACCTCCTTGTTTCCCTGCACTTCGGTGCCCACGCCGGCCGGTACGAAAAATGCCGGGATCCCCGCGCCGCCTGCGCGTATCCGCTCGGCCAGCGTGCCCTGCGGTACGAATTCGAGATCGATCTTCTCTTCCAGAAGAAGCCGTTCAAAGAGCTTGTTCTCGCCGACGTAGGAGGCGAGGATCCTGCTGATCTGGCCGTTGGCAAGCCATTTGCCGAGCCCAATGTCGTCGATGCCGATGTTGTTGGAGATCACGGTCAGATCTTTGATCCCTGACGCGGCTACCGCGTCGATCATCTTTTCGGGATTGCCGCACAGGCCGAAGCCGCCCGACATGATCGTCAGGCCGTCGCGGAACAGATGCATCAGGTCCCCGGGACCCTTGACTACTTTATTCATAATTCAAAATCAGGCGCTAACAAAGATAAGCCGTCCTCCAGTAATTTGAGCAGGCGCTCCTCGTTTTTCATCGATTCCAGGTGCTCGCGGATCTCACCGTACAGCACCGGGTGGGTCGGACGGTCGATCAGTTCCAGGATCTCCAGCGGAAGAAGCCATTCCCCCGGGTATTCCCGTTTCACTGCATTCCAGGTCTCCCGCAGCCGGCCGTCCGGCAAACCCGATGAACGGATAACGCGGACACGTTCATAATGGCTGTGGAGTTCCCGTTCTTTTTCACCGTGAACGAGCTTATGCGTTTTGGTCTTCGGTACGGGATAATGAAGGCCCCATGCCGTGGGATCAGCAGGACCCGGG
>DAIRDK010000273.1:0-3416 GCA_036796175.1 Bacteroidales bacterium | reverse complement strand
ACCGAAAGTCAAAGTGAGCGAGTTTATTGCCGGACTTGAGCATTGGTTCAATTGCAGTTTTCATGTCGATTCAAACCAAAGAGTCATCCGCATTATCGGCAATAAGGAGGTGCTTTTGCATTCTGATGTGATCGAATTCTCCGATGACATCCTTTCTATCTCCCAGGAGATCCCTGATGAGATTACAGGCTATAGATTTATGCTCGGACCCGATTCGGGGGATAAGGTTTACCAGGCCCAGCTCGATGCCGAGAAAGGCATTACGGATTTTATCCGGGGCGCCGTCGGGTCCATGTCCGAGATCCCGCCGTACCCCTTCACCTGGCTTGGTGACATATATTATGTTGTGGACACGAATTCCTGGTGGCAGCTCGGGGTAAACCCTTATAGCTTTTTGATAGAGTGGCAGCAAATGCCAAACGGTCCGGTGCTTACCGACAAGTTTTTCTATAAATGGGGGGATGAGAAGAATAAATCTGAGACGTGTTTCTCCTCCTTGTTCGATAAGTTCGGCGTCGTCAGCTGCGGGAACCTGGGTACAGACAAGGATAAGATCACCCCGAGGCTGTTCTGGGTCGGGATGGCCGGAGGCTGGGGAACACCGGTTCAACTTCGGGGCCTGGCCTATGACGGCAACTTCTCACTGAGATTCCCGGGCGCTCAGGGGATCTTCAATCTTTTCTGGAAGGATTGGGTGGATTGGATCATGAATACCAGCAAGAGTGTCAGGATCGAAAAGCAGATGGATTACATCGACCTAAAAAACATCGATTTTGCCAAACGATACCGGATCAACGGGATCAATTACCTGATCAGTGAGATATCCGTCACCCTGAATAAAGCCTCCATCAAATCGACGCAGCTTAAGTGTTTCACCTGCCCCTGATCCTGTCCTTTATTTGGCAATCCGGTCATGGTACTATTGCACCATGATTGACCTTACCGGAATTCCTCCTTTTTACCTTCTTGCAGGCAATCCTGTGATGTTCGAGGTTTGTTCGGATAATTTTATCGTCTTCTCCGGCCATTATGCGAGTTTTGAGTTTATCATCAATGATATCGACCCGAATCCCGGAAGGACCTTTAAACTCCATTTTGCCGGTAAAACCCTGGTTTTTCAGACTGCTTTACAGCCACTTCAGGACGGCCTGACGTTCGAGGTCGCCTACGCGGGTCAGTCATTCAATTCCTTTGCGTCAAACCTCTACCAGGTCCTCTGTGAGAACTATGACATCCAGAAGTACTTCAATGTGACCTTGGGACCGGAAGGAGGAAGTCAGAGGAAGATCACGCTGACGGCCAGAAGCAAAGGTTCTGAAAGTTCGGTCACCATCTCTGAGGTCGGAGTATGGGGCATCCTCTCCGGCAACAATCTTCCCGGGACCGATACGGTTTACCGGGATTATTTCAGCATTCTTTGCCTGGTTCGTGATGAACAGGGCAATATGATCGGGGAAGATCGTAAGGCAGTGGATAGTAATGGTAACGTGCGATTTGAACTTTCAGATTACCTGGTATCCCGGTTCTTGTCATGGGATCTTCCCCGGTTTGAGTTTCCCGAGGCAGATGGCAACGTCGTGTTCCGCAGTTGGGATTATATCCTGAAGTTCCGCGCCTCCTTTGCAGAGTGCTTTGGAGGAACCGTCAAGGGGCTGATACCTTCACGGTGGTATTATGCGGTACCCGGCGGGCTGAACCGGGAACTTCTCGCAGCCCTCAATGCCAAAGGCCAGGACTATTTCTCCCTGGAAGAGAACCAGGCGAGGTTTCTCACCTGGCAGCCAACAGTAAAATATTCCCGAAGCGGGATCCTTGAGAAGCTGTTCTTCCTGTTCCAGGACAACTCAATGAACACACAGTTCAGGATGATGATCCGGGTCAGCTTTACAGATGGATTCCAGAAAATCATCGAAGGGTGCCCGCTGACCGCCATCATTCCCAACTCAGTTGTGGAATGCAAGGTCGGATTCGACCATCTGGACCTGGTCAATCTCTGGTACGGAAAGACCGTGGCTTCATGGCAGGTCTATCTCTTAAATCAGAACAATGAGTATCTGTCAGAGACCCGGGTTTTTAAAAACGATTCGCGTGTCTTTGAGAACGAGAAAGCGTTTTACTTCCGAAACTCACTGTCCGGCTATGATACCTTCCGGTTCCTGGGAAAGTCGGACATGTCGTTAGATTATGACCGGCTTTCGGCCGTTGTGGTCAGGGAAGAACCGGTATCCTTCTTCAATTCCCCATCAAAGCTCTTCTCCGCTAAAGAAACTCAAACCTGCAAGGCAAACTCCGGATGGGTATCCAGGGAGGTGAAAAACTACCTGAGGGAACTCCTCCTTTCAACAGAAGCATACGAGACCATAGGTAAGGAACTTTTCCCGATTGTCATCAAAACCGCCAAAGTCGCCTCTTTTCTCAAAGACGGAGAGTATCTCTATAACCTGGAGATCGAGTACGAGCGAGCCTACCAGGACCGCTTTTTCTCTTCTCATATTCCTGAAAGCTCTGCCAATATTATCCTGACTCCCGATTCAATCACCTGGGATGAGATCGACCTGAGCTTCGACGACATGGAAGTATCATTTGATCAAGAATACCATCTATAATGGCAAGACAAATTATCAATATCGGCGTCACCCCGGGTGATAGGACCGGCGATAAGCTCCGCGTCGGCGGAGATAAAATAAACGACAACTTCCTGGAGCTCTATACCGCTCTGGAGAACCTTCCTTCCACGGAGCTTCTGACGCTCAGGCATGTTATCACCGAGAGTGAAAGTTCCCAATTGCACCAGATCCATGAAATCATTCCTTCTCCGGGAGCCGACAAGGCGATTGACCTGGTCTCCCTGGTGGCCAGGATTATCCCCGGTGCCATACCAGAGGGAGGGTGGGGTGATGTCAGCAATATCGGCTCGCTGAATGTCTCCATGGATGGCACAACCACATCGCAGCTCTGCGGGTTCTTTCCGCTGAGCTTCCTTTTTTCGAACAATGTTTTAATTCAGCACATGACGCCGGTCACGGGAACCTATATTCCCATAAATCATTCTGTCCATGTAGCCCTTTCCCCTGACTGTGTCTGGAACCGCACTGCCGCCTTTGAATTCTATGCCCTTTACAGGATCGTGGATACGACCGGCTCAGGTTCCGGCACCGGCGGTGGAGCCGGAGGTGGTGGCAGTGCCATTGAGCAAATTGTTCAGTCGTTCTCTAACCAGTCAGAGATCCTGGTCGTACACAACCTGCAGAAGTACCCGACCGTATTTGTAATCGACACAGCCGGCAGGGAACTCACCGCGGAGATCATCCATGAATCAACCGACCAGTTCCTGGTCCGGCTCAATCCGGCCGCCAGCGGAAAGATTATCTTTTCATAAACAATCCTAATCACATTAAGCATGGCTAAAAAAGTCC
>DAIRDK010000272.1:0-3431 GCA_036796175.1 Bacteroidales bacterium | reverse complement strand
AATTTCAGGTTCCCCTTCGGGTTCGGGGATGTCGGTCACATCGATCAGCGAAAACACCGGGATGCCGCTGGTCATCCAGCTCTCCCGGTGGCTGTGGGAAAGGATCACATACGGATGGTCCAGCAGTCGGTATACTTTTTCGGCTTTTTTTGCAGCCGGATTGTATTCGGAGAAAGAAACAGGAGGTTGCAGCAAAGCCGGAATGATCCCTCCCTGGAAACAGGCCCAGAGAACAGGAATGATCTCGGAAGCCGAGTCGAGCGACAGAATGGTGATATCCCCTGGTTTCATCCCCAGGGACTGCAACCCTTTTAGCAATCTTCGCGAACGGGCCAGGAGTTCCGGGTAGGTGACCAAGGTAACCGTGCGGTCGGGGTGAACAAACCCCACTCCGTGTTCCGGCTGTCCGGTTGCCGCGTTCCGCAGCAAATCGGCCATTTGGAGGATCTTTCCGTCGAAGGGCAAACTCATCTCCGGGGTTGCTGGTTGAGGATCTGGCGGGCCATCTGCATGTAGTAGTCCGCCTTTTGCTGATCCCCGTGGATCTTGTACAGGTAATTGAGTTGCATGGCCCCTTCATACGTGGGACGTTTGGTCATGGCGGTCTCGAAATTTTTCACGGCATAGGCCGTGTCTCCGCGCTGGAGATAATAGTTCCCCAGGTTGATATAGGGCATGTCGAGATTGGGGTATTGGCTGATGACCTCCTCGTTCATCTGCACCGCGCGGTTGAAATCACCCATGTCATTGTAAATGTTGGCGAGCGCGAAGATGGCACGGATCTCTCCCGGCCGCTTCTCCAGGATCGTGTTGTAACACCCGATGGCCTTTTCATACGCCCCTTTTTCCCGGTACGACATCCCAAGGTTGACCCAGGCCGGGATGAGGTTCGGGTTCAAGGCGATCGCCTTGTTCAGGAACACGATGGCCGAATCGGGGTTCTTGTCGAAGTAAAGGTAGACCGTTCCCAGGTCGTTGAGCGTTTGATACTGGTCGGGATAGATCTCGAGAGATCGCCGGAAATGTTTGATGATGATCTCTTTTTTATAAATGTTTACACTGCCCCGGCTCATGAAAGCCGGATCCGAATAAACGGAGTTCATCAGATATCCCGCATACTGCGTATTGGCCTTGGCGGATCGATCCAGGTAAGGGATGTCTTTTGATAGCAGGGTGAATAAGTTGCGCCATTCCCGGTTCCGGGTGATCGTCATTGCGGTATACGGAATAAGCACCAGCGTAAGGAGGACAACGATCTTTGCGCGTGCGTCGAATTCGATGGTCAGGCTTTTCGGATCGGTCTTGAATAGTCGGAAAATAATATAGACCAGGGCGATGCAGAAACCGAGGGAGGCGACGAATACAAACCGTTCGCCCACGATGCCGACGACCGGGATGACGATGTTGGAATACATCGCAATCGCAATAAGGTACCAGAGGATTGCGAAGGATAGCAGGTGCTTCTCGCGGAACCTGACGACGGCATATAGGAATAGCCCGGCATATAACAGAATCGACAGGATGGCCCAGAGATTACCGAGGTGGTCATAGGCCACCTGGTTATAGCCGTAATAATAGAGCAGCGGATGGGGATACACCAGGATGCGGAGATAGAACAGCAGCCCGGTCAAGCCGGTACCCAGCCGGTACCAGAGGTTCTTGTCGAAAAACAGGGGATTCTCGATAAAGCCGTTTACGCGGGTTGCATGGGGCAGCAGCAGAAGCCTGGGCAGGAAATGAGCCAGCAGCCCGATGACCAGGATACCAAGAACGATCGGAACATAAGTGCGGGGTTTCAGGCCGGTGAAAAAATAGAAGACCAGCGGATACAGGGCCAGGAAGGGGATGATGGAGGGCTTCGTCAGGTATCCTGCGGCGAACAGCAGCAGGGCTGCAATAACATTGGCGGACTTGCGGGAATCCGCGAACCTGAGCAGGTAATGCAGGGCCAGGATGGCGGCCAGGAAGGCCAGCATCTCGTCCCGGTTCTTCAGGCTGGCAACCACCTCGGTATGTACGGGGTGGGCCATGAAGAGCAGGATGATCAAAAAGGGAAAGAGGATATTATAGTTCCTCAGCAGGCGCTTCAGCACGAAGAACAGGGCCGTGGAGAGGCAGAAATAGATCAGCACGTTGATCAGGTGGCTGACGCCCGGGCGCTCTCCCCAGAGGGCATATTCAAGCGCAAAGGTGGCTTTCACAATGGGCCGGTAATCGGAAGCCTGCTCGGAAACATTCCCTTTCTCGGTAAAATAATAGGATGTGAAGAACCCCGGAATGGCCTTGAATCCCTCCCTGACCGTGGGATTGTTGGTGACGAATTCATCATCTACGGCATATTTATTAAGAACCGTATTGCCGTACAGGATCAGGACCCAGAGAAAGAACGCCAGGATGAAGTACCGGTTGGCGGCCCGGGTCGAAGGAGGTGCCTCCAGAACTTTCTTCGACTCAAGTTTGTTCTTCCCTCCGACTGGTCGTTTGGCGACCGGTGCCTTCCTCTGTCTGGCCGGTTTCGTCATGGATCATTCCTGTTTCTGCAAAATTAGGAATTTTTCGCGGAGTGCGAAGCCACCCAGCGCGTCAGCTCAACGAACTGCTCCACAGAAAGCTGTTCGGGCCGCAGTTCCAGAAGATGGATTCCTTCTCCGGGCTTAACGCTGACCAGGGTCCGAAGGGAATTCCGGATCGTTTTTCTACGCTGGTTAAATGTGGTCTTCACAACGGTGAAAAAGAGCTGCTCATCGCAGGCCAGGCGGTCGGTGCCATTGCGGATCAGCCGGATCACGGCCGACTTGACCTTCGGCGGCGGGAAAAAGACCGATTCGTTCACGGTGAACAGGTAATCGATCCTGTAAAACGCCTGCAGGAGAACGCTCAGGATCCCGTATTTCCGGCTTCCCGGAGGAGAAGCGATCCGCTCGGCCACCTCCTTCTGGAACATGCCGGTGACCTGGTTCACGGTATTCCGGTGATCGAGAACACGGAACAGGATCTGGGAGGAGATGTTGTACGGGAAGTTGCCGATGATCTGAATGCCCGATGCCGCCTGCCTGCCGGCCAGGCAGGGATGCGGGAGGCTGGACAGGTCGAAACCCAGAAAGTCCCCGTGAAGGATCCGCTGACGCAGCGAAGGAAATTGTTCGTTGAGGTAGGCCACCGATTCGCGGTCGATCTCGATGACGTGCAGGTCGAAGGCGGGATCCTGGAGGATGTATTTGGTGAGGATCCCTGTGCCCGGCCCGATCTCCAGCACGCACGGGATCGAAGGATCGAGATAGCCCGCGATCTTTCGCGCGATGTTGTCATCTTTCAGGAAATGCTGTCCCAGGCTTTTTTTGGGTCGGACCATACGGACTTGACGATCTAATAACTTTTATCCCCGCGCAGCACGCGGTACCGTTTTCGGGCATCCACCGCAAAGACGCTGC
>DAIRDK010000271.1:0-3455 GCA_036796175.1 Bacteroidales bacterium | reverse complement strand
CATGGTTTTGATCTGAACGCCCAGCCGGAAGGCCACATTGATCTGGATCAGCTGGTCCACGCAGTTATGGCAGGGCGTAACCACAATTTTCGCCCCGGTTTTGCGGATCTGTTCAGCCTTTACTTCCGCGATCTTCATCCGTCGCTCATTGTATTCGCTCATGGCCAGCTGTCCGCCTCCGCCTCCGCAACAGAAGTTATCCACCCCGTGGGGAGTCATCTCCACAAAATCCCTGACAAACTGCCGCAGGATAAACCGTTGTTCTTCGATCACTCCTCCGCTTCTAACGAGGTTGCAGGGATCATGCAAGGTCACCCGGTCCGTGATCTTGTCAGGGTCCAGTTTGATCCGGCCATCCCGGATATAGGTAGCGATCAGTTCGACGGAACTCAGCACGGTAAACGGGAAGGGCCGGTTGAGGTAGTTCGGGGATTCCCACCGGAGCGCCCGGTTCCCGTGACCGCATTCGGCCAGGACCAGCGTTTCGGCGCCTGTTACATTCATTTCGTCCCACAGGCGTCCGGAAATCACCGCCGCTTCGGCATCATTCCCGGAAAAATAGGCGTAATTGGTGACATCATACATGTTGGTCGAAAGAGACCAGCTTTCGCCAACGGCGTAGAAGATCTTCGCCATTGCCGAGATAGACAGGGGAAAGAATTTCGGTTCCCTGGGATTGAGCGTGTAGAGCACTTTTTTGCCCGGTTCGTCCAGCGGGATCCTGGCTTCCGGGTTGCCGACCTCATCCATCAGTTCCTCTTCCATCCACCGGATCGTGCCCGTAAAGTCATCTATGGGGATCCCCATGTTGTTGCCTGTCTCCAGGGCGGCTTTTACGGTTGATTGCAGGGTTTGGGGAACGTATCCCATGTTGGAGAGCAGGGTGCGTCCCGTGCGCACCAGGTAAGCAATATCTACACCGATGGAGCAATGCATGGTGCATCGCCCGCACATGGTGCAGGCCCCGAACAGCAGATCGACCATTTCCGCAGCGGTTGAATCGTTCAGTTCACGGGCGCCGACGAGGGCCGGGAGCAGCTTTCCTCCAAGGGTTTGGTAACGCTTATAGACCGAGGCCACGATATCGACTTTCCTTGCCGGTGTAAACCGGTCGTCGCCGGTAGCCACGTAGTAAAGGCAGCTTTCGGCACACAGCCCGCAGTGAACACAGCTGTTCAGATGAGTCAGCAGTTTGCCGTTTTTGTTTTCCCGGAAGACCTGCAGTCCACGGCGGATCATATCAGTTGTAATCGTTTCCATGGGTCAGGAGGTTGAGGAATTTCGGGGTGGCCACACTCCCCGGCGTCCGTAAAAGAAACCCAGGTGGTACCTGGCCGCAAAGAAAAAGACCGCATGGCGGAGTTTTCCGACAGGTACCCAGAGGCAGAGCAGGCTTGTGATCAGGAAATAGGCAGGGGCTAATTTCGGGTAAATCAACGCCAGGGCGGTCGCCAGGTGGAATGCCGTGACGAGTGCATTCGAGATATAATCATCCGGGTTTGACAACTCCCGCATTCCCTTTTTGGTAATCCGTTTGACCAGCATCCCGGTGCCGCAAAGAAATGATATTCCCATAAACCCGCTTACCGCATAATTCAGGGCCTCCGGTAACCGGATCCCGGCCAGGGCCAGGAAAAACAGCAGAATAGCCAGGAATGTGCCCAGGTGGTAGAAGATCCCGGCAGTATAGGTCGGAAGATGCAGGTAGGCGGACTCTTTTTTCGCCGGGCTCATGGCGCCTGAAAAGGAGTAGACGATGGCCGGTGCGGTCACGCCGGCAGGCGCTGCAAGATCAACCGGAGCTCCGGCCCGGATGATCCGTATCGCATGCCAGGTTAGTCCCGCCAGGCAAATGCCCAGTGAGACGATGGAAACTACAATATACCATTCCATGAAACGATCCGGCTAAACACAACCATCGGGTTTGGGCAATCCGGCCACCCGGCAGGCGCCGCGGGCAGGCCCCAGGGGGAACAGTTCATAGATCTCGCGCAGTTTCAGCCCGGACTCCTGGCAGATGGAACGGATCATAGGCGCCATTCCTTTTTCCTCGAAGTTTTTCCGGATGATATGAACAACGGCCCAGTGTTTCTCAGTCATTTCGGTAATCCCGTCGTACCTGGCAAAGAGCTTCGCCACCTCCTCATTCCAGAGTTCCGGTTTCGTCAGGAACCCGTCACCATCCACTTCAAATACATGTCCATCGATCTCGATTGTCGGCATAGGTTATTGTTTAAGGTCAAACCAGGCAGTAACATCCGTCAGCCCTGGTACATTGTGTTTGTATGAGAATTCGTTCTTGTGTTTGTCATAGAGATAATCTTCGGACCATTCCCGGAAGTGAACCGCGATTTGACGGATGGCATCCAGGATCTGGTCCACTTCCTCATCCGTCATCACCGGGTGCAGGGAAAGGCGGACCCAGCCAGGCTTTTCCGAAAGATCACCGAAATTGATCTTGGTGGTGATCGTTTTTGATTTTTCGTAACTGACGTCCAGGAGGTAGTGTCCATAGGTTCCTGCACAGGCGCAGCCACCTCGGACCTGGATCCCGTATCTGTCGCTGAGCAAGCGGACGACCAGGTTATAATGAACATCGGTGATGTAGAACGAGATCACGCCCAACCGGTCGTCGATGTGATCCGCCAGGATATGCAGTCCGGGGATCTTCCTGAGTTCTTTGAAGGCTCTGTCAACCAGTTGTTTTTCGCGAAGGCGCATATTCTCAGTTCCCAGATTCTGTTTCAGTTCCAGGGCCAGGGCTGCCTTGATGGCCTGCAGGAAACCAGGGGTTCCCCCGTCCTCCCGCACCTCGATGTCGTCAATGAACTTGTATTCGCCCCATCGGTTGGTCCAATCCACCGTTCCTCCTCCCGGTTCATCGGGTGCTTCGCTGTGATACAGGCCGGAATCGAAAATGAGGACTCCGCTTGAGCCTGGTCCTCCGAGAAATTTATGTGGGGAAAAGAAGATGGCATCGAGCTTTTCCATGGGATCGGCCGGATGCATGTCGATTGCATCGTAGGGCGCAGAGGCTGCAAAATCAATGAAAGCGAGGCCGCCGTGTTCATGCATCAGGCGGGCCATCCGGTGGTACGGGGTCCGGATGCCGGTGACGTTGGAGCAGGCCGTGAAGGACCCGATCTTGACCTTGCGATTGCCGTACCGGATCAGCTCCTGTTCCAGGTTGCCCAGGTCCATGACCAAATCCGGGCCGGGGGGGATCACCACGACATCTGCGTCGGTTTCGTACCAGGAAGTATGATTCGAGTGGTGTTCCATGTGGGTGATGAACACGACGGGTCTTGATTCCTCGTCCGGAAACCTGGAAACTTCTTCTCTTCCCGACTGTTTCAGTCCCAGGATGCGCTGGAATTTGACCACGGCGCCGGTCATTCCATAGCCTGTGGTCAGAATGACATCATCTTGTGACGCATGGACCGCCTCCTTGATTT
>DAIRDK010000270.1:0-3460 GCA_036796175.1 Bacteroidales bacterium | reverse complement strand
AAGGCCAGAATGCGTTCGGGCAGGACCAGGACGACATTGTCATCGCTCCCTTCACCACGGTGGCCCGCCGAATGCTCACCGTGACCTGGATCAACGGGATCATTGCCTCGGCCGTTTCAGAAGCGCAGATCCCGGCAGCTACCCGGGAGATCACGCAGATCATCAAGGAAAGGCACAAGCTGGGACCTTCGGAAGACCCGGATTTCACGGTTCGGACGCAGACCGACATCGCCAACACCGCTACTTCAACCTCTCGTATTATGACCATCCTGTTGGCCAGCATTGCCAGCATTTCATTGCTGGTAGGAGGCATCGGCATCATGAACATCATGCTGGTTTCCGTAACGGAACGGACCCGGGAGATCGGGATCCGCATGAGCGTTGGCGCCCGCGGCCGGGACGTCCTCATGCAGTTCCTGATCGAAGCTCTCCTCATCAGCCTGATCGGGGGCTTGATCGGCATCGGGATCGGATTTTTGATTTCGGGGCTGATAGCAGGGATCATGGCCTGGCCGGTTCACGTTTCGGCCAACTCCATCCTGCTCTCGTTTCTCTTCTCAACTTTCGTCGGGATCTTCTTCGGATGGTATCCTGCCCGAAAAGCGGCACGGCTTGATCCGATCGAAGCGTTGAGGTACGAATAGTTTGTTATATTTGCCGCAGAAACCAATAAACATTCATCCCATGAAAAAGATTTTCGCATTCCTGTTCTTGTACCTGTTAATCCTTTCGGGACCACTGGCTGCTCAGTCCCGGCTCTATTTCGGCGCTAATGGTGCTCTTCTAAGCACCTGGACTACAAATCAGAATAATTATGGCAAACCTGAGATGGATTATAAATTCACGTTCAATCCGGCCGGGAACGTAAATATCGGGTATGATTTCAATAAAAACATCGGGTTGCTCTTCCAGCCCGGCTACGCTGTACTCGGGCAGAAATATGGAGATGAACGCAATGATACGAATTACACCCGCCGGGTCAATATGGGTTATATCGTGTTCCCGCTGATGTTCCGGTACCGCACATCAGGCGAGATTGCACGATTCTATGCAATGGCTGGCCCGCAGCTCAATCTTCTGATCAAAGCAAAACAGGATTACTTCGCCAATGAGGTGACTACGGATGATGAAGTGTACAACCCCAATCTGGATGACTTCGTGAAGATCGGGGAAGAAGATATTACAGACCGCTATGTTCCCATTGACCTGATGGCCAGGATTGATTTCGGTGTTGAAGTCAACATAATTGACAATCTGTTCCTGACGGCAGGCATTTCGATGGCTTACGGTTTCATGGACCTTAACGATCCCGACTGGCGTCTTGATGATTCGAGCGGGAATTACAACCCTTCACACAATACATACGGAGGGTTCAGTATCGGCATCAATTATTGTTTCAATCCCAAGAAAAAATAGTGAATTCCAGGTTTCACCTTTAATCCAGTCAGCATGAAAAAAATCCTGTTACTGATCGCTTCGCTGCTTGTCATAGGATTTGTGCAGGCCCAGAGCGACATTGAAGAGATCCAGATGTTCCAGAGCCTCTTCGGTGCCGAGAAAAAATCGTTTGTCGAGCAGTTTGTCAAACTCCGGAGCCCGCAGAAAGAGGCGTTCTGGAATCTTTATGACCAATACGACGCCGAACGGAAAGCCCTCGGACTGGTCCGGCTCGACGTGATCAGGAAATATGCGGAAAGCTATGCAACCCTGAACAATCTACAGACAGATGAGCTGATGAAAGACATCATCGCGCTGAAAGCGAAGAACGACAAGCTGATCCTGACCTATTACAAGAAAATAAAGAAGGGCGTCGATTCCAAAACGGCTGCGCAGTTCTACCAGTTGGAAGAGTATTTCCTGTCGGCCATCCGGACAGCGATCCTGGAAGAAATTCCACTGATCCGGCAGCTTGAGGGCACCGCGAAATAACGGAAGCGGCCATGAACTCGTTGAAGATCCTGGGTGTGTTGTGCATCATCATGTTAACGGGTTGCGCATCCACCGAACTGACCTACGTGTATAAATCGGGCGAGTACAATCCTGCTTCCTATAAAAAAATGGCAGTGCTGGCGATCGTCCCCAACACCCATGGACGGGTCGAGATTGAAAATGCAGTCGTGAATGCCCTTCAGGCGAAGGGTATCCGTGCCATCACGACCTGGAGCATTTTCCCCATGGCAAATCAGACTGAACTGATCAAGCAAGCCGGTTTTACAGGTGAAAAACGCAAAGAGATCATCCGTGAGAAAGTATCGGAGAACCATATCGATGCGATCCTGCTGATCACCTTGTTTGATTCCAGGAAGGAACAACGTTACGTACCCGGCTCAAGCACCTCCGTGGGGATCGGGGTTGGTGCACCGGTTTACGGATATCCCTATGCGGCTTATTTTGGTTATGCATGGGAAGTGACTTCGACTCCCGGGTATTATGAGGATGCATCTACGTATTTCATCGAATCCAACCTGTACGATATCGCTTCGGAGAAACTGCTCTGGACGGGTCAGACACGTACCGACATGGCCTCGAACCTGCAAACGGAAGCGGAACAATTCAGCAAGGTGGTGGTCAGCCGCTTGATGGCTGACAGCAAGCCGGGTCCGATTAAGAAATAGATCAGATATCCCGGGTGTTGAACAGGATGGCGGCAATCACCCCGGGGATCCAGCCGCAGCATGTCAGGATAAAAACGAGCAGGATCGCTCCGCAACCGCGGTCAATCACGGCCAATGGCGGGAACAGGATGCAGAGGATGGCTCTCAGGATGCCCATATGATTTGATTCTTATTTGCAAATATAGGAATTCAAGGGCTTGATTTTCCAGATTAAAGTTTTACATTTGTTTGGATGATCAGATCACTTGTCCGACTCGGAATTCTTGTGGCACTGGTTCAATTGACGATTACGGTCAAGGCGGAAACCAATCCCCGCGCGAACGTCAGACCTGAAGAATACCTGCAACTGGCCACATTCTTTGCCCGGCAGGGGGACACTGCCAAAGCGATCCATTATTATCATGAAGCCGGTGAATTATTTGCCCATGCCCGGGATCTGAATGGCCAGGGCATGGTATTCCGCGGGATGATGTACCTCTTTTTCAAGGCGCATGATTATAACCGGGCGGTTCGATACGGGGAGCAGGCTGCTGTCATTTTCCACCAGGCCGACAACCGGAAGGAGGAGTTGAATGCATGGAATTTCCTGGGTGTCCGGTATGGTGACATGGGATATTATGAAAAAGCCCTGGATGCCGATCATCACGCTCTGCAACTGGCCGAGCAATGCAAGGACAGCTTGTTGATCGCCATTAACCTGTCGAATATCGCCGGTTATTATTCGGGGCAGAAGGAATCGGCGAAGAGCCTGGAATATAACCTGAGGGCCTTAAGTTTTCTGCAAACATCCCGGGATCACAAGGCCATCGGGTATCTACTCAATAATATCGGGATCTGGTATCTTG
>DAIRDK010000269.1:0-3495 GCA_036796175.1 Bacteroidales bacterium | reverse complement strand
GGATGGATGAGATCAACTATATTGAAGGGGATAACGCCGCAGGGATGGAAAAACTGTTGGTCAAGACCAGCAAAGACCTGAGGGGCAACAAATCCTTCCATCTCGAATCCGATTATGTGAATGCCGATTTCACCGGCGTATTCTCGTTCAGCAACCTGGTGACGTCGGTGGAACAGTTCGTCACCAACTACCTGGCCAGTTTTAACCTGAGGGATTCCCTCAGGATCCGTAATGAAAGCACGCCCCAGCTGATGCACTTCATCATTGAATTTGGGGAGACGTCTGAGGTGACCCATATCTTCCTCCCGTTCCTGAAGATCGCCCCGGGAACGGTGCTCAGCGGATTTTTCGATACCGAACGGGAGCTCATCCGGATCGAAGGGGCTTCGCCGCTGATCACCATCAACGACATGGATATGACGGATTGGAAGCTGGAGGCGGAGAGCAGTACAACGGAACTGAGACTGAATACAGGTTGCGACCGGTTTTATATCTCCAAATCAAAGACCAGCGACACGCTCGACATCCGGCTTGACCAGCTTGGGGTAGCCGCACAGGTGAGGCGCGACAGCATCCTCTATGAGATCGGCTGGGCCTCCAGACCGGGACATAGCCAGATCGACGGAACAGCGGTGTTCCCCGACGACGGCTCGGTCAGGATCACCATCGGCCAGTTCAATGCCTTTATTAAAAACAATGCCTGGCACCTGGATCCGGGGAACCTGACGGTGATCGACTCCAGCTCGGTCTCCTTTAACAACCTGGCCTTTCACGGAACCGAGCAGGATCTGATCGTCAACGGAAAGATCTCGGAGGATCCGGCCGAGGTCCTGAACGTGGAGTTCAACAAGATCAACATTTCCGATCTCGATTATTTCTTCGGGAACAGCGATATCAACATCGATGGCATCCTGAGCGGCAACCTGAAGCTCAGCAATGTGTATAACGACCTGGCGCTTGTGTCGGACCTGCGGCTCGATAAGTTCTGCTTTAACGGGGAGCCTCTTGGCGATGCCCTGGTGGCAGTGGATTACGACGATGCCAAAGAGCGGTTCAGCATCGATGCCCGGGTTATTTACACGGGGAATATCGGCCAGAACATTCCCCTCTCCGTGAAAGGAACTTACCAGATGGGGGAAAAGCCGGATCTGGATTTCAACATCGGGTTGAAGAACTTAAACCTGAAAATGGTCCAGCCCTTCGTATCCGATTTTATGACCCGCCTCAACGGGCTGGTCTCCGGGGAGGCGCGCCTGACCGGCACTCCGGATGCACCGGAACTGCGCGGGCTGCTCAGCCTGATGCGGACGGAATTCGCCATCGGTTACCTGAACGTGCCCTATTCGTTGTCGGATACCGTGCTGATAGAGCCTGACCGGCTCTCGTTCAACCATATCACGCTGTATGATTCGCTCGGGAACAAAGCCTACCTGAACGGATCCATCACCCATGACCATTTCAAGGATATGAGGCTCAACCTGGATATCGCCATGAACGATTTCAGCGCCTTCAGGAACTCGCCGGCACAGAACAGCATCTTTTACGGCAACGCACGCGCCAGCGGAACGGTAAAAATCTCGGGCCCCACCGACAACATCCGCATTTCAGTCAAGGCTAACACCGGCGGGAATACCCATGTCGTGATCCCGATCAACCTGACAGAGGATGTCGGACAAATGAACTACATCATCTTCGAGGAGACCGGCAACGACAGTGCCGTTACCGTGCCCCGGGCGACGGTGATTCAGCCTGCCTCAGGGGTATCGCTCGACCTGAACCTGGCCGTGAAGCCCGATGCGGAAGTGGAGGTGTTCCTTCCCGACCAGCTGGGCAACCTGAAAGCATCCGGCCAGGGCGACCTGACGATGACCATGACCCCGTCATCGGCATTCACCCTGAACGGCTCTTATCAGATCAGCAAAGGATCATTTTTACTGCAACTGAGAAACCTCCTGCGATTGCCCTTCACGATCAGCCCGGGCAGCCGCATCACCTGGACAGGCGATCCCGCAGATGCCGATATCCTGCTGAGCGCGCTATACCGGACCAAGGTGCCGCTGGCCGGACTGACCAGCGACCCTGAGGTAGCCAGCACCCGGGTCCAGGTTGAATGCATCCTCCGGCTGAAAGGCAAGCTGCTGAACCCGGTCTATGAATTCGGCCTCAACATGCCGAATGCGGAAGAATCAGTTAAGAACCTGGTCTATAATACCATCGATACAACGAACCAGCTTGAAATGAGCCAGCAGGTGCTCTCCATCCTGATGCTGAACATGTTCAACCCGGTCGGTACATCGGCTGCCTCCGATATCAATGTGTCGGGAACCTCGCTGTCCATCGTCACCAACCAGATCAACAGCATGATCTCCAGGATGACGAACAATGTGAACGTCAACGTGAATTACAAACCGGGTTCGCAGACCACAGGCCAGGAATTCGATGTGGGCCTCTCCACGCAGTTCCTCGACGACCGGCTGCTCATCGACGGAGCGTTCGGCATGACCTCATACAAAAATGCATCCTCCCAGCAAACCAATACCATCGTGGGTGATATCAATATCGAATACGTGCTGACCAGGAACAGAAGATGGCGGGTGAGGGCCTTCAACCGGACGAACACACTGGATATCCTGTACAATAATTCTCCCTATACGCAGGGAGTCGGGATATCGTACCAGCGCGATTTCGGTTCGTTCAGGGAGCTGTTTACGGGGGAGAAGAAGACGAAGGACGAGGGACGAAAGACGAAGGACGACAAATAAACATATATGTAAGAATAAAGCTCATCAACTCATCAGTTCATCAGCTCATCAAATAAGTCAGATTGTATGAAAAGAATATTAACGCTGCTCCTTCTTATCGGTTTATTGGCAAATGGAATGGCCCAGGTTACCATCACGGATGCCGACATGCCGCAGCCGGGCGATACGCTCAGGGTGAGCATGACCAACATGGTACCGGGTGATTATACGCGAACAGCGTATGATACAACCTGGGACTTCTCCCAGATGTCGCCGGTAACGCAGCGCGTGGAGCATTTCATGGGAATGGGCGAGATCCCTGCCGAATACTGGTTCGTATTCATCCCTTCGATCGTTGCCAACCTGGCCTCCCCGGGCAACACAAACCTCCCGGTACCCGGATTCCCCGTCACCGACAGCTATACATTTTACAACAATTCGGCCACCGGCTTCTCGGATGTCGGCAATGCATCGAAAGTGAACGGGATCCCGCTGGCTCTGAAATACGATGTGCCTGACCTTTGGTATCCTTTCCCGCTCACGATCGGGATGACATGGAATTCGGCCTCGTATGCCGGCATCACGATCCCGTCGCTGGCGTACCTCAGCAATGAACGGGAGAGATCCGGTTTCGTTGACGGATGGGGGACCCTTATTACCCCGTACGGCACGTTCAATACCCCGAGGGTTAAGACCGAGATGGTCCAGAAGGACTCGATCTCACTCGACTCCATGGGAATTCACCTTCCATTCA
>DAIRDK010000268.1:0-3503 GCA_036796175.1 Bacteroidales bacterium | reverse complement strand
TCATTGACATTTGTCAACCCCCTCCATGATATTTGCAGGGGCCCGCCGGTCACTTCCTTGTTTTCCAGCCGGTTAACATACAAATATTTATATTCCTGAATATCAGGGGTTATATTGTTAATCAGAAATTTTTACCTTTGCACCTCTTGTTGTTAATCAATTCACATTATGAGTGCTGAAAGCCTGATCCTGTTCTTCATCGTGGGCGCGTTTCTGGTGGGGATCGCCCTTATTTTCTCGAGTTACATTCCACCTACATCCACCAATCCACAAAAAGCCGAGGCGTATGAATGCGGAATCCCGACCGAGGGGTTGACCTGGCTGCAGTTCAACATCGGGTATTACCTGTTCGCGATCATCTTCTTAGTATTCGATGTGGAAACGGTATTTATTTTCCCCTGGGCGGTCATGATGAAACAGGCCGGGATGACCGGCTTCATCGAGATCATCATTTTCTTCTTCGTTCTGGGTCTGGGTCTTCTGTATGCCTGGAAGAAAGGAGCGCTGAAATGGGAATAAAGAACATGAAGAATGCGGATTTCAAGGACAATGAAACCCTTGAACTGTTCCGCAAGACGGGCGGCAACGTACTGCTAACCACCGTTGATGATATTGTAAACTGGGGGCGTTCCAATTCGATATGGCCCCTTACGTTCGCCACCTCCTGCTGCGGTATTGAGATGATGGCCACCGGAGCTTCCCGACACGATTTCGCCCGGTTCGGCATCGAAGTGTACCGCGCCAGTCCCAGGCAGGCCGACGTGATCGTGGTAGCCGGCACCATCGTGAACAAGATGGCCCCAGTACTGAAGCGCCTGTATGACCAGATGTCGGAACCGAAATATGTCATCGCCATGGGCGCCTGCGCCGTTTCGGGAGGGCCATTCTTTTATAACACCTACCATGTGATCCGCGGAGTCGACTGGGTGATCCCTGTCGACGTCTATGTTCCGGGCTGCCCCCCGCGTCCTGAAGCCTTGCTTTACGGCGTGATGCAGCTTCAGCGGAAGATCAAGCTGGATTCGGTGACCAGGCCCGGCAACCCCAAATAACCACCTGCCACCGGCCACATGCTACATGCCATTTGTTTGAATAGTTTGACAGTAAATCCAAAATAATGGACAGAGAAAAACTTAAGGAGAAAATTCAGGGGCTCGTACCGGAGGCAACGACCGAAGAGCTGAAAGAGTTTTCTGCGGTGACCGTACCCGCCGGGCAATTGCGCGACCTGGTCCTGAACCTGCGGAACGATCCCGAATTGTCGTTCGATCTCCTGGTCTGCCTTACCGGTGTTGACTGGGGTAAAGAGCTCGGAGTGGTCTATCATTTCGAATCCACTCTCCATAAGCACATGATCGAGGTCAAGGTAAAGGCGGCCGACCGCGAACACCCGGTCCTGGATACCGTCTGCGATATCTGGCGCACGGCGGAATTCCACGAAAGGGAGGTCTATGACCTGCTGGGGATCCGGTTCAACGGACATCCCGACCTGCGGAAGCTTTTCCTGGACGAGAACTGGGTGGGATACCCGCTGCGCAAAGATTATGTAGATGACATCAATTTCGTTGAACTCTGACGTATGAAAGAAATAATCAATCCCGTACTGAAGAATCTCGAGGAAGAGGAGTACCATATAAATATGGGCCCCCAGCATCCCTCGACCCACGGGGTGCTCCGGCTGGTGGTTTCACTGCAGGGTGAGATCGTGAAAAACCTCAAGCCTCATTGCGGATACATTCACCGCGGCATCGAAAAAATGTGCGAAAAGGATACGTATCCGCAGATCATTCATCTTACCGACCGGATGGATTACCTCTCCGCCCACATCAATAACCATGCGGTTTGCCTGTTGGTTGAACAGGCCCTGGAAGTGGAGGTCCCGGAACGCGTGAAGTACATCCGCACCATTGTCGACGAGCTGAACCGCATCGCCTCCCACCAGTTGTGGTGGTGCAGTTTCGGGATGGACCTTGGTGGGCTTACCTGTTTCTTTTACGGCCTGCGCGATCGTGAAAAGATCCTCGACATCTTTGAAGAGTCATTCGGATCCCGGCTCTTACACAGCTACTACACCCCCGGGGGGGTCATGATGGACATTCACCCGAACTTCCAGAAGCGGGTCAAGGAATTCATTACGTATTTCCGCAAGAAGATCAAGGATTACGACCGGATCCTGAGCGGCAACGTGATCATGCAGGAACGCGCCCGGGGTGTTGGTGTGCTGACGAAAGAAGATGCGATCAGCTGGGGTGTTACCGGTCCTTCCGGCCGCGCGTCGGGATTCTCCTGCGACGTCCGCAAGCACCATCCGTACGCTGCCTACGACAAAGTAAAATTCAACGAAGTGCTCCTCCACGAAGGGGACACGCTGGCCCGGTATACCGTCAGGATGCACGAAATGCGCGAATCGATGAACATCATCGAGCAGCTGATCGACAACATCCCGGCCGGCGATCATACGGCCAAGATGAAAGCCGTGCTCAAACTTCCCGCAGGCGAGTATTTCCAGCGGGTGGAAGCGTCGCGTGGAACGTTGGGAGTCTATGTGATCAGCGACGGCAACAAAACCCCGTACCGCATGAAATTCCGTTCGCCGAACTTCAGCAACCTGAGTGTCCTCGATCATATCAGCCGCGGCTGCAAGATCGCCGACCTGGTCGCCATCGGCGGTTCTCTTGACCTGGTTATTCCTGATATTGACAGATAACAGCCCTGACTTATGAAATTCAGCATTTACGACTTCACCTCCTTCACCGAATGGGTTGACCAATCCCTGAGAGCAGCCATGTCTCCTTTCTGGGCGGTGCTGATCGAGATGACCATAATCGGCCTGGTGTTCCTGCTCTTTTACGCGCTGGTCGGACTGATCCTGGTCTATGCCGAACGCAAGGTGTGCGCTTTCATGCAAAACCGCGTTGGCCCGAACCGGGTAGGACCGTATGGGATCTTCCAGACCATTGCCGACTTCATCAAACTGCTGATGAAGGAGTTGGTCTATATCAAAGATTCCGACAAGATCCTGTTCAACCTGGCCCCCTTTATCGTCATCATCGCCTCGTTCATGGCCATCGCGGCCATCCCGTTCGCCAAGGGACTCCATGCGATCGATTTCGACATCGGGATCCTCTATGTGATCTCGGTATCCGCCCTGGGTGTCGTAGGTGTCCTTCTGGCCGGGTGGTCCAGCAACAACAAGTATTCACTGATCGGGGCCATGCGTTCAGGCGCCCAGATCATCAGCTACGAGCTCTCGGTAGGCCTTTCGCTCCTGACCATCATCGTTCTGGCCGGCACGATGCAGTTCTCCCAGATCGTGGAGATGCAATCGGGCGGCTGGTTCATCTTCACGGGGCACATCCCTGCATTCATCGCTTTCGTGGTGTTCCTGATCGCGAGCACGGCGGAAACCAACCGCGGACCTTTCGACCTCGCAGAAGCCGAATCCGAGCTCACCGCAGGATTCCACACCGAGTATTCCGGGATCAAATTCGCCTTCTTCTTCC
>DAIRDK010000267.1:0-3507 GCA_036796175.1 Bacteroidales bacterium | reverse complement strand
CTGAATATTTGATCGCATTTGAAATTAGGTTTGTAACGATATGCATTACCTTGTCGGGATCAAAGTCCATCATCAGCTCCTGAGGGACCGGCATGAAATGCATATCGATCCTGCGCTGCATTGCAAAGGAGTCGAAGGATTCAGTAAGGTAACGCAGGAAAATGATAATGTCGCCCTGCTGCATGTGTACGGGCATGGCATTCGCCTTGAGTTTTGAAAGGTCGAGCATCTGGTTGACAAGGTGCAGCAAGTTATGCCCACTGTTCTTAATCTTTTCAGAACCCTCCTCAAGCCACCTGTTTGGGTCCTGCCTTACCAGGTCCGCCATGCCGAGGATTATCGTAAGTGGTGTCCTGAATTCATGTGTGATGTTTGTGAACAGGCGTGTTTTGACCTCGTCAAGCTCCTGCAGTCGCTGGTTTTCCATCTGGTCAATCTTCCGGTTCTGGTTGTAATACTGCACGATCGACAGGTAGACCGCAGCCGACATCCATATTATGTTCACGCCAAACATTACGGCATTAAGAATAGGTGAGAATTCACCTGAGTCACGTAGCCCCGGCTGTAGCACAACGCACGCGATGATCGTCAGGACATAAAGGATGAACAGTTGGGTCGTCACACAAAGTTTCTGCCACGGCAGCGTGAAAAAGATGACGGCAAATGGGACAAAGATCATGCCTGCAGAATATGGAATCCCTCCGAGCCTGATGATCGTAACAAAGGTTGCAAGGATATACAGGTTATTGGCAATGACAGTAAGCCACAGGAAGGATTTCCGGGTGAAAGGTGCGATGATGATAAGCGACAACTGGATCGAGACCATCACAAGCGCGTATGTTATAGATCTGGTCATCCCAGGGTCCGCAATGACCATCGTGATGCCGATACAGGAAACTGCAATACAGCAGATCAGCGTCGCGATCCACTGATTCTTCCTGATCAGCAGTTCACTGCTCTCGATACCGGGATAGTAGAGGAGTTTGTCAGGGATGTTTCGAAGAATGTTCTGGGCGTCGGACAGCATGTAGTAAATATAAATAAAAAAGAGGCGTTGCTGCCTCTTTTTTCGAGCGGTAAATGGGGATCGAACCCACGACCCTCAGCTTGGGAAGCTGATGCTCTACCATCTGAGCTACTACCGCGTACTGAGGTGCAAAAATAGTAAAAATTTACTTCTTCCCCTTCTTCTTGAAATACAAGGCGTCGATATAGACCAGAACTCTGACCGAAAAGCTGTTCGAAGCAGGCGAATCGATCAGGTTGCAGAAATTCCTGAAATAATCGTTCTCCACATCGGAACTGAAGGTCGTGATGGCATTCTTCCACATCACGGAGATCTGGCTCCCGGGCAGGAAATTCCAGATAAAGCTTAAATCGACATTGAGGAGGTTGTAATCGATGTTGTTGTCACCGGTATAGTTGTTCGGGGCCAGGGTCCCGTCCTTCTGCAGGTCGTAATACGAGTCATAAACGGCTGTGATCCAGTAGTGTCTCGCCGCCAGGTTCAGGCTCATCTTGCTGCTGAACATGAAATTGCCCTGCAGCATGTTGACGATCGTGTTGACATCCCTGTTCCCGAAGATGATCACCTCGTTGCCGGAACGGTCGAGCGAGTCCATAACATACCCCCGCACGTTATGATCGAATTCGCACTCCAGGCTGTAGATCAAGGTTAAACGTGGATTGGGCTGGTACCGCGGACCGATGTTGAACGCATAGGCCCAGGCGGGGTTGACCGGGGAATAATACCCGGCAATATAACTGTCAAAAGCGAACTTTTTTCTGTAATCCGTTGATTCCCAGAGGACCAGGTTACCGCCGCCCGGATTCTTATAATACCACCCGGGAACACGGGGTTCGTAGTAATCATGCTCGGCGATCGGCATGAATTCCGTGTTTGCTCCCAGGGTCAGGTATTTCTTTGTATTGGTTCGTGTTTCGGCACGAAATTGAAGGGACGTGAACTTCAGGTCCTCATAAAGGTAGTTGTACCAGACATAAAATGCGTTATGCCAGTCCAGCACCTTCCAGAAGGGCTCGTAAATGTTGTATTCAAGGACGAGGCTGTTTTCAAATTTATTGTTCCGCTGGTTGTAACCCAGATCGTTCGGGTCGTATTTGTCGGTTTCCAGCAGCTGGTTGTAAGAGAACTGGAAATTCCCGCTCAGCTTGGTGAACGAGACCGAATAGTGATACCCTCGGTCGGGAGTGCCGTCCCTCGAGAATTTCTGGCTGGTGAATGCATTCCCGGAGATCCCGTAAGTGTACTTTTTATTGGCCAGTCTGAAATCAGTACCGAACACATCCGCGCAGTACCCGGTCTCCGGCGTGTATACGTTTGTGTTCAGCAGGGCTATGTAGGAGTTGTTTTTCAGGGCCTGGCTGAATACCAGCATATTGTAGTTGGTGAAACCCTGGGTCAGGATCCTGCGCTCATGACCGAGCGAGTCTTTCACGGTCGCCCAGGTGTTTGCCGTCATCGCATTGAAAAACCCGATGCCCAGGCCTTTATTCGTGTTACCCGAGATCTTGGTGGCATTGATCAGCCTCGTCGTGACCGGGTTTTCCACGATCTCTTCCCCGGGGCGCAGAGAGTCTTCCACCTCAGCATAGCCGTCGGGTTGGTCGCCCACACGCCTGCTGTAGAAGATACCCCCCTTGTTGAACAATTCGGTCCCTTCCGTGAAGAATTGCCGCTTTTCTGCATACTGGATCTCAAAGGGAGTGAAATTATAGACTTTATAATCCGACTGGACCTGCCCGAAATCAGGGATCAGGGTCATATCGAGGGTGAAACTCTCATTGATCCCGTACTTCAGGTCGGCTCCGTAGTTGAACTGGAACTTCCAGTCTGGGTCTTCGGGTTCCTGCTGAAGGTAAGCCGAAATATAAGGGGAGAGCGACAACCTCAACGGCGGCCTGATGTCGGTAATGCCTTTCAGAAGCCCCTCCTGGTTCACAGTTCCCTGGATCTTCGTATCGACGAAATTCCAGCTGCTGTTTTCCCGGTAACGGCGGATATCCCGGAAACAGTTCACCCCCCACTCCTGGATGGATTGGTCGGGGAAGCGGATCGCCGACCAGGGGATCCGAATCTCGGCTACCCAGCCCTCCTCGTTGTACCCCGCTTTGCTTTGCCATACCGCATCCCAGCTCAGGTCGCCGTTGAAGTTGCCGTTACTGGTTGCCGGTAGCTTGTAATCGGTCTGGACATCCGAAGAGTAGAGTTCGAAGACAAAGGCATTGACGCCGTCGTTGAACGGGCTCAGCATGATGGTGAAGTTGTCGGCATTGAGCCAGTCGGAATCACGCAGCCCAAGCTGGCGCGGTATGCTGTCGGGGTAAGGGTCGTACATCATGGCGCCGATGTACAGTCCCTGGTTGTCGTACAGGAACCTCACCTCGGTGCGGAATGTGGCCGGACGGCCGTTATAAGGTTCCACCTGTATAAAATCCGAAACGGCAATGGCATCCGCCCAGGCCGGTTCATCGAGCACCCCGTCG
>DAIRDK010000266.1:0-3538 GCA_036796175.1 Bacteroidales bacterium | reverse complement strand
CAGGATCGGATGATCGTCAAACAGGAGGGGGATCGAATCCAGCGTCTGCAGCGCTTCTTCGGGCTGATTCTTGTAATCGAGGAGGTCGGCCCGTGCATAGATGCCCAGGGCGACCGTCCCTGAATCGGGGTCGAAATTCTCTCCAACCAGCAGCGACAGGGCGATGGCATCATTGGAGATCAGTTTCGAGGTGGCCGCTTTCAAAACATCAGCCTGCGCTTTTGCCCACTTGAATTCGCTGATGTAGAACGAGAGCTTCGCATTCTTGAACTTGGCCGCCTGGCCGATCACATCATATTTGAAATCCTGGTAAACCTGCTGGTAAAGCAAAGTGGCTTCCCATACATCGCCGTAAAAAAGCAGGATGTCCGCGAGTTCGATCTTGCATTGAGCCCTGACCTGCGGTTTCAGGTCTTTCAATTCCAGCGCCCGGTTTAAGATACCGGTGGCTTCATCGGGCTTGTGCAGGAAAAAAGCATCCAGGTGGGCCAGGTTGATGATCAGGTTGATGGTTCCTGCATGCTCTCCCGAAACGCCCAGTTCGTTGAGGAAATCCTGCTCGATCTGAAGAAGGTCCTTTTCCTCTGGAAGGGGCCCTGAAACAGTTTTCAGATATCGTGTATTCAGGAGTTCGATGCGGGCAAAATCGTAATAGGGAGTCCCCCGCCCTTTTGAAAGTACATACCGGTAGGCCTCTTCCGCCACCCCGTATTCTTCGTTCGAAACGGCAATCTGGGCCAGGTTAATGAGTCGCTGTCCGTCTTCCTTCATCCGCCGGTCAAGCGATTTCGACTGGATGAGTGCCATTCCGAAGTCTTTCTGCTGCATAGAATACCACCACATGAGCTCGGCATAGACTTCGTTGTCCGGTTCTTTCTGGACCCTGGTCAGGAGCGCTTTCCGGATCTCCTCGTTGCGCAGGTTGTCGGGATCATTCGCAAGGAAGTTCTGAAGCTTGTCTTCAACTGTTTTTATATAAGACGGGTTCAGGGTGACCAGGTAAAGGTATTCATCCACGGCGTGTTTAAGATCGCCGGTCCGTTCATAGATCGTAGCCAGCTCAAGGCTGAACGGGTACGAATCGCCAAGCAGCTCCCGGCCTCTTCTGTACACCCTGATCGCATAGTCGTTTTCCCCGCGGGCTACGAACGCATTGGCCAGGTCGAACACCTGCTGCTGGTCGGCCGGCAGCTTTTTGATCGCGTCATCATACTGCTTTCGGGCTTTATCGGATTCCCCGGCGCGGTATTCCACATAGCCCAGGTCCACCTGGTACCGGAGCGCATTGGGCTCGAGTTTCCGCTGGGCGCGGATCAGTTTCTCGGCCCGGTCATAATCCTTGATCTCGATCAGGCTGTACAGGTAATAGGTATAGTAATAGGATCCGGGCTTTTTATCATAGATTTTTTCAAGCAGCTCGGCGGCCTTCTCAAAATCTCTCGACTGGAAGAACTGCATGGCCAGCTGCTCCTCGTTTCCGGTTGTGGGGGCATTCTGCTGGAACGGCAGCAGCGGCGGGTTGTTCGTCGACCGGTCCTGGGCATGCACGATGATACCGGCTCCTGTGACCAGGAACACGATCAGCATGCGGATGGTCGATCCCGTCATATCAGCTTACTCGTTTAACAGGTTCCAGGTCAGCCAGGCCATCAGTCCCGCCCCGGTCTCCAGGGCCGATTCGTCAGCATCAAAGGTGGCCGAATGCAGGTTTGAATTGATCCCTTTCGTTTCGTTCCGGATCCCGATCCGGTAAAAACACGAGGGGACTTCCCTGGCGAAATAGGCGAAATCCTCGGCGGTCATTTTCATATCCAGGTCGGATACATTCTCTTCCCCGAGGTATTCAGGCGCCCAGCTGCGCAATTTTCGGGTCAGCAGTTCATCGTTGTTCAGGAAAGGATACCCGTGGGCGATCTTTACATCGCAGCTCCCGCCCATCCCCACCGCGATGGAGGAGGCCATGGTCTCAACCTGCCGGTGTACCTCCCGGCGCCACTCTTCATTGTAAGTCCTGATGGTCCCGTCGATCCTGACTTCGTCGGGCGTGATGTTGGTCCGGCCTTCGCCGATGATCTTGCCGAAGGAAAGCACGGTCGGCATGATCGGGTTCGCCTGGCGGCTCACGATCTGCTGTAGTGCGACGATGATGTTCGCGGCAATGAGTACCGGATCGATGTTCAGATGGGGACTGGCCGCGTGCCCGCCACGGCCGCGGACGGTCAGGAACACTTCATCCGTGGAGGCCATGTAGGGACCCGGCCGGAAACCTGCTTTCCCGGCATCCAGCAACGGGTACACATGCTGGCCGATGACCATGTCAACATCTGGATCCGTTAGCACACCCTCCCGGATCATCCGGATCGCTCCTCCGGGGTATGTTTCTTCCGAAGGCTGGAAGATCAGCTTCACCGATCCGCGAAACCGATCTTTCATTCCGTTGAGTATCCTGGCGGTTCCCAGCAAACAGGCCATATGGACGTCGTGTCCGCAGGCATGCATTTTCCCCGGTTCGACAGAGACATAGGCCGTGCGGTTCTCCTCCCGGATGGGCAAGGCATCCATGTCAGCCCGGAGTCCGATGCACCGTCCATGTCCACGGGTTCCTTCAATAAGCCCGGCGATCCCCGTGCCTGCAATCCCGGTCCTGTGCGGGATCCCGTATTCCGAAAGCCTCGCGCTGATGAAGGTTGCCGTTTGCACCTCCTCGGTCGACAGCTCGGGATGCATATGCAGGTGCCTCCGGATGTTCACAAGCTCCGGTTGCATGGAAGCGGCCAGTTCACGTATCGTATCCTGTATTCCGGTCATGTTGTGTCCTCCTGTATCGTAGTGCAAAGTTAAGTATCTTCTTTACCGGCTATCTGAGCCGGTTCATCACTTTCTTCCATGAGTCGGTGATCAGAAAGCACTCGTCCATGTAACTGACCATTGGTTCGAACCGCTTCATGGGGATCGTGAAGGTCAGGGTGTCTTCGGGCACATAGGGGCGTGCCGAAACGTCGAACATGCCCATGACGGCTTTGGGATCCTCCTTTTGGTTCTCGAACCAGGGATAATGGACAATGGAGGCACATCCTGCACCGAAGGGCGCGATCACCCCGTTCCCCTGTTCATGATCGTAATTCACCAGCGTGAAGAGGCCTGAGAGGACATCGGGGCGGGCGAAGAAGATCACGGCCTGCGGATCGTCCTGTGGCAGGATATGATCCCAGCGACGGAAGACGATGAATTTTTTATCAACCGGGATCACGCTCATCTCCCGGACGATCTGGTTGACCTGTTCTGGTGTCCGTATATAGCGTTCGCCTTCCATTTCTCCCGGAATCCCGCAGGAGAGGAAATATTCGAAATTGGACCGGATTTTACTGCTGAAACCAAAGTAGCGTTTCCCTCCGGAACATCCTATTGAATGTGCGTCGAACGCGATGGAGGTGCCTTTCCTGACCCTGGCCAGGTCGGCGATCACGCATCGGTGGCCGGCGGATGTTTCAATATACTCGGCATCCTGGAACGCATCCGCATAACAAAAGACGATGGG
>DAIRDK010000265.1:0-3561 GCA_036796175.1 Bacteroidales bacterium | reverse complement strand
GAAGATACGCGACGCGGAGTTGATGAAGATCCCCTACATGCTGGTAGTTGGAGAACGCGAGGAGAGCGAAGGCACCGTCTCCGTAAGGAAACATGGCGCCGGCGACCTGGGCCCGCAGCACGTGGAGGATTTTATTTCCTTTATACAGGGAGAAATAAAGAAGGAACAGGGAGAATAAACTGAGTATACACCAAACCGATAAAATTTGGCCCTAAAACCACTACCGTTCAGTAACCAGAGGCGCAATCGCCCGGTTAAGAAAGAAGACCCCCACTTTATCAACGAGAGGATCAAAGCGCCTGTCGTTCGGGTTGTAGGGGAAAATGTCACCCCGGGGATTTACAATATCCGCGAAGCGTTGAATATCGCCGAAAGTCTCGGCCTCGACCTTGTGGAGATCTCCCCGACAGCCAACCCGCCGGTATGCAAGGTCATTGATTATAAGAAGTTCCTGTATGAACTGAAGAAAAAGCAGAAGGAGATCAAGGCCAAATCGGCCAAGGTCGTGGTGAAGGAGATCCGGCTCGGACCCAACACCGACGATCACGACTTCAACTTCAAGCTGAATCATGCGATCAAGTTCCTCAAGGAAGGAGCCAAGGTGAAAGTGGATGTGTTCTTTAAGGGACGTACGATCATCTACAAAGATAAAGGCGAACTGATCCTGCTTAAGTTCGCGCAGGGCTGTGCCGAAGACGGAAAGATCGAGCAGCTGCCCAGGCTGGAGGGAAAAAGGATGATCATGATCATAGCGCCGAAGAAGTGACAGAGTGACAGAGTGACAGAGTGACAGAGTGACAATGAAATTATCCAATATCCAAAATCTAATATCCAATATCCAAAACAAAGATCAATGCCCAAGATGAAGTCAAAATCCGGCGCCAAGAAGCGGTTTGAGCTGACGGGAACCGGTAAGATCAAGCGGAAGCACGCTTACAAAAGCCACATCCTGACCAAGAAATCGACGAAACGGAAGAGGAACCTCGGGTACTCGACCACCGTCACCAAGGCGGATGAAGCCAATGTGAAGGAGATGCTTCAGAATTAACCCATGTCTAACTTGTTTCCAGCTGAAAGGTCCTGAACGGGGCGCTGGAACAAAAAACAGAGAACCATGCCAAGATCAGTAAATGCAGTCGCCTCAAGGGCGAGACGAAAAAAAGTTCTGCAACGGGCCAAGGGACAGTTCGGAAGGAGAAAGAACGTCCTGACCGTCGCCAAGAACTCGGTTGAAAAAGGTTTAACTTACGCATACCGCGACCGCCGTGCCAAGAAGCGCAGCTTCCGCGGATTGTGGATCACGCGCATCAACGCCGGCGCACGCGAATACGGGATGTCCTATTCCGTCCTCATGGGCAAACTGGCCGAGAAGAATATCGCACTGAACCGCAAAACCCTGGCGGACCTGGCGATGCACCATCCGGAAGCCTTCAAGGCGGTCCTGGAGGAAGCAGCCAGCTAGTTGTTCTAATCATAAATACACCGTATGTAAAAAGCTTCCGAAATGGAGGCTTTTTTATTTACGATTTACGATGTACGATTTACGATTTTATTGACGATTGACGAATGGCGATTTTTTGCTAATTGCACATTCCAATGCTCATCGCTCATTGCTCATTGAAACCGTCCCATCAACCGCGGAGCGGTTGCATTCCGGTAGCGCGATTGGGATTTGGAGCAATGCCCCCCTCTCCTTCAGGAGAGGGGATGGGGGTGAGGTGTGGATTCTCCATTAGTTCAGTTCGAATGTTGTGGGATTCAGAAATGACACCAAATCATACTTAGTTGTGTCTGTATTCAAGATTGCAGATCCACAAATAATGAAAAATCCATACCTGGTTCTAGCAAGTATTAAGGTAATCTGATTCTCAGGGTTTCTGGGGTCAATAATAATATCAGGAAAATGGTTGTTAGAAAGGATCCCAATGGAGCTGCTTTTCAGTTTGTAGATCAAACCTGTTTCAAGCAACCCTTCATCAACTTCATTTTTACTGTCATTAAATACCAGCGATAATTTATCCGGAGTGCTTATCTTTTCTTTCAGACCCAATAATATCGGATTATCGTTTTCTCCCGCAAACATGTAATAGTCTGTTCCTTGCTCAAATTCTAAAGGCATTGGGATCCACTTCATTATATTAGATGGCTTGATGTCCGAATATTTATTGATCCTGATGAAGGTAAAAATATATTTATCCTTATAGCTAAAGTAAATTAACGTATCATGTCTGCGGTTAACCTCGCTTGTTACGGTAAATATGTCAGATAATACAGTATCATTTAAAAGATGCTTTTTACAGATTGTACGTGTAATTTCAAAATCCCTGTAGCCCCAATATTTCATACTTGCCCACTGGTACACACTGAAGGCAATGATCAAACAGAGCACTACAATAAAGAAATTCTGTATCTTTCTTTTCATAGCTCTAAATTAAACCTATTTACCAGACACTGTATGTTTTGGATTATAAAAAATCAGCGGTATCTTTCGTACCTTTGTTAAGAAAAATACTACTTTCCATGTCAAAACACACCCCATATCGCCTCCTTTTTCTCCTGCTTCTCCTGCCCCTTTTTTCTTTCTCCCAAAAGCCCTTCACCTTCGTCTTCATGACCGATATCCATATCATGCCGGAACGGAATGCGGAAAAAGGGTTCCGGCAGGCCATCAAAACGATCAACAAAGAAAAACCTGATTTCGTCATCACCGGCGGCGACCTGATCTATGATGCGCTCAGGGTGAATTATCCGCGTGCAGATTCACTTTACAATATATATACGTCAGCTATAAGTGGCCTCAACATGCCCGTTTACAACACCATTGGCAACCACGAATATTTCGCGATCTATCCCGAAGCCGGAGCGGATACTGCCAATCCGCTGGCCGGAAATCACCTCTTTGAACAAAGAGTCGGCCCGACCTGCCAATCGTTTATCTATAACGGCTGGAAATTTTTCCTGTTGAATTCAGTCCAGATCTCCGGGAGCAGGAACTATTACGGAACCATCGATTCCGCTCAGATCGCCTGGATCAGAAAGGAACTGGCCGCTACCGATACGAATACCCCGATCATCCTGGTCACGCATATCCCGTTCCGTACAGTCTTCAACCAGGTAGCCGATAGCGCTGCGGCGGCCCCGGATTCCATAGGCATTATTCTCAACGCAAATGAAGTCCTGGCCCTGTTTGATCGCTACAACCTGAAACTGGTTCTCCAGGGCCACCAGCATTACTACGAAGAAATTCACGTGGGACATACCTGGTTCGTCACTGCAGGCAGTGTGGCCGGATCGTGGTGGAGAGGTTCCTACATGGGCGTGCCGGAAGGATATCTCCTCCTGCACGCATATAAAAATGAAGTATCCTGGGAATATAAGTCTTACGGTTGGGTCGTGCCTAAATAATTCCTGATAAATGCTGCGACCTGGTCCGTCTTGAGCTGCTTCGCGATGATCTCCTTGTTCCGGTTCAGGATGAAGATCACGGGTGTGGTCTTGATGTCGTACTGATCATGGTAATTGCCCGTGAGGCTGCGCGGACCGTCGACATTGATCCAGTTC